>JBBSEZ010000054.1:0-31505 GCA_038239195.1 Gemmatales bacterium
CCCCGCCCGCCCGACGGCGGCCCGCGGTGACGCGACGCACGCCTGCCGCGTCGTCGGCGGCCCACTTGCGCTCCGCGCGGCTAAACGAGGGCCCGGGCTCGCGGGCGGCGATTCCCCACGAGGACAGTCGTGTACAAAGTTCTGCTCTGCTGGCGGTATCTGCGGACGCGCTACCTGGCGATGGTCTGCATCGTCAGCGTCATGCTCGGCGTCGCCACGCTCATCGTCGTCAACAGCGTGATGAGCGGCTTCAGCACCAAACTGCGGGAGCGGTTGCACGGGCTGCTCTCCGACGTCATCATCGAGTCGTATGACTACAACGGCTTCCACGACCCCGAAGGAAAGATGGCCCTGATTCGCTCCGACCCCTTCCTCGCGGAGCGCATCGAGGCCATGACGCCGACGCTGGAGATCTTCGCGATGCTCCAGTACACCTACAACCACGCCCCCTTCGCGCGGCCCATCCGGCTCATCGGCATCGAGCCCGAGGGCCGGGCCCGCGTCGGCGGGTTTGCCGAGCACATCGTCCACCAGCGCGGCAGGCCCACGTTCAAGCTCGACGAGGACGGCCAGCGCCGTTACGACGACATCCGGCGCTGGCACGTTGCGAACGAGCCCGCGCCGGTGCCGCAGCCGCTCGCGCCGGGCGAGAGGCCGCCGCCCGACCCGCCCCCCAGCCGAGAGCTCGTCCCGGAGTGCGTCATCCTCGGGCATGCCATCGCCCACTACCGCGACCGGAGCAAGGGCCCGGACGACCCCGAACGGGAAAAGTGTACCCTCCACCCCGGCGACGACGTCATCATCACCACCATCGGCGGGCAGCGGCTCCAGCCCGTCTACGCCCGGTTCATCGTGTGCGACTATTTCCGCTCCGAGATGAGCGAATACGACTCCAACTACGTCTTCGTCCCCCTGGCGTATCTGCAAAAGCTGCGCACGATGGAGGGGCGCGTCACCAGCATTCAGGTGAAGCTCAAGGACCAGCGCGACACCAAGGTCGTCAAGGAGCGCCTGCGCGCCCTGTTCGGCCCGGCGCGGATGGAGGTCTTGAGCTGGGAGGACAAGCAGGGCCCGCTGCTCGCGGCCATCAGCATCGAGAAGGGCATCCTCAACGTGCTGCTGTTCATGATCATCGCCGTGGCGGGGTTCGGCATCCTCGCCATCTTCTCGATGATCGTCTTCGAGAAGACGCGCGACATCGGCATCATGAAGGCGCTGGGAGCGTCCAACGCCGGGGTGCTCAAGATCTTCCTCGGCTACGGGCTGCTGCTAGGATTGATCGGCGCCATGCTGGGCAGCGGCCTGGGGGTAGGCATCACGGTCTACATCAACGAGATCGAGCACTTCCTGACGAAAATGACCGGGCAGGAGATCTTCCCGCGCGACGTCTATTACTTCAAGGAGATCCCGACCGACATCCAGCCGCTCAGCGTGCTCCTCGTCAACGTCGGCGCCGTCGGCATCGCCGTCGTCTTCAGCATCCTGCCCGCCCTCCGCGCGGCGCTGCTGCACCCGGTGCGGGCGCTGCGGTACGAGTGAGGCGAGTGGCGCGGCGTCGTCTGCTGCCTTGCTCCCCCTCTCCCGTTCTGGGAGAGGGGGCCGGGGGGTGAGGGAACCGCCCCCAACGACCGAGAACCAAAGGAGCACGAGATCATGAGGGCCCCTCTGCTGTCGGCGATCAACCTGCACAAGTCGTATCGCAAAGGCGAGGAGGTTCGGGTGCTCAATGGCCTGGACCTCGAAGTCCACGCCGGCGAGTTCCTGTGCGTCGTCGGCGCCTCCGGGTGCGGCAAGAGCACGTTGTTGCACTTGCTCGGCACGCTCGACCAGCCCGACGAGGGCAGCGTCCATTTCGAGGGCGAGCGCATCGACGACCTCCCCGCCCAACGGCGTGACCCGCTGCGCAACGCTACCTTCGGGTTCATCTTCCAGTTCTACCACCTGCTCCCCGAGCTCAACGCGCTCGAAAACGTGCTGATGCCCGAGATGATCCGCCACTCCTTCTGGAGCTGGTTCGGCCAGCGCCGGCGCCTGCGCAAGAACGCGACCGAATTGCTCGAGCGGATGGGGCTGGGGCACCGCCTGAAGCACCGCCCGCGCGAGCTCTCCGGCGGGGAGCTCCAGCGGGCGGCGATCGCGCGGGCCCTCATCAATCGGCCTCGGGTGCTGCTGGCCGACGAGCCGACGGGGAACCTCGACCCCGAAAAGGGAGCGGAGATCGTGGGGCTCCTGCGCGACTTGAACCGGCAGGAAGGGCTCACTATCATCATGGTTACGCACAACCTCGACCTCGTCGCCGACAGCGACCGGGTCGTGCGGCTCGTCAAGGGGCGCGTCGAAGGGGCCGACCATCGCCCTCCTTCCTACGCCCTCTGTGAGGCGGAGGCCGTGCCCGAGCAAGAGCAGGCGGCGATTGACGATCGTTTACCGTGGCGCAGGGCCGAGTGATTGGTCCGCGGCCTCGCACCACGCTCTCTCCCGACACGGAAGGTCGGGACGAACGCAAAGGAGGCCGCGGATGACGAAGGTCAACATCAACGGCAAGCTGTTCGACAAGGCCGACGCCAAGGTCAGCGTCTACGACCACGGCCTGCTCTACGGCGACGGCATCTTCGAGGGCATCCGCATCTACAGCGGCAAGGCCTTCCGTCTGCACGAGCACGTCGAGCGGCTCTACGAGAGCGCCAGGCACGTGGCCCTCGAGGTGCCCTGGTCGCGCGAGCGCATGACCGACGAGGTCAATCGCACCATCAAGGCCAACGACAAGGTCGATGGCTACGTGCGCCTCGTCATCACGCGCGGGGCCGGCTCGCTGGGCCTCGACCCGAACAAGTGTTCCGACCCGCAGATCATCGTGATCGTGGACGACATCAGCCTCTACCCCTCCAAATACTACGAGGAAGGGCTGGAGGTCATCACGTCGTCGTTCATTCGGAACCATCCCAACTCGCTGAGCCCGCGCGTCAAGTCGCTGAACTATCTGAACAACATCCTGGCCAAGGCCGAGGCCGTCCGGGCGGGCTGCCAGGAGGCCATCATGCTCAACCACCTCGGCGAGGTGGCGGAGTGTACCGGCGACAACCTCTTCGTGGTCAAGCACGGCATTCTGCGGACCCCCCCGAGCAACGCGGGCATCTTGCAGGGCATCACGCGCGACGCCGTGATCGAACTGGCCATCGGCGCCGGGATCACGGTGCAAGAGGTGGCCCTGACGCGCCACGACGTCTACGCCGCCGACGAGTGCTTCCTGACCGGCACGGCCGCGGAGGTGGTGCCCGTGGTGAAGGTGGACGGCCGGGCCGTCGGCAACGGCAAGCCCGGCCCGGTCACCTGCCAGTTGCGCGAGCGCTTCCACGTCCTGGCCCGGCAGTGAGCCGGGCGCCCAGAGGGGAGATTGCCATGTCGAAGCGAAGTGTCTGCCTCGGCTTCCTGCTGGCTGGCTTCCTGGCGCTGTCCGCCGATGCCCAGCCCCTCAAGGGGAAGCGCAAGCTGGTCGTGCCGGCGCAGGAGTGGGGCGCCGTAGTGAAGGACGAGAAGCTGGCCAAGGAGGCGCCGAGGAGCCCCGTCCTCACCGACCCGAAGACCTTCGAGAAGGTCTGGAAGGCGTGGCGGCCGACGGAGAGGTTGCCGGACGTCAACTTCAAGACGAAGTTCGTGTATCTGTCGCTGTCGCTGGGCGGGCCCAACCGGCCGCGCGTCGGCGCCGCCCTGGACGACGAGGGCAACTTGACGGTCAACGCGGAGAGCACGCTGATAGGCGGACCGGGCTTCGGCTATTCGCTGGCGGTGTTCGAGCGCAAGGGCGTCAAGAAGGTCAACGGCAAGGCGCTGCCCGCAGGGACGGCCATCAAGGCGGCGAGTTGATCCCACACCGGCAGTCGGCTTCTCCCTTGTCCCCGTCGAACAGCATCGAGGCCCCTCATGAGACCGCAGCGACCGACCGTCGTCCTGGTGCTAGCCATCCTGCATTTGATTGGCGGCGGTTTCGGGTTGATCGTGGTGCTGTGCTCCGGCGTGGGGTTGCTCACCCTGGGCGCAATGTCCGGGGGGGCGGGGGGAGCCGGAGGGCAAGCCCCGCCAGGCTCCAGCGTCCACATGCAGATGTACCTCGCCCAGAACGCGGCGGGCTACATGCCGGAGCAGATCGTCTACATGGTCCTCGGCCTGATCCTGGCCATGCTGTTGCTGATGTGCGGGGTCGGCCTCCTCATGATGCAACCGTGGGCCCGCTACCTCTCGTTCGTTTACGCCGCCCTGAGCATCTTCCGTGCAGTTGGGAACATTGCCTACACGCTGTTCGTTCTCTGGCCCGTCACGGACAAGTACATCGAGACGCACCTCGCGCCGAACATGCCGCCGGGGGCGGGGGTGGGTGGGAAGATGGGCTTCTTTGGGGGAGTGGCTTTCCAGGTGGCGTTCATTCTCTATCCCATCCTCGTCGTTGTTCTCCTGCTGATTCCTTCGGTTGCGCAGGCGTTCGCTCGCGGCCGCGCCCTGCGGCGCGAGGGCCCCGAGGACGAAGACGAAGGCTGGGGCGGCGCGGCGGCGCGGGATCGCGAGGACCGGGGGATCGACGAGCGGGGCCCGCCCCGGCGCCCCCGGGACGGGGAGGACGAAGAGGGTTACTACGGCCGGCGCTGAGCGGGGGCTTCGACCGGCTCAGTCGCCCATCAGCCAGGAATACGAGCCAAAGACGAGGGCCAAGAAGATCGCCACCAGGACGTTGATCGCAAACGCCAGCGCGAGCCGCCTGCTGCTGCGCGGGCTCAGTTCGCCCGGCATCAGGCAGAGCCGAAACAGCAGCCAGAGCGAGTAAAAGTTGAACAGGCCACACGCCATGGGGCCAAAGATGGCGGCGCGGAGAGCGCGGCGGGCGAGCTCGTCGGCCAGGAACGTCTCCGGATCGACCATCTCGGGGGCGTCTTCCAGGAGCTCGTGTTCCGGCACGGCCGGCGGCCCCGTCATGACCTGGCCCGGGCGTTGAATGCCCTCTTCGGGCCCTGTCCCGGCCGGCCGCGGCCGCGGGAGGGCCCTGGAGCGCTCCTCGCGGACGGCGTCTCGGGGCATCTCGCAACCGGGGCACGTGCTTTGATCGAGGGGGACCGGCTCGCCACACAGCGAGCAGAGCCAGACGCCGTCCTCCGCGGCGGCCTGCGCTTCCCAGTCGGGCTCGGGAGGCTCGCCCAGTTCGGCGAGGAGCAGGCGAGCGCGCGGGGCGTCCGCCGCGCGAACGTGGACGGCGACGGGGCCGCCGAGCCCGCTGACGCCTGCGAACGTCCCGGCGGAGACGTCGCCGGTGGAGAAGCACTCGATGCCTTCGGCGCGCAGCCGACTCAGGGCGATCTCGGCGAGCACGGGCGCCAGGTAGGACGCCACCGCGACGAGCTCGTCGGACATCGTCGATCCTCCTTGGGGCAGAAGGCTCGCCCTTAGCGCCACAGCAGCCAGGCCGGCAGCACAGTCAGGACGCAGAACAGCACGAGACACCCTGCCCCGGATTTCGGCGCGGGCCCCTCGCGACCTTCCGCGGCGCCGGTGGGAGGGGACCGGGGAGGTTCCGCTTGCACCTGCCCGCTCTTCGGCTCGTCGGGCTGGCGCCGGGCTCGGGCCGCAGCCGTCCAGGTGTCGAGCCGGTTGGTGGTGACGTTGGCGTTGGGCGTCTGGCAAGCGGGGCAGACGGCCACGTCGAGGGGCACCGGCGTGCCGCAGAGCGAGCACGTCCAGACGCCCGCGCCGCTCTCGGCCCGCGCTTCCCAGTCGTCGTCGAGCGAGGCCTCCGCGGACACGCTTGCGAGGACACTGACGGCCCGCCGGGCGTCCTGCTCGTGGACCTGGAGATGGACCTCCTGGCCGAGGCCGTTGAGGGTGTCGCCCGTCAACTCGCCCGCCAGGAAGGCGTGGATGCCCTCCGTCTCGAGAAGGTTCTTCGCCATCTGCGCCTCCAAGGGGAAGTGGTAGGACGCCACGATCACGAATCGGTCCGACATGGTTCACTCCTGGGTCGCCTCGCGGCGCACTGTCCGGTGCTCCTTGGTGGCGAACGAGGGCGGCCCCGTGCTCGTGCGTCGTCCAGAAGGCGGCCCCTCCCTTGGTGTACAGTGCGGGCGCCTTCTTGGCGCCGCCCATGCGGGTAGCTAGGATCTCAGTGGAAAAGCCTCTTCTGACCGTCGCGGTTCCCCTGGCCGGTGGAGAACAATAAATGGAGAAAGCACTGGCCCGTCGGGAGCCCATCCGGTTGAGCTACGGCGCCGGGCAGGTCATGGTCACGCCCGAGGACCAGGACGTCTTCTTCATCAGCGCCGAGAAGGCCACCGAGGCGTGCCGGGAGGCCGTGCGCGTCGAAGAGCGAGTCGCGCGCTTCAAACGCGGCTTCCTCTTGCCCCTGCACGACTGGTGTGTCGTCAACGCCGAACGCTTGTCGGCCTGCTACGTGCCCCGGCCGGCCGGCCACGTCCAGGTGTTCGTCGTGACGAGCTCGCCCCGCTTCGACTTCGAACTGGCCGAGGAGGTCGCGGCTTTGGAAATGCGGCTCGCGAAGGCCGGGTGGCGTGTCGGCGTCTCGCAGTTGCCGAGGGCCGACGAGCTCTCGACGTTCTTCAACCTGGAGGGGGCGTTGGAAGTTTATGCCCAGCGCGGACCAGCACCGCAAGAAGGCGGACAGTAACCGCAGGTTCCTGGAGTCGATCCACCTCGACGAGTTCCCGGATTGGGTGGTCGTCGCCGCCTTTTACACCGCCGTGCATCTGGTCGAACTGCTGCGCGCCGCAGGTGGGGAAGGCCACAGCACCGCGCACGACGACCGCCTGGCGTATGTCCAGCACCGACACCCCGACATCCACACCGCCTACCACGTCCTCCAGAACGCCTCGATGCTCGCCCGCTACCAGTCGCGCGCCGAGTTCTTCGCGCAGTTCCAACCCGAAGACGTGAGAGAGAAAATCGTCGATCGCTACCTGTCCGAGATCGAGCGGTACGTCGAAGGGGCCTTCCCGCCAGCCGCTTGACGAGGGGCCCTACGGTTCGCTCGCAACAATCAACAACGCCCTGCGTCGCTCACTCCCGTGCCCCCTCGCGGCGCACCGCCCGGCGCTCCTTGGTGCTGAACGTCTCGGCGACCAGCCCGCTGGCGTGACTGCGCACGCGGACGGCCCCGTGTTCGTGCGTCGTCCAGAAGGTCGCCCCTCCCTTGGTGTACAGCGCGGGCGCCTTCTTGGCGCCGCGGGGCGGGCCCTGGCACGACACCACCAGGCGCGGCCGGCACCACTTCGTCAGCCCGGAGCCATCGACGCGGTGGCTGCCGTGATGGGGCGCCATGAGGACGTCCACCCGCTCTCCCGGCGAGGCGAGCACCTGGGTCATGCCTTGGCCTTCGAGGTCTCCGGTCAAGAGGAAGGAGTGCCCGGCGTGGCGCACACGCAGCACGAGGCTGCGAGCGTTCTCGGGCCCGGCGGGGCCCTTGCTCGGCGGGTGGAGCACCTCGAACGCGACCGGGCCGGCGCTCAGCCTGTCGCCCGCCGAGACAATGCAGATGGGCACGCGCTGGCGCGCCAGCATGGCGAGGGTGTGGCGGACGGGGGCGTTGTCGCGCTGCTGGAAGGTGGGCGTGCAGGTGACCTGGCCGACCGAGAAGCGCTCGAGCAGATCGGCCAGGCCGTTGAAGTGGTCGAGATCGGCGTGGGACAGGAACACCTCGTCGATGCGGCGCACGCCGCGCGACCAGAGGTAAGGGGCGATGACCCGGCGCGTCACCTCCGGGCCATTGATCGCGCCGGCGTCGTAGAGCAGCACCCGGCCATCGGGCGTTTCGAGGACGGTGCAACCCCCGTGGCCGACCGCGAGGAAGGTGCAGCGGAGCTCGTCCTTGGGGAAGCGCGCCGCGCCGGCGCCGAGGCCGACGCACAACCAGGCCAGCGCCGCGACCGCGCCCCAGCGCCAGCGGGCGCGCAACGGTTCCTGCGTGAGCGCGATGAGGAAGGCCAGGTAGCCCAACCAGAGCCACCACAGGGGAACGTCGGCAAGGTAGACGTGCGCGCTCCAGCTCTCGCCCCAATCCGCGAGGTCTTCACAGAGCGCGATGCAGAGGTGAACGACCTTGGCGGGGAGGTAGGTGAAGGCGGCGGGCAGCGGGGAGAGGGCCAGAAGCGCGAACCCGAAGAAGAGGGCAATGGTGGCGAGCAGCGTCAGGGGCGGGCCCAGCAGAAGGCCCGCAGTTGGGATGATGTGGGAGCGCGAGGCGGACAGGGGCGCTATCACGACCCAGATCAGGACCGTCACGACGTAGCTCTCCAAAACCATCCAGCCCAGTTGGCGCGCGGCCCGCAGCCAAAGCGGGCGCGCCGCGTCGAGCGCCTCCTCGATCGGATCGTCTTCCTTGTCCGAAAGCCAGCGCGTGGCCCAGTAGAGGACGGCGACGGCCAGGAAAGAGAACTGGCAGCCGGCGTCAAAAAGGTCGGTCGGATTGAGCAGGGCCACCGCCAGCCAGGCGAGCGCGAACTGGTTGGCGGGGAGGGTGCGCCGACGCAGCACGATCGCCCCTGCCACGACGCACACCGTCACGCCGGCGCGCATGGCCGAGGGCCGGCCGCCGGTCAGCAGGGCGTAGGCGAGCAGGCAGAGCGCGACGACGACGGCGCCGGGCCGCTGGCGCACGCCCACGCGCCGCAAGACGAACCAGAGGAAGCCGGCCAGGATCACGAGGTGCTGCCCCGAGATGGCGAGGACGTGGATGACGCCGGTGCGGACGTATTTCTCCCAGTCCGCGTTCGTCATCGGCGCCCCCTCGCCGAGCAGGAGCGCCGCGGCCACTCCGCTAGTGCGCGGCGGGAGCTTTTCGATCAGGACGCGCTGGCCCCAGCCGCGCCCGACCGCCAGCCAGCCGCGCCACGACGTCGGCCAGCGGCGCTCCAGGCGGGCCACCCCGGCGGGGGCGTGGCGGACGCTGATCTGGGCGCGGATGCCTCGGTCGCGGCAGTAGGCCCGGAAGTCGAACTCGCCGGGATTGGCGGGCCCAGCGATCAGCGCCAGGCGCCCCATCACCTCGACTTCATCGCCGATGTGGAGCGGTGGCAAGGGGCCGCTGGCCTGGAGGCGCACGCGGCCCGACACCGGGGCCCACGCGCCGTCGTGCTGAACGGCGCTGACGAGGACCACGGTCGAGGCGGTCTCGCCCTGGGGGCGCGACCGCAGCGGCGAGTTGTCGTTGCGGGGCACCGTGCGGCGCGGCTCCTCGTCGATGGTGCCGCGCAGCGCCACCGGCCGCGGCTCGCTTGGGGCGAAGTTGCCGACGTCGTCGGCGGGATAGAAGTCGCGCTGGAAGTGGTGGTAGGCCGCCCCGAACGCGGCGGCGGCGAGGGCCAGGTAGGCAATGGGCAGGCCGGAACGCGCGCCTATCTGGGCGATCAGCCAGGCGAGCAGGAAGACGGCGCCGGCGAGGAGACTGACCAGAAGCGGGATGGGGGCGTAGCGATCGACGACGATGCCGAGGGTGACGGCTAGGGCGAAGGGCACGAGGGGAGCGCGCCAGATGCTGGTCGGCAACTGGCTGGTGGAGGCGTCGGCGGTGCGCGGAATGGTGGCCATCGCGTGAGCGCCGGGGCAAAAGACGTCGCGAGGGAAATTGTCCGGCTTCGCACGCTGAAGGGCAAGCGCGAAATGAGGCTCCGCGGCCCCTATTCCCGCTCGTCGAGATATCGGGTATCATGCCCCGATAGGAGGCCGGACCATGAGTACTCTCCTTCCCGCGCCCTCGGCGAAGCCTCTTCGGAGCGTTCCGCTCCTGGTGAACGGCGATCGGATGAAGCAGCCCGAGTTTCACCGCCGCTATCAGAGCTATCCCGACGGCAAACAATTTGAACTGGTCGGAGGGATCGTCTACGTGGCCTCGCCATTACGCCGTCCGCACGCGACGTATCATTCCGATCTGAATTTGGTCCTCGGCCTCTACGCGGCGGGCACACCTGGCGTCGAGGCTGGCGACAATTCCACGATGATCCTCGGTGAGGAGAGCGAGCCGCAACCCGACCTCGACATGCGCATCCTCCGGGAGCATGGGGGGCAATCGTACGTCAATGACGAAGCGTACCTGGTAGGCGCACCGGAACTGGTTGTCGAGGTCGCCTACAGTTCGCGCTCCCTCGACATGAACCAGAAGCGCGACGACTACCGGCTTGCCGGGGTGCGCGAGTACCTGGTGTACTGCATCGAGGAGGAGGAACTGCACTGGTTCCAGTTCCCCGCGGAGGAGGAACTCAAATTTTCCCGGGACGGCATCTGCCGGTCGGTCTTCTTCCCGGGGCTGTGGATTGATCGCCAAGCCCTGATCGACCACAACGGTTCTCGCCTCATCGAGGTCGTTCAGCAAGGCCTCGCCAGCCGTCCCCACGCCGCGTTCGTGAAGCGCCTTGCGGCCGCGCGCCGCAAGCAATCGTGAGGAGCTTCCTCACGACAGCGCCGCCTCCGCCAGTCTCGCCCTTCGCCGCCTCCGCCAGATGCGCAGGCTGACGATCCACGACGCCGCCATGTAGTAGAGCGGGAAGTACAGCGACAGCACGCCCAACCGCCGGGCCAGACCGTCGGCGGGCGCGTCCGGCCCCGGCGCGGTGGACGGCAGCGCCCACATCACGCCGAGCAGCAGCGCGGCCCAGCCCACCCCCAGCACGTTCGTCAGTCGGTTGAGCCTGCCTCCCTGCGTCGGATACAGGTAGCGCGTCGGCACGAACGTCAGCAGCGCCAGCCCCACCACGATGCCCAGCGCCAGCCAGCCCGACAGCGGTTGCAGCACGTAGAGGTAGAACGCGACGAGGTTCCAGTACGACGGGAAGCCGAGGAAGTAGCCATCGTCGGTCTTCGCAGATACCTGGCAGAAGCCGTAGGCGCTCGCCAGCAGAGGGAGGAGCAGCCAGGCGTCCTGGCCTTCCGGTAAGATCCTCGCCTGCCGGATCAGGAACAGAGGCAGGAACGTGTAAGTCAGGAAATCGACGAGGTCGTCGAGCCGCCGGCCGTCGAAGCCGGGCAACACTTCCTTGACGCGGGCCCGCCGCGCCAGCGTCCCGTCGGTCGCGTCGATGACCGTGGCGATCAGCATGAGCACGAAGGCCCAACGAAACGATTCGCCGTCGGGCCGCACGAGCAGCACCGCGATGCCCGCGGCCGCCACCAGGCCCAACGCCGTGTAGAAGTGGACGGACCAGGCCAGGAACCGCCTCATGGGCATGCGGCGGGCAGACGGTTCGCGCTTGTGCTTCACGGGGGTGTCTCCCGGGTTTTCCCGTTGCCAAGAGAAGGCGTCTCTTCTTCGCCGGTCCTGCCGAAGCACACCAGGGTGACGTCGTCCTGCTGACTGGGGCCGGAGGCGTGCTGCTTCACGGCCTGGATGAGGCGCTCGCCGGTCGCCCGCGCGGCAAAGGGCTCGGCCCCAAGGATCGCGTGGGCCCTTTTCGCCCGGAACAGGTGGTCTTGCGCGTCCATCGCCTCGGTGACGCCATCGCTGAACAGCACCAGGCCGTCCCCTGGCCCCAGCTTGATCTGGCAGGATTCGTAGTCGCAGGCGTCGAGGATGCCGATGGGCAGACCGGAAACCTTGGCCGGGGCCGCTTCCTCCACGGCCCCCGTGGCGCGACGCGAAAGCAGCGGAGACGGATGGCCGGCGTTCACCAGCGTGACCACGTGCGTCCCGGGGTCGAGCACCACCGCGACAAGCGTCACGAACCGCTCGGCCAGGAGCGACGGCTTCATGATCGCGTTGAGCTTGCTCACGGCCTGGCCCAGGGTGGCGGGAAGCCCGGGCTCGCTCAGCAGGCAGGCGCGGGCCTCGACGCTGAACTTGACCATGACCAGGGCGGCGGCCACGCCCTTGCCCGCCACGTCGCCCAGCAGGATGGCAAGGCGCTGCTGGGGCAGGGGCACGAAATCGTAGTAATCGCCGCCAACTTCCAGGGCGGATTCGTAGTAGGCGTAAAACTCGTACCCGGGCACCTCGGGGAGGCGCTGGGGCAGAAGGGCTCGCTGCACCTCGTGGGCCACCTCCAGGTCCCGCTCGCGGCGCTGATGGCTCAGCGAGCTCCGATGGAAGCGGGCATTGGACAGGGCGATCGAGGCCTGGCTGGCGACGCCAACCAGGAGGTTGAGGTCCTCCTGGGTGAACTTTGCCTTGGGCGCCGCGGTGTCGAGCTGGATGGCGCCGAGGGGCTGGTGATCCTGCGACCAGAGAGGGGCGCACATCAGCGAGCGCATGGGTAGGGCGTTGAGGCTCTGGCTTTCGGGAAACTCCTGGGCGAGGTCGTTGCCGAGGATCGCTTGCGCATTGTCCAGGCAGCGCCGGACGATGCTGTCGCTGAAGCGGGCGTCGGGCGGAACGTCCTCGTTGCTCGAGGCGGCCCGGCGGCTCTTGAAGGCGCGGGGGACCAGCCGCTGGGTGGCCTCGTCCAACAGGATGATGAGCCCGCGCTCGGCCTGTTTGAAGAGCAGGAACAGTTGATCGACGATCCGGGGCAACAAGGCATCGACGTCGAGGGTGCTGCTCAGGCTGTTGCTGATCTCCAGGATGACCTTGAGCTTTTCCGCGGACTGCGCTTGCAGCGACTGGATGCTGCTGTCGTGGTCGATGGACGCCTCGACGGAGAACGCCGTCTCCGGGCCCTCGTCGAAATTGCACAAGAAGTCGCAAATCCGGATGCGGTCGTTGTTGCGCAGCAGGACGCGCCCCGGAAAAGGGACCTGCTCGTCGTTGACGAAGGTGCCGTTGCGGCTCTTGGCGCCCTGACCGTCGCCGTCCTCGATGTAATACTTGTCCCCGACGCACGACACGACGGCATGCCGGCGGCTGACGCTGCTCGTCCGTCCGGCGCTCTTGTGGCGGACCATGCTCTCGGTGATGACGATGTCGCACCCGTTGTCCCGGCCCAGGACGATTCGGCTTCCCTGGAGGGAAAGCCGCTGTCCCTGATCGGCCCCGGTGAGAAGATAGAGGCTCGCCACGTGATGTCCCCCTCTCGCACGATCGCGCCGGACGAAAACGCGGCGCCCGGCCTCTCGGCCCACCGCCTTCCTCAACGATTTGTACGCTCTCCCAACTGTCCCAGTTTCAGGCGAACAACGCTTCGGGGCAACCTACGGCGCCGGGAGCTCGGTTGCAGTTAGTGCCAGGGGGCCCGGAACGACCGGGCGCCGGCGAGCCTGGATCAACTCCAGCAGCGCCGCCCCTGCCGAGCGCGGCCGCCTGCGCTCGACGTCCACCTGCGCGTTGGCGTCGCGCATCATCCCCACGTCGATGGAGCGGACGAGCGGCCACAGCGCCTCCTGGAGCCCTGGCTTGGTCACCGCCTTGGGAGACAGTAGCAAGATGGCGTCGTAGGGCGGGAACGCCTGCCGGGAGTCTTCCAGCACGACCAGCTCGTAGGCCTTGATGCGCCCGTCGCTGGTATAGGCGCAGATCACGTCCACCGCGCCGCCCTTCACGGCCGAATACATGAGCGTCGGATCCATCGGCCTGGTCTCGGCGAACGCCAGGCCGTAGGCGTTGCGCACCCCGGCCCACTCGGGCCGGCGGAAGAACTGAAGGTCGCCCGCGATCTGCATCTTGCCGGAGTGCTTCGCCAGGTCGGCGACCGTGTGGATGCCCAGCGCGCGGGCGCGGTCGGCGCGCATGGCCAGGGCGTACGCGTTCTCGAAGCCCAGCGGGCCCAGGCAGGTCACGCCGTGCCTGGCGAGCAGGTACTTCTCCACCTCGATCAGCGTGGCCTCGGGGCCCAACTGGTCCTGCCGCTTCATCAGGGTGGCCCACACGTTGCCGGTGTAATCGACGTAGCAGTCGATCTTGCTGGCGCGCAGCGACTCGAACTCGATCGTCTCGCCCATGCCCTTGCGCTGGTCCACCGAGAACCCGGCGGACTGGAGCTGGCCCTTGAGCACCTCCGCCAGGACGTATTGTTCGGTGTAGTCGGCGCTGCCGATCACCGCCGGGTTGACCGGGGGCGCCAGCACCCGGACGGCTGGCGCGTACAGGCCCCCGCCCACGACGAGCAGCAGGCCCAGCGCCCCGGCCCAGGCGAGGTTTCGGCTGCGCTGGCGCGCGGCCACCTCCAGCAGGTGGACGAGCTGATCGAGCACCACCGCCAGCAGGGCGGCGAAGACGCAGCCGAACACGGTGGACACGTGGTCGCGCGTGTTGAGGCCGGCGAAGATGTAGTTGCCCAGGGTCGTCTCGCCCACCGGCGTCGCCAGGGTGGCCGTCCCCACGACGAGGACCGTGGCCGTGCGCACCCCGGCGATGATGACCGGGGCGGCCAGGGGCAGTTGCACCCGGAAGAGCATCTGCCGGGCGCTCATGCCCAGCCCGCGCGCGGCCTCGATCAGGGCGGGATCGACCCCCTTGAGCCCGATGACCGTGTTCGCCAGGATGGGTAGAAAGCTGTAGAGCGTCATGGCGATGAACGCGGGCAAGAAGCCGATCGTCCCACCCAGAAGTGGGACCATGAGCGCCAGCAGCGCCAGGCTGGGCACGGTCTGGAGCACGCCCGCCACGCCCAGGGCCCACTCGGCAAGCCGGGGCCGCCGGCTCGCCAACACGCCCAGCGGCACGCTGACCGCCAGGCCGACCGCCAGCGCCGCCACGGAGAGCAGCAGGTGCCCTCCCAGGTAGGAGGGCAGGTCCTCGAACAGTTCCTTGAGTTGCTCGCTCATGGCGCGGCTCCGTTGGGCGGGCCAGCGGCAAGGGCCTCGAGCCGATCGGCCTGGCGCTTCGGGCTGGCCATCAACTCCTTGACGAACGCATCGACGGGGCTCGTCAACAGCTCGCGCGGGGTGCCCATCTGGACGAGCCGACCGGCGTTCATCACGGCGATCAGGTCGGCCGACAGCAGCGCCTCGGTCATGTCGTGCGTCACCATCACCGCCGTCAGGTTGAGCTGACGGCGGAGGGCAAGGAACTCGTTGCGCACCTCGTCTCGCGTGATCGGGTCGAGGGCGCCAAAGGGCTCGTCGAGCAGCATCACCTGAGGCCCCGCGGCGAGGGCGCGGGCGAAGCCGACGCGCTGCTGCTGTCCGCCGGAGAGCTCGCGCGGCTTGCGGGCGCGAAACTCCTCCGGAGGCAGGTGGACGAGGGCGAGCAGCTCCTCGACGCGCGCGGCGATGCGCTCGGCCGGCCAGCCCAGCAGGCGCGGCACGACGCCGACGTTCTCGCCCACCGTCATGTGGGGGAAGAGGCCGACTCCCTGAAAGGCGTAGCCGATGCCGCGCCGCAGCTCGACCGGATCGACGTCGAGGACGCTCTTGCCGTTGACCGCGATGCGGCCGGAGGTTGGCTCGATGAGGCGGTTGATCATCTTCAGGGTGGTGGTCTTCCCGCTGCCGGACCCGCCGAGCAGCACGAGCAGCTTGCCGGGCGGCACGCGCAGGCTTACGTCGCGGACCGCGAAGGGGCCCTCGGGGCCGTAGCGCTTGCTCACGCCTTCCAGTACGATCATGGCTGCCTCTCGGTGTCGGCCGTTCTCCTCCAGGCACTTTCCCGCCCGTCGCGCCACGACTTTCGCCTTCTTCACGAAATCTTCCTTGCTGTTTTACAGGCCGTCGCCACACTAATCTACTTGTTCTCCCTCACTCCGCTCATTCGGAGGTGCTCCCATGCGTCGCCGTTCCTGGTTGGCCGCCTTTGTCCTCCTCGGCGCTTGCGGGGGCCTGGCCTTCGGCTTGCCCCTGTTTCGAGAGGGCCAGCCCGCGCCCGCCGGCCCCGCTCTCGCGCCCGCCATCGCCCGCACCCTGCCGGGCCTCCAGTCGGGCGGGCACGTTCTTCTGCCCAACCAGTGGTCGCTGCGGCCGGCAGGCAAACAGGTGCCTCTGGGCGACTTCCCGGTCAACCTCGCCCTGCACCCAACGGGGCGGTGGATGGCTGTGCTGCACGCGGGCCACGGCACCCACGAAGTGCAAATCGTCGATCTGAAAAAGGGCAAGGAGCGCGTCTGCTGCCGAGTCCCGCTCGAACAGACCTGGCTCGGGCTGTGCTTCTCGCCGGACGGCGCCACCCTCTACGCCAGCGGCGGGGAGCGCGAGATCGTCCACGCCTTCGCCTTCGAGGATGGCCTCCTGGCCCGGCGCACGGCCGTGCGCGTGGCGGAGACGACGAAGACCTTCATCCCTGGTGGCCTGGCCGTGGCGCGCGACGGCAAGACGCTGTACGCCGCGGGGACCTGGGGCCACGCCGTCGCCTTGGTCCCCCTGGCCGCCCCCGAGAAGCGGCGCACCGTCGCGCTGGGCGAGGGCTCGTACCCCTACGCCTGCCTGCCGGGGCCCGGCGGGAAGCGCCTGTTCGTGAGCCTGTGGGGCCAGGCCAAGGTCGCGGTGGTGGACCTGAAGGCGGGCAAGGTGATGGGGACGTGGGCGACGGAGAGCCATCCGACGGAGATGGCGCTGTCTCCCGACGGCAAGGCGCTGTTCGTGGCCTGCGCCAACTCGACGAAGGTGAGCGTCCTCGACGCCCGGAGCGGCAAGGGCCTGGAGACGATCTCGTGCGCGCTCTACCCGGCAGCCCCGTCGGGCAACACGCCGAGCAGCCTGAGCCTGTCGCCGGACGGGGAGCTCCTGTTCGTCGCCAACGCGGACGCCAACAACCTCGCCGTCTTCAAGGTCTCGGAGCCGGGCAAGTCGCAGCCGCTGGGCTTCATCCCCGTCGGCTGGTATCCGACCTGCGTGCGCTACAACGCCCTCGACAAGCGCATCTACGTCGCCAACGGCAAAGGCCTGACTTCGCGGGCCAACCCGCAGGGCCCCGGGCCCTACGCCGACCGGCGCTTTCCTTCCATCTACCAGTACATCGCAGGGCTGATGCGCGGGACGCTGGGCATCATCGACCTGCCGGGCCCCAAGGAGATGGCCGGCTACCGCAAGCAAGCCTATGCCTGTAGCCCGCTGCGCGCCGACGCGGGCGTGGTGGGCGGATGGTCGCCGGGCAGCCCCATCCCGCAGAAGGTGGGCGACAAGTCGCCGATCAAGTACGTGATCTACGTCATCAAGGAAAACCGGACCTACGACCAGATGCTCGGCGACGTGAAGGAGGGAAACGGCGACCCCAACCTGTGCATCTTCGGCGACAAGATCACTCCGAATCATCACAAGCTCGCCCGCGAGTTCGTCCTGCTCGACAACTTCTACGTCGAGGGGGAGGTGTCGGCCGACGGGCACGAGTGGAGCATGGGGGCCTACGCGACCGACTTCGTCGAGAAGGTCTGGCCGTTGACCTATCGCCCGAGCCCGCTGAAGAAGTTCGCCTTCTACCCGGCGGAGGGCGTGTTCGACCCGATCGCCCGGCCGTCGGGCGGCTACCTCTGGGACCGCTGCAAGGAGGCGGGCGTGAGCTACCGCAGCTACGGCGAGTGGATCAGCAACGGCAAGACGCTGAAAGACCCCGGCAAGCCGCGCGTCAAGGCGCTGGAGGGGCACTTCGACCCGTGGTTCCGCGGCTACGACCTCGACTACCCCGACCAGAAGCGGGCCGACCGCTTCATCGAAGAGTGGAAGCGCTTCGAGAAGGCCGGCACGATGCCGCGGCTTTCCATCCTGCGCCTGCCCAACGACCACACCGCGGGAACGCGCGTGGGCAAGCCGACCCCGCGGGCAATGGTGGCCGACAACGACCTGGCCCTGGGCCGGGTGGTGGAGGCGGTGAGCACGAGCTCGTTGTGGAAGGAGACCGCCATCTTCGTGGTGGAGGACGACGCCCAGAACGGGCCCGACCACGTGGACGCACACCGGACGGTGGCGTTCGTCGTCAGCCCCTATACGAAAAGGCGCTTTGTGGACTCGACGATGTACTCGACGAGCAGCATGCTGCGGACGATGGAGCTGGTGCTGGGGCTGAGGCCGATGAGCCAGTTCGACGCGGCGGCGCGGCCGATGTACCACTCGTTCCAGGCGAAGCCGGACCTGACGCCTTACAAGCACGTGAAGCCGGCTGTGGACCTGACCGAGAAGAACAAGCCGGATGCGTGGGGGGCGAAGTTGTCGGAGACGTTCAAGCTGGACCAGGAGGACTGTGCCGACGACCTGCTGTTCAACGAGGTGATCTGGCGGTCGGTGAAGGGGCCCCACTCGCCGATGCCGGCGCCGGTGCGGGCGGCGTTCGTGTTTCCGCACTTGAAGGACGAGAAGAAGTGAGCGTGGCTCAGGGGATGGGGCTCCAGGTCACGTCGCGGAGGGCGTCGCCCTCGTAGATGCGGGAGGGTGGCCGCCTCGAGTTGATTCAGGCGAGCGCAGCGGTCAGGGTGTGGCAACAATTCCGGGAGCGCCCTGCCAGGCCGCAACCGGTGGGCCCCCGGCGCGATTCCGCTTGCGGCCTGGCGAGGCGCTCCGGAATGTTTGCCCCTCCCCGGCCAACGTCCTTGCGCGCTGGGCTAATAAGCGATGCGCCGGGCAGGGCGATTGAACGACCGCCGGGAAAGAGAATCGAGAAAACAGAGCCAGGAAAATGGTTGCGACCCGCGCCCTCGCTCGCTACTGTTAGCAGTTGAGTGTCTCTTCCAGGCACCAAGGCAGCAATCGGGCGCGAAATGCAACGCCTGCGGAGCCCCTGGCGCAAGACCCAGACACGAGCGCTTCTGCTCGTCCTGGTGATGCTTGCGCTCGCCGGGGGGCCCCCGCGGCTCGGGGGAGTTGCGGCGATTACGTCCACTTCGACAGCCCGCCCGTCGCTCACCAGGACCAGGACGGGCCGGCGGAGCCGGTCCCGGCCCCGCCTTGCCAGGGGCCAGGTTGTTCGCGAAAAGGCCCCTCGCCTCTGGTGCCCAGCCCACACTCGCGATTCGCTCCCGAGCAGGTGCTGCATCCCACCGCCACCGCCCGTTTGCCCGCCTTGGAACGGTCCTTCCATCGACCACGCGCCGGGCTCATTGCCGTCCCCTCGGTCTACCCGTCGGCCATCTTCCACCCTCCTCGCTGAGTTTCCAGTCGTTCGTTTGGCCGGCCCCGACGTTCCCTGCGCGGATTTTCTGCGCGGGAGCGCTTCCTCGCTTCCGTCCCCGGCGATCCACCGCGCGAAGTTGCGGACCGCACAGGTCGCACGTTCGGCCGCGCGGAGCACGTCGAGGAAGGTCCTCGGCGCGCGCGTCGATTCTCGTTCGACCAGAGGTTCCCTCGTGCGACCTCAGAAACACGCCCTTCCCCTTGGCGAATGGCTCGTGGTGCTCGCGGTCCTCCTCACGCTGACGGCCCTGCTGATCTTCGCCGTCCACAAGGTGAGCGCAGCCGCCGCACGCAAGGCCCCCGCACCCGCGAGCAGGAAGGCCTTACCGGATGGCTAACTCATGGAGACGAGGCCCGCGAAGCCCGGAAGGATCGACCTTTCGCCCCCCTGCGGGCAACCTTGCGAAACAGGAACAGAGGAGCACAACCATGACGTTTCGGCGCACCGTTTTCCTGGGCGTGTTCGGCTGGGCCTCCGCGATCACTTTGCTGCACGCGGACCTCAACTGGCACTCGTTCGACGCCAAACCGGAGGGGGGCGCTCGCAGGAAGTTCCGCGTCGGCTTCCTGCCGGTCACCTGACACCTCACCTGTCCCGTGACCCATTACATCAACGAGCAGATGAGTGGCGACGGGCAGTTTGAACCGGTTCGGTTCAACGAGTTCGGCTCGATCCAGGACGCCTTGCTGAGCGACAACCTCCAGGCGACCTTCATCCTGGCGCCGCTGGCGATGAACCTGCGCGAGCGCGGCGCGCCGATCCGCATCGTCTACCTCGGCCATCGCGACGGCACCGCGATGATGGTCCACAAAGACTCGGACGTCCACACGATTCGCGACCTCAAAGGGAAGACGATCGCGTTTCCGGCCAAGTTCTCCAACCAGTATCTGATCCTGTTCAAGGCGCTCCACGAGCGCGGCATGAGCATGAAGGACGTCAAGGAGACGTTCCTCCCCCCTCCGGAGATGCCCACGGTGCTCCGACAGCGCAACGGCGTCGATGCCGTCATCTCGGGGGAGCCGATCATGGCGCGCACCCAGATGGACGGCTATGGACGGGTCTTGTTCCTCACCAACGAGGTGTGGCCGGAGTTCATCTCGTGCGTGCTGGCCGTGCGCGAGGACGCCATCGAGAACCGTCGCGAGGAGGTGCAGGCGCTGGTGGACGGCATCGCCCGCAGTGGGATGTGGCTCGACTCCGACCGGGACACCACGCTCGTCCACCGCAAGCAGGCGGCGGTGTTCGTCGATCAGAACTACTACAAGTACGACGACCCGAAGCTGCTGGAGTTCGCGCTCACCACCCCGCCCGACCGAGTCAAGTACACCAACCTGACCGTGCAGCGCCCCAACTTCCTGGAGATCGAGAAATATGCCAGGATGGCCGGGATCTTCCAGGGGAAGGTGACGTTCGAGGACTACACCGACTCGAGTTTCGTCCAGAAGGGCCGGCCCCTGAAGGCCTGGGAATGGGAGGGCCGCAAGTGACCCCTCTACCCGATACGTCGAGCTCGGGGCCCCCGCCGCCCGCTGCCCCTTCCGGGCCGGGAGCGCTGCGCCGGTGCTTTCCCGTCCCCGAAGTGGTCGTACGCGTCCTTCTGCCGCTGGGGGTCGCGGCGGCCTGCCTGCTGTTCTGGCACGCAGGCATCTCCTGGTCGCGCGCCACCGCGCCAGGCACCTCGGTGTTGCCGACGCCGCTGGAGGCGCTGCGCGGGCTGATCGAGTTGGCCGAGAAAGGTTATCTCCTCAAGTTCACGGTCTCGTCGCTCTTCCGCGTGACGTGGGCGTTCCTGGCGGCGGTCCTCGTGGGCGTCCCCCTTGGGCTGGCGCTGGGCTGGTTCGCCCGCGCTTACCAGGCGCTCAACCCGCTGATCCAGGTCCTCCGCCCGATCTCGCCGATCGCCTGGATCCCCGTGGCGATCGTCTGGTTCGGCATCACCGAGACAGCGCCCGTCTTCCTGATCTTCCTGGCCAGCATCTTCCCCATCACCGTGTCGGCGACGGCGGCGGTGCAGAACATCCAGACGGTCTACGTGCGGGCGGCGCGCAACTTCGGGCTGACCCGGTCCCAGATGTTCCGGCGCGTGATCCTCCCGGCCACGCTCCCCCAGATCCTCACCGGGCTGCGCATCGCCCTGGGCATCGCGTGGCTGGTCGTGGTGGCGGCCGAGATGATCGTTCTGAACCCGAACGTGGGCGGGCTGGGCTTCCTGATCATCGACGCCCGCAACCAGGGGGGGCGCTACGACCTCGTCGTGTCCGGCATGATCATGATTGGGCTGATCGGCCTGGTGATCGATCTGCTGATGCGTCAACTGGAGCGCTTCGACGAGGTGCGTTGGGGCTATGGCAACCGCTGACCCGAAAGGAGCTGGCATGGGCGCCCCGGCCGTCGCTCTCCGCGACCTGTGCATGACCTTCCCCGGCAAGCGCGGCGCGCCGCCGACCGTCGTGCTGGACCGGGTCAGCCTGGACGTGAGCCAGGGGGAATTCGTCTGCCTGGTCGGCCCCTCGGGCTGTGGCAAATCGACCATCCTCAACGTGCTCGGCGGCTTCCAGGTCGCCACGAGCGGCACGGCGCTCGTCGGCGGGGGGCCGGTGCGCGGCCCCGACCCGCGCCGCATCTTCGTCTTCCAGGAGAACGGCGTCTTTCCGTGGCTGACGGTCTGGGACAACGTCGGTTTCGGCCTGTCGCGCAAGACGAAGGCGGAGCAGAAGCAGACGATCGAACACTACGTCGAGATGGTCGGCCTCAAGGGCTTCGAGCGCGCCTACCCGCGCGAGCTGTCCGGCGGGATGAAGCAGCGCGTCGAGCTGGCCCGCGCCCTGGCGGCGAGCCCGGAGACGATCTACATGGACGAGCCGTTCGGCGCGCTGGACTACCTCACGCGCCTGAAGATGCGCGCCGATCTGGTGCGCATCTGGCAGCAGGAGCGCAAGACGATCGTCTTCGTCACCCACGACATCGACGAGGCGGTGCAGCTCGCCGACCGCGTGGTCGTGCTCACGCCCCGGCCGGCGCGCATCGCCGAGATCGTGACGGTCGAGGCCCCCCGGCCGCGCCACCTCCACGTGCCGGGGTACGTCGAGGCCCGCGACCGCATCTTCGCGGCGATGGGCGAGGAGGATTGAGGGCCCCTGCTGGCGAGCGGGGGGGGGCGTTCGCCCTGTTCCATAGAGCGCCCAGCTCCTCGATAACATCAGGGAGTTGCCGGCGCGCCTGGCGGGGGCGATACTGAATCGTGGCCTCGCCGCTGGTCCCCGCCGGATGGAGCCTTCTCGTGATCCGCATCCAGTGTCCGCGCTGCCAGGGCTTGCTCCAGGTTCCCCCGTCGATGGCGGGCCAGGTGGTCGCCTGTGGGCGGTGCCGACAGCAAATGCGCGTCCCCACGTCCGCCACCCAGCCCGTCGGCCTACGTCCTCCGGGGGCGTCACCCCCCAGCCCGCCGTCTCCAGTCGTCCAGGCCCCGGCTCGCCCTCCTCAACCGCCGCTGCCGCGCCGAGAACCTGCCCCGGCCCGCGCCCAATCCTCTGCACCGCATCGCCCCGCCCCGCGGCCCGGCAAGGGGCGCGGGCTGCTCGTCGCCGTCCTCTGCGCCCTGGCGCTGCTCCCGGCGCTGGCGGGCGGGGCGTTCTTCTTCTTGCGCGGCCAGGGCAATGGGCCGGGCGCCAACGTCGACCAGCGCGAAACCGGCGACCAGGGCCAGAAGCCGGAAGAGACAGCGAAGGGTGGTGGGAAAGACAACATCGAGGCGCCCTTCGATGCCCCCGGCGTCCTCGAAGCGCAGGTGCTCGACGCGCTCAACGCCGCGCGCGCCCAGGCGGGCGTGGCGCCCGTTGTACCTGACCAGGCGCGCTCGGCCGGCTGTCGGGAACACGCTCGCTACTGGCTGCGCAATGCGGGGGCGCGCGCGGCCCAGGCCGCCGGGAGGCACGAGCAAGTGTCCGGGCTGCCGGGCTGCTCGAAGGCCGGGCGCGACGCGGCGCGCCGGGCCAGCGTCGTCGAACGCGCGCCGGGGGCAGCCCTCGCGGTCTGGCTGGCCGCCCCGGCCCATCGGGCCTTGCTCCTTCATCCCTCTCTGAAGTCGGTTGGCCTCGGTTTCGTTCGCGGCGAGGGCGAGCGCTGGGCGTCGGCGTTCGACTGGTTGAGCGGCTGGGAGGGCGAGCCGGGCGTGGGGGCCGCCCCGGCCGTGATCTACCCTGCCCACAAGCAGGCGCGGGTGCCGCTGGCCTTTCCGGGCAACGAGATACCCGACCCGGTGCCGCTCGCCAAGGACAAGCTGACCGGCTACCCGATCACGATGACGTTCCTGGGCAAGGGCCGGCCGACCAGGGTGCGGGGCTGGCTGGAGGACGAGAGTGGGGCCCCCGTCGAGGTGTGGTTTTCCTCGCCCGAGGGCCCTGCCAACAAGGCCCACGCGCGATCTCAGCAGAACACGGTTTGCCTGATGGCCCACCGGCGCCTGGTCCCCGGGCTGCGCTACGTGGTCCACGTCCAGGCGGTGGTGGTGGGCTCTCCCTGGTCGCGCACCCTGAGCTTCACCACGATGAGCGAGGCCGACGTCGATGGCCCTCTCTACGGCGGGGCGCTGGCGCGGCTCAACCTGCACCGCAAGGCAACGGGGCTGGGAGAGGTGGCGCTGGACGAGGAGCGCTCGGGGGCCTGCCTGGCGCATGCCCGCTACGTGGCCCTGAACATCAACGACCACCCGAAGCTGAACGTGCTGGACGAGGAGCCAACCTTGCCGGGCTACACGAAGGAGGGCAAGCAGGTCGCCAGGCGCTCGGCGCTGCGCCTGGGCGGGGGGCCGGGGGCGCCGGACGCGGTCGATTGGTTGCTGGGGTCGCTGCTCAACCGGAACGTGGTGCTCAACCCCGGCCTCGAAAAGATGGGGATGGGCGCCGCCCAGCAGGCGCCGCGCGGCTGGGTCTGGGCGATGGACCTGTCGGCGCCGCGCTCGACCAAGGGCGCCCCGCTCGCCGTGCTGCATCCCGGCAAGGGCCAGCGCGACGTGCCGCTCGCCTACGGCCGCGCCGTCCCCGACCTCGTGGGCCCGGAGGGCAAGGACAAGGTGGCCGGCTACGCCATCAGCGCGTCGTTCCCGCCGCGAGCTCCGGTGAGCGCGGCGACGGCGCAGCTCGTCGATGGCACTGGGGCTGAGGTGCCGTTCTGGCTTTCGACGCCCGCGAGGCCCTTCGGGACGGTGCGCTACAACCTCCTGGGCGTATTGCCGAAGCAGCCGTTGCGCCCTGCCACGACCTACGCGGTCAGCTTGCGGGCGACGGTAAACGGAGCGCCGTGGGCGGAGTCGTGGAGCTTTCGCACGCTCGACGCGGAGCGCGCCCGGATCGAGGTCGCCGCCGAACTGGTGCGGCAGGTGAACGTCCACCGGGGGCGGGCGGGGCTGGCCCCGGTGACGCTCGACGCCAAGGTGTCGCGCGGGTGCCTCTTGCACGCGCGGTACGTATCGCTCAACATCAATCACCCGGCGGTGCAGGGGCTGGGCATCCACGAGGAGGACAGGCGGTTGCCAGGGGTGACCCCGGAGGGGACGAAGGCGGGGAAGGGGGCCGTGATCGCCATCATTTCCGACCCGGTGGAGTCGGTGGACGGGTGGATGGCGACGCTGTACCATCGCGTGCCGCTGCTCGATCCGCGCCTGAAGCGGATCGGCTATGGGCAGGCGCTGGTGGTGAATCGGGGATGGGTCACGGTGTTGGATGCGGATAGCGGACGGGAGCGGTAACGCGCGTCTCCCCGTGAAGGTTGTCGTTGGGCGCCGGGCAGGAAAATCATACTTGTAGGACGGCTCTCCCGAGCCGTCTGGACGGCTCGGGAGAGCCGTCCTACAGCAGGAGGTGTCCCGTGATCGTCGTGAGAGCATCTGCCGGCCTGGTCATCGAGTTCGGGATGAGCGACAAGGGGAAGTGGAGCGCCCTGTCCGTCCGCCTGGCGGAAGGGCTGTCGGCCGAGCCGTTTCACTTCGAGGTGTCGGAGGCGGGCGGTCGCCTGCTCGTTCGGCTCGTGGAGGCGCGGGAGCCGGCCGAGCTTATCGTTGCGCTGGGGGCCCTCTTGCGCCACGAGGACAAGGTGCTGGCGGAGGTTCGCAAGTACAACCGGCCGGGGAGGTGAGCCGTGTAGCCGCGACGCGGTAGCGGAGCACGACCCTCGCGGCTGAAGGCGCGGATTTTCGGGCCGGAGAGGGGCAGTTGGCGCGCAAACTGCGGGAAGTTTCTCCCGAGGTGATTGCGTGGACGGGGCGCGCGCCCCGTTGGCCCTGCGCTCGTCCGGGCCTCGCGCCCGACGGGCCTGCTCGGGAGGTGCTGTCATGTCGCGTGCCTTTGTCGCGTTCGTGCTGGGGGCCTTGGTCTGCGTTGGTCAACTGCCGGCCCAACCGACCGAGAAGATCGACGCCAAGGTGGACCGTTCGCTGACGGGCTTCGTCGCCAAGGTGGAGGCGAAGGATGAGAACAACGGAACGGTGACGATGCGGACGAGCGGCCCGCCGTCCAGCTACAAGTATCACGTGGACGCCAAGACGAAGTTGCTGACGGCGAAGGGGGAGCGGTTGAAGGACGGGCTGAAGAGCTCGCTGTTGCCCGGCGCCGAGGTGGTGGTGCTCTTTGTGGATCGCCGGCCCAAGGGGGAAACGCCGTTGCCGGCGGGGACGCGCTACGCCCACGCGGTCCGGCTCATCCGGCCCGCGAAGTCTTCGCCCAAGTAGAAGGGCCCACTTTTGGAGGAGAGCAGCCATGAGCAAGTTGACGGACAAGATGAGCGAGGCGGGCACCGGGAAGGTCGCGGTGGACGAGGGCGTGGGCGCCCCGAAGAAGGGGGAGCGCTTCCGCTGCGAGAAGTGCGGCATGGAGGTGCAGGTGACCGCAGACTGCCGCTGCAAGGGGAGCGAACACGCTCACTTCCACTGCTGCGGGCAGGAGCTGCGGAAGGTGTAGGGGCAGAACGAGCCGGTCGGCGAGGGGGCGGGGCGAACATTTCGCCCGGGCCCCTCGCCGATCTGTTGCGCACAAAGTGCAGTGAAAATGGGCTGAATATCAGCTCGGGATGGTCTGCGGCGACTTGTTCGCGCAGTTACCCTTGTCACCTTTTTTGCGCGCTGCTAAGGTGGAGATTGCTGCGGATGCCTCACTCCGTCATCTAGTCTGGAACAGGGACTTTCTCAAGCTGCAACCTGTTGAGCGGACAGATCATGGCGTAGGCGATCGGGGCCGTGGGCGCGCCAGCGTGGCCGGATGTCTTCGTGCGCGAGCAAGAGCTGGCGTAGTTCGTCCGGCGAGACCTTCAGGAGGCCCCACCAGGAAAGGTTGGGGGGCAAGCACAGGCCCAAGCGTTCGTAGGGCGAGGTCTTCCGCCGCCTGCCCGTGCGGAACTTCCGGCAGTTCCAATAGAGGCGCTTGAGGCCCAGCAAACCTTGCGTGAGGCGCCGATGCCGCCCTTGCTGCATGCGCACCACACTGTTCAGCCCTTCCACCAGGCCTGACGCAGAATGCCGCGCACCTGACCCACCGCTTGCTGTCCCGCTTCTCCCGCCTGGGCGATCAGCACCCCCCACACCACCACCAGCCCGCGTACCACCGCTGCCTGCTGGCCCGGCCCTTGCGCCAACTCGGGCCGGCGGCGCACCCCCTCGCCGCGCATGCCTCCGGCGCCACCGGCACGCTCGCCAGTTCCTTCTGCACCCGATCCAAAAAGGTGAATGTCTCGGGGCGTCGCAGCAGGCGTTTCGCCCTGGACCACTCTGCCCCCTTTAGTTCGGGCAAGGCCGCCGCCACCAGGCTTTCCGCCCGGGCACGCGTATTCAACTCCCCTTCGGGGGCAAAGAGCTTCAGGGCCGCGCCGACGTCTGCCCAGGCTTGCTCGGTTGCCGCCCAGTCATCGAACGCCTGCTGTGCCTGCTGCCAACGCCGCTTGGCCACCGTGGCGTAGCCGGTCTTGGGCTGGCCGTGGCGGGCCTGCCACGCCAACCGACGCTCGGCCTCTTCGGCCCGCTCAAGGGCTTTGCTCGCACGGCCTTGCGACCTGCGCAAGGCCCGGCCGCCCTCGCGCAAGGTGTGGAAGTGGTCCAACTGGTCGCCGATGACTTGTTGCCCTTGGCGGCGCCGCTCGGCGTTGACCAGGCGCAGGCCTTTCTCCAAGCCCGTGCCGGCGTCGCGACTGACCTGCTCCAGGGCAGGCAGAAGGCGGAACTCCTTGGCCCACTCCTCGCCATCCCGTGTCGCGGCCTTGCGCCCCCGCAGCCAACAAAAGCTCTCCGGCTCAACCACCATGAGCACCGGTTGGCGGCCCACAAAGATCTCGTCGGGGGCCGCCCGGCGCGCCAGCGGGCGGCTGAGTTCGTCGAGGGCGGCCAGCAGCGGCGTGGGGCGTTTGGCCGCGGCAGCACTGTAGCGACCGAGTTGGGCCACGCTGGGGGTCTCTTGGGCGAGGAAGACGTGCAGCAGGCGCTGAGCCACGGGCAGGCTGACGCCTTCGGCCTGGGCGCAGCTGGCGAACTCGGCCTGCTTGCCCGGTCGATGACCGCCGTGTAGCGTTGCTGCTGCCGGAGTTCCTGTTGGCACTGACTCAACCGCAGCTCCAGGTCATGGACTTGTTGCCGAAAGTGCTGAAGTTGTTGCTGGGCGGCGAAGCCATCGACGGCCTCGAGGACGGTCTGGGCCTCGCGGTAGAGGGCCTGGCGCGAGATGCCCCGTTGCTCCGCTTGCGCGGTGACGGCGCCGTGGTGCCCGAAGAAGGCGGTGGCGGCACTGGCAAGGCGCTGGAACGTGGCTACGATGGACAGGGGGGTGACCTTCCGGGCGAACGCGGTTGGTGGTTCTTCCGCGTTATTCCAGTTGCTCACCCCCGTTTTGTCCACCCCCTACCCCTACGTCCTGCCCTCCTGGAGAAAGTCCCGTCCCGAACGGGGTGACGCGGACGCAGGTCGGCGTGGTCACGGTGGATGGGCAGACGTTGACTTACGCCAACCTACCCACGATCAAAGGGGGGCTCACCATCAACGGCCCGACGGCGGTCAACGCCGAGGCGGCGCCGGACACGGTGGACCGCGGCCCCGCGCAGGTCGGCCTGACCGCGCAGGAGCGCTTCGTGCAGGTTTTGTACCTGGACGCTTTGGGCCGGCCCGGGTCGAAGGCGGAACTGGACGGTTGGGCGGGGCCCCTGGACGGTTCGACCCGCGCGGCAGGCGGTGGCAAGCGGCATCGAGGGGAGCTCCGAAGCACTCACGCACCTGGTGAAGACG
Source organism: Gemmatales bacterium (assembly GCA_038239195.1). Taxonomy (GTDB): domain Bacteria; phylum Planctomycetota; class Planctomycetia; order Gemmatales; family Gemmataceae; genus JBBSEZ01. The sequence continues at coordinate 28,206 of JBBSEZ010000054.1, forward strand.
TGGTCCGTGGCGTATTTGGGGCGGCAGGCGTCGGGGGGGGCGAGGAGCAGCCGTGGGTCAACATCCTCCTTGCGGGGCAGACCGAGGAGCAGGTGCTCAGTCAGGTCCTGGGCGACTCGGCGGGCAGCGAGTTCTACAACCGGGCGCAGGGGCTGGTCGCCTCCGGGACGGCCGACGAGCGGTACGTGAAGGCGCTGTACCTGGTGCTGCTGAACCGCACGCCGAGCGACGCGGAGGTGGCTGGCCAGGTCGCCGCCCTGAACGGGTCGAACCGCCAGGCGGTGGCGCGGAGCTTCTTGAGTGGGCAGGAGTTCCGCACAGACCAGTTTGAAGGCTACTACGACGTGCTGCTGCACCGCCCGCCCGACTCGGATGGCCTGAATGGCTGGGTGTTCTCGAACATCGACATGCGCAGCGTGCGGCTGGGCTTCGAGGCCTCTTCCGAGTTCTTCACGAACGGCTGAGGCGACGGAGTGGGTCGAGGCGCCGTTTGGGCAGGATGGCGCTTCCGAGTGGGGAAGAGAAAGGGCCCGCGAAGAATCGCGGGCCCTTTTTCCGTGGAGGCGAGGACCGGCAGGAGGTCAGCTCCGGCGTGCCTCCCTCGTGCCGTACCCCGACGTCCCGCACGTCATCCGCACACCCCGGTGGTCTAACCGCGCCCGAACGACGCTCCAAGACACGCGGTGGAGCGAATCGGGACGTGTTGGGGCTTTCGGGCCTTCGCGAGCGCTTTTTTGAGTTTGTGCTTGCCAACCGATTCCCCGAGCGATACGCTCGCCCCTGCTCCCACAACTTTGCGATCCGGTTTGTGCGCGTACCTCGGTGGCCGGGGACGGGCCTCGCGACGAGGCCGCGCCCCCACCGGCATCGAGTCGTTGCGAGCCTGGAAAGCAGAGGGCCCTGCCCCCGACCCTGAGGCGTGCCGTCGCGCCCGCATCGGGACACCGCCGTCCGGGAGCGACACCAAGGAGCCCACTCATGGCGTCTCGCTCTTGGATCGACAAGCTCTTCGTCCGGGGCCCCACCCGTCCGCGCACCGCCGCGAGGGCCCGACGAGGGGCGCGGCCATGCCTGGAGCCCCTGGAGGAGCGCCTGACGCCGGCCACCCTCACCGTCACGAACCTCAACGACGTCACCGCGACGGGCGACGGGGTGTCGCTGCGCGAGGCGATTCTGTCCATCGACCAGGGCTCGAACTTCAACTCCGACGTCCACGCCGACGTCAGCGCCAATGCCTACGGGAGCAACGACACCATCCAGTTCAGCGGCGCCGGCATTGGCCAGATCAACCTCACGACCGTCGGCGACACGAGCTTCGGCCCCTCGGCGTTCCTCATCGGGAAATCGGCGATCATCATCGGCCCGTCAGGGAGCGCCGGCGTTTCCCTCGTTGGCCCCGGCTCGACCAGCCCGATGCGGCTCTTCGCCGTGAAGCCCGGCGTCAGCCTCACGCTGGACAACCTCACACTGTCCGGCGGCGACGCTCAGGGCGGCAACGGCGGCAACGGCGGGCAGCACACTTCGTCGGTCAACGCTGCGGGCGGCGGTGCCGGGGGTGGTGCGGCGGGCCTCGGTGGCGCCATTTACAGCCAGGGCGCCCTGACCATCCAGAACAGCACCTTCACCAACAACACGGCCCAGGGAGGGGCCGGCGGCAGCGACAATGCCCTCGGTTATTCGGGCGGCGGCGGCGGCGGCGGTCTCGCCAGCTCGGGGCAAGATGGCCATGGGACGTCCTCCCGAACGGCCGGGCAGACCGATGGCGGGAACGGCGGCTCTCCGCACGGCGGCTCTGGCGGTGGCAGCAGTGGCATCAATCCCGACGATGGCGGCGATGCTGGGGGAGGCGGTGGCGGGGGCGGTGGGGGCGGAGACGTCGGCGGCAGCGACCACACCGGCGGTCACGGGGGCATGGGCGGCTTTGGAGGTGGCGGAGGCGGCGGTGGCGGAGGCACCGAGGGCGGGTCCGGCGCCCGCGGCGGTGCGGGGGGCTTCGGAGGAGGAGGAGGTGGCGGGAGCGACTCCTTCTCGAACAGGGGTGGGGCGGCCGGGCCCCACGGCTTCGGCGGGGGAGACGGCGGCGCCGGCGGCACGGGCAACAGTAGCCCTGACGGCGGCGGTGGCGGCGGGGGCGCCGGCCTGGGCGGGGCCATCTTCAGCGATCAGGGCGGGTCGCTGACCATCTCCAACAGCACGTTCTCCAACAACAAAGCAATCGGAGGCGCGGGCGGCGCCGGCGGTACCTCCGGGAACGCCGGAGCGGCCGGCAGCGGCCTCGGCGGGGCCGTCTTCACCCGCAACGAAACGGCCGTCCTCACCAACACCACCTTCGCGAACGACCAGGCCGATCGGGGCGCCGACGCCTACAACCTCAGCGATGGTCCAAGCCAGCAAGGCGTCGTGCATCTGAACAACGCCATCCTCACCGCCCCCGCCAACGGCGCCAGCGACTACCAGGAAAGCACCATCAACAGCGGGACGACCGCCTCCAGCGACGGCGGCAACAACCTGATCGCCGCCCCGGGCAACTACGGCGGGGCCTCCAGCGCCGCCAATCCCCTGCTGGCCACCTCCACCCCGGCCAACAACGGCGGCCCGACGCGGACGTTCAACCTCCAGTCCGCCAGCCCCGCCATCGACAAAGGGAACAATTCCGCCGGGAGCGTCGGCGCAACCGATCAGCGCGGCTTCACGCGGACCATCCACACCACCGTGGACGTCGGGGCCGTGGAAGATCAGATCGGGTTCTCGGGACAGAGCGATCAGGCAGGGGCGACCGGAAGCTCGACTTCCCTCGACCTCGGCTCCTTCAGCGATGCGAGCGGGGCCGCGCCTCCCTCCCCCGGGTGGGGGGTGGACGTCAACTGGGGCGACGCCTCCACGGACACCACGTTCCAGGTCGCGTCCGCCGGGGCGCTCGGCTCGAAGTCGCACACGTACGCCAACGCCACCACCTACGTCGTCACCGTCACCGTCACCAACCCGACGACGAACGACTCCAACCAAACCACCTTCCAGGTGGTGGTCAGCGCGGCGAGTGGGTTGGCCGTCACGGCCACGGCAATTTCGCCTACCGAGCGAGCATCCTTCAGTGGGCAGGTGGCGACGTTCACCGATGGCGGTAACACCGCGCCGACCGGCCATTACGCGGCCACCATTCACTGGGGCGACGCCTCGGGCGCCGGCACGGACACGACGGGCGACGTGACGCAGCCGGGCGGCAGCGGCACCGCCTACGTGGTCAAGGCCGCCACCACGCCACACACCTACAGCGAGGAAGGCGCCTACACCTTCACCGTC
>JBBSEZ010000055.1:0-31343 GCA_038239195.1 Gemmatales bacterium
AGTGGGGGGGGGCCCGGGGTGTATGGTTCGGGGGTTGGTTTGCTCCGTTTCGCATAGGGGTGGGTACCCCAGGATACGGCGACGCGCCGCTAAACCGCTTCGCGACGTCAAACCTCGACAACGATGGTCAACGACCCCGACTGGGGGTCTTCGGTCATTTCCTTGATCTGCCCCAGCGACGCCGCCTTGCGCTTCAGCGCGTCGGCGGTGACGCGGTTGACGACCTCGTCGAGCTCCTGGCGGAGGTCGCCGAGCTTGCCTTCGAGCTTGTCGGTGACCTTGCCCTGGAGCTCGCTCGCCTTGTCCTCGACCTTCTTTTCGAGGCTGCGCTGGAGCTCCTTGCGGAGTTGCTCGCGCACCTGGTTGGCGTGCGGGCCGACGTCGTCGTAGGCCCGGCCGGCCAGCTCGCCCTCGAGCTTGGTCGCGGCGGAGTCCTCGGCGGCGACGGTCACGGTGCCGCTGCACGGATCGACCGTGATGACGACGCCGTCCTTCTCCTTACGCACCAGCACGCCATCCTTCTCCTCGAAGCCATGCTTCTTGAGCTCGTCGGACAGCAGGCCAGCCATTTGCTCGGACGGCAGCACTTCCAGGACCTCGAGCTGCGTGCTGACGCTGTCCTCGGCCTTGATGACGCGGTTGACGCACTCGCGGACGGCGATTCGGTAAGATCGGCTCATGATGCCCTCGGGGGTTGATGCTCTCTGTTCTCGCCAGACGGACACGTCGCGTTCACGCAGGGGGCGCCGCCGCCTGCCGCATCGGATCGAGCGCCCGCACGATCGCGTTCGCGCGGGCGTGGAGATCGTCGCCCTGATAGAGCTCCCAGTCGCTCAGCCACAACTTGGCGGCGTCGTAGCCCTCGTCGAAGTAGCCGACGGTGCGCGCCCAGCGGGCCCAGCCCATGAGCCGGTCGAGGTGGCGCAAGAACGCCGTCGCCGCCTGGTACGTCGCCGCCCTATCGGCCAGACGGATGCCGCCCATTTGCAGACCGCCCGTCCACATGCCCGGGTGGGCATACTGGCCGAGCAGGTACTGGGCGGCCTTCAGGAGGAAGCGGGCGAGGTCGCGGCGGTTGGCGGCCTCGATGGCGTCGAGGAAGGCGGTGAGCACCCGGTCCTGCGACTGGCCGAGCTCGCGCATGGCCTTGGGGTCGGTGATGCGTTCCTTGCCGCCCTCGACCTGGAGCCAGCGCGCCGTCAGGTCGGTTTGCATGGCTTCCAGCATGCACGACCCGAGGCCGTTTGTCCAGGGGGCGAAGTTCGGCCCGACCTTGTCGGAAACGGCCGTGAAGTCCTCCGGGTACGCCAACCAGCAGAGGCCGTGTTGGTGATAGGGGGCGCGCTTGCGCATGACGGGCGCGCCGAGGTTGTCGATCGTCTCGCGCAGCCCCTCGTGGGCGTAGAAGAGGAGCAACAGGTCGGCCGGGGTGAGCTGGTCGTGCTCGGGGGCCCAGCTCGGGTCCTTGTCGCCGGGCCGCACTGATGTGATCCAGATCAAAAATGCCAGGGCGTGGCGCGAAAAGCTCAGCCCGAGCTCTTCGGGCCTGGTGCGCTCCCACAGGCGCCCGCCGACGACCTTCTCGCCGCGCAGGTGCCGTTCGTCGCGCCAGCCGCCACGCTGGGCGAGCAGGAAGGTGCAGCCCTTGGCGAGCGCGTCCTGCACGAGCCGCACGGCGGGGCGGCTCAGGCACGGCGGCGGGGCGATGCGCGCTTCGACGAGGGGAAGGGCCCGCTCGGCCGGCTCGCGGCGCAGGAAGTAGTAGAGCAGACGCAACAGGTTGGCCTCGAAGCGGGAGACGTTCTGCATGGTTAGGTTCGCTCGCCGGCCGCTGAGATTTCAGGGCCCTGCCTCGGCCCTCGCGGCATTGTGCCACAGGAGGCCGCCCGATGCCACCTTCGCAGGAAAAAAACCGACAGCCTGATTCTAGCGGGGCGCCGGGCCGACAGGCAGGCGAGCGCAGATTTTCCCATCACCCTTGCCTGACACCGCGCCGCGAAAAGAGGTTCCGCCCGCCCTGCATTATAGGGGCTGTTGGCTGGAGCGCGCTGCGAGGGCGGCGCGCTCCGGCTTCGGCCTTGCCAACGCCCCGCCGCGCGGTACATTCCTATCCTCATGGCCAAGAAATCGCGCGCACAGCCGGTGGAGATCGCCGTCGTCGGCGAGGTGGACGAGTGGGAAGAGGAGGTCGTCAAGGCCTTGCTCGAGGTCCCGCCGGAGGGCGAGTGTACCTTCTTCATCGACTCGGGCGGGGGCAGCGTCTTCGGTGCCCTGGCCATCCTGACGATGATGCGCTATCGCAAGCTCCGCTGCACCGCCGTCGTGCTGGGCGAGTGCTCCTCGGCGACGATCCTCCTCTTCGCCGCCTGCAAGCGCCGGCTGGTCACGCCCTACAGCACCCTTCTCTTTCACCGTATGCGCTGGCAGAGCGAGAAGCGCGTCATCAGCAACGAGGCCCTCCACTGGGCGCGGCACTTCGAGCAGATGGAGAGCGAGATCGACGACCTCCAGGTGCGCCTGTTCGGGCCCGCCGAGGAGCAGGTGCGGGCGTGGACGGCCAACGGGCATTACGTCACCGGCCCGCAAGTCGTCGCCGCCGGGCTCGCGGAGATGCTCGAGCTGGGGTGAGGGCCCCTCTTGCTCGTCGTTTCGCGCAAGCCCCTTCGCGCGCCTGCCCGCGGGTTGGCCTCTTTTTTGCATGGTTCCTGACGTAAAATGGGAATAGAGGCCGCCCTTTTGCAGTCGGGTTACACGATGGAAGCGTTCTATTTTCGAGAGCCTGTGAGCGCCGGGACGCACTTCCTCTGGATGCTGCTGTCGTTGCCGGGCACGTTGATGTTGTGGCGCCTGAGCCGGGGCGATGCGCTCAAGCGGGCGGGCGTCACGGTGTTCGGGCTGTCGCTGACGACGTGCTACGCGGGGAGCTGGCTCTACCACTCGGTCCCGGAGCGCCTGGAGGGGCCATTCAACACCTTCGACCACATCGGCATCTACCTGCTCATCGCCGGGACGGTGACGCCCGTTGCCCTGGTGGTGTTGCGCGGCTGGCGGCGCGTCGGGCTGCTGGCGCTGATCTGGGGCATGGCGGGGGTGGGCATCATCCTGCGCCTGACGACGCACCTGACGATAATCCAGATGACGGTCATCTGCATCATCATGGGCTGGATCGGCTGCACCACGTACTTCGAACTGGTGCGCCGCCTGTCGCGACGAAAGGTCCGCCTACTCGTTCTCGGCGGGACCTTTTACACGACCGGGGCCATTCTCAACAGCGTGGACTGGCCCAACCTGGCGCCCGGCGTGTTCGGCTCGCACGAGGTGTTCCACCTCTTCGTCATGACGGGAAGCCTGTTCCACTACTACTTCATGCTCCGCGCGGTGCTGCCGTACCAGGCGCGGCCACAGCCGGCGCCGAGGCCGGTGCCGGTGGACGGGGCGTTGACGCCGGTTAGCGCGCGCGGGTGAGCGTAGGCTGTCCCCACTTCGCCGCCCCGCTTGCAGCGCGACGGCGTCGCGCCCCGCAAGCGGGGCGGCTAAATGCTCAATCCCACCGCTTGATCTGCTCGATCAACTTGAGCACGTCGTTGCGGCGCTTCTCGAACACCGCGAACAGCGTCAGGATCGCCACGCCCAGCACGATGCCCGACGCCCACCACAGCCAGGTCTGCGAGCGATTGACCGCCGCGTGCCAGATCATCGTGAACAGGTCCAGCATCAGGAAGCTCACGCCCAAAAACAGGAACGCCTTTACCCGCAACAGGATGCCCGCCAGCACTCCGCCCACCGCCAGCACCGCCAGGACGATCGGCAACCACAGCGACGCGCCGATCCCGGCGAGGAACAGGTCGGCCGTCGAGGCGACGTAGATCATGCAAACGCCCAGGTAGCGCAGGCTGGTGCTGACGCCCTCCGGCAACTTCTCGCGGTTGATGTGCTCCGACACCAGGACGATCAGCGCCAGCGGGATCAGCCAGGCCTGCGGGTGCATCAGGAAGGCGATGCCGTGGTGCGCCAGCAGCGACCACACGCCGAAGTTGGCCGCCAGCGCCGCCACCAGGGCCCACAGCGAAGACCGGCGCGACAGGGCCACGAGCGCATACAGCGCGCTGGCCATCAGCCAGAGCACGGCGTAGCGGTCGAAGCGCCAGGGGACGTTTTGCAGGTAGCCGAGCATCGGCGTCGTGCCCGGCGCTGCCTCGCCGGCCACCTGCAGGAAGGCGTCGGGCGGGCGGGCCCATATGGCCAGGAGCGGGATGAGGGGCAAGAAGACGCCCGTGCGCTGGAGCGGCGTGGCGAGGACGCGCAGGCCGCGGCGCTCGAACAGCTCGGCCAGGCCGACGCCGAGGAAGGCGACGAGCATCAGGATCATCGTCCAGTACTGTGCCGCGAAGCCGCGCGGGAACAGCTCCGGCACGCTCAGCCGCAGGTGGACGAACAGCAAGACCAGCAACACCTCGGCGAGGTAGACGTAGAGCGTGCGCCCCCCTTCGGGCATGCCCAGCGGGTCGCCCCCCGGCACGACGGCGAAGCGGAGGGCGGCGAACATCAGGGCCGCGACGGCCAGCACCACCAACACGATCGAGGCCGGTTCGAGGGGACCGCGCAGGGTGTCCTTGTTGTAGAGCAGGAGCTCCTGGGAAAGGACCAGCAGGAGCACGAGGACGGCCAGCCCGCCGAGGGCGGCGCTGAGCGAACCGGCCGCCTCGCGCCAGCTATTCGACAGCGCGCTCCAGCGCGCCAGGCCATTGTGGTAGAGGAACATCGTCGCGACCAGGGCGGCCAGGAGCAGGACGTTGCGCTGGGGCCAGGGCGCGGGCCCTTCGGGCGAAGGGAGGGCCCAGCCGACCTCGGCAAGAACGACCGCGCCGAGGACGAGGACCACGTGGAGGAGGCCGCGCCGCCAGATCGACAGCTCGGCGGTGCCGGCCGCCATGACCAGCGTGCCGAGCAAGAGCGCCAGCACGGCGAAGGGCCCCGCGAGGCGCTCGCCCAGGCCGGCGAAGCTCAGGCACGCCCAGATGCTCAGCGCCAGCACGGCGTAAAGGACGAGCCCCTGGGCGGGCAGGAACCAGGCGGCCGTCCTGTCGAGCAAGCGCGCCCGGAAGCAGAGGGCCGCCGTCAGCGGAACGTAGAGGGCCAGAGCGATGGTCGCCCACCAGGCGAGTTGCTCGGGCCCGCGGGTGAAGTCGTGCAGCGCCAGCCCGAGGAGCCCCAGCCCGAAGGCATAGAGGCCGGGCTGGGCAAACCAGGCGCGGCGGTCGCCGAGCGCCACGCCCAGGCACAGGGCCAGCGCGAGGGCGGCCCCCCAACTGGCTCGGCCGGCGAGGAGCTCCAGGCGGGCGAGGTCGTGGCCCACGACGAGCGCGACGACGAACAGGAACAGCCCCAGGCCGGCGAGGGCGGCGAAGTGGGCGAAGGGGAAGAGGGGCCGGCCTTCTTCCTCGCGCATCAGGGCCACCACGGTCCAGCCCGCCGACGCCAGCGCCAGGCACAGGGCGCTGGTGAAGGCGAAGCTCGTGGCCGTGGTCTCGCCCCAGGCCGACCAGAGTAGCACGCCGAGCAGCCAGAAGATCGCCCCCGAGGCGTAGACGTGGAGCTCGCGGCGATACCAGAGCGCCACCGCGACCATGAGGGCACACGCAGCGCCCGTGAGGAGCGCCGGCACGACCGGCCGCGCGGGCCCGCCCCAGTCGGCGCGCAGGGCCAGGAGCACCAGCGCCAGCGCCAGCCCCTCCGACCAGCGCCGCACCGAGAAGGCGGGGAAGAGGGCGCTTTCCCCCTTCAAGAGCGAACCGCCTACCACGACGGCGAGCGCCAGCCCGCCCCAGGAGGCGGCGAGCACGTGGAACGAGAGCCAACGCCCCACTTCGTCCCAGGGCGCAGCGAAGCAGGCGGCGAACGCGCCGGCGGTGAGCGCGGCGGCAGCGAAGGCGTGAATGCGCCAGGCGGGGGCGCGCTCCCGGGCGTACCACAGGGCCGCGGTCAGTGCGAGGGCAAGGGCCAGCCACGAGCCCCAGCCGAGGGTGGTGAAGGGAGCGCCGAGGGGAAACTGCGGGCTCGCAAACAGCACGGTCAGCGGGGCGAGGGCCAGGGCGGCGAGCAAGCCCAGTCCGAACAGCGCCTGGAGGGCGAGCAGCGGTGCCGGTCGCTCTTCCGCGGGGAGAAGGGCGAGCCAGAGCAAGGCGACGGCAGCAGTGGTGCCCGCGGAGAACACAACCAGCGCGGGCCACCAGAGCTCCAGGTGCTGCGCTCCGTAGACGTGCCAGGCCACCAGCAACACGGCGGCGTTGAGCAGGGCCCCCGCCCCGAGGGCGAGCTCGTCGCGGCGCAGGGCGCCGGCCAGCACGCCCCAGGTGGCGCTCATCAGCGCCAGCGCCGCGGCGGGCCAGAGTCGCTCGTTGAGTTGGGCGATCGCGGCGATCCCGGCCAGCACGGGCAGGGCGTGGCAGACGGCGATGCCGGCGGGAAGGTCTTCGAGGTCGGCCAGCAGGCGCGGGCCCCACAGGAGGGCGATCGCCCACAGCAGCCCGTAGCCCGTCGTCGCCAGCAAGAGCGCCTGGTGGCCAGCGCCGGGCGCGAGCCGCTCGACGCTGCACGCCAGCAGGATGGGCAGGGCGGCGCCGGCGTAGAAGGGGAACCTCCACTCCAGCCGGGCGCGCTGGCGCCAGCGCCCCAGGGCGAGAGCGGCGAGCGCGGCCAAGAGCGCCAGCCAGCCCAGGGGCGAACCGACCTCGCTGGCCCATTGGTCGCGCAGCAAGAAGAAGTTGGGCGGAGAGAGGAGCGCCAACAGGAAGAGCAGGACGTTGGCGGCGAGGCCCAGGCCGATCTGCGCCAGCAACAGGGGGGGCGCTCCCTGCCGGCTGGCGATGGCCCAGCCGACGGCCCACAGCGCCGCCGTGAGGCCAGCGAGCTGACCCAGGCGCACCGATTCGACGACGTCGAGCGCCCCGCCGCCCGTTACCACGGTGAGGGCATAGCCGCCGACCACGGTGGCGTTGGCGACGAGCCCCGCGGCGAACGCGTAGCCGGGGGAGCGCTCGCGCACCGCCGTGCCGACCAGGCCGAGCGCCAGCAGCGCCAGCGGGCCGACGTTCGACAGGGCCCAGCCGAGCTGCGCGAAGGGCGATTCGGGCAGAGGGCCGGCCGGCACCGAGCCCGAGAAGCCGATAGACGCGACGATGGCGGTGAGCAGGAGCACGACTGCGACCGGGCCGAGAAGCAGCCCACGGACCAGGGCGTCGAGGGGCAGGCCCCCGGGGCCCTGTGCCACGGCCGGAACGGCCGTGAGATGCGACGGGCCTTCGGTGGTGAAGGCCTCTTCCTGTTCTCGGCCCTCCACGACTGTAACAGCCGTGGCACCGAACGTCGGAGATGGACGAGGGGGGAAGTGCGCCATCGCCCCCAGCCTCGCGAGCGGCTCGCGCCACCACACCAGCGCCGAGCAGACGACGAAGGTCGCCGCCAGCCCCCAGCGCAGCGCCGACGCCACCGCGAGGTCGAGCGCGTGCTGGCCCGCCCAGACGATCGGCACCGCGAGCACCAGCACCAGCAAGGCGAGGACGGTGCGCTGCCGCACGCCCTTTTCCTCCGCACCGGCGAAGGTGGCGAGCAGCGCCGCGGCCAGCACGCTCAGCAACAGCCAGGCGCTCGGCCCGAAGGCCGCTCCCACCGAGCCAGGGAAGTCTTCGGCCAACCGTTCCGCGCGCGGCACCAGTTCGCGCACCACGTCGGGCAGCGTGGCGCCGGCGACCAGCATCAGTTGCGCGACCACCAGGGCGCCCAGCACCAGCCGATCCAGGGGGCAGGGCGAGCGCCACCGTTCGCGCACGCGCTCGACGCCGGAGAGCGCGCGCCGCCCCAGCGCCCACGCCAGGCCGAGAGCGGCCAGCCCGACGCCGTAGGCTTGCAGGGCCCGCACGTCCAGCAAGCGGAAATCGCTGGCCAGGAACCAGGGCTGGCGCTCGATCCAGACGGTGACCGCGAACAGCGCCGACACACTCAACGCGGCCTGAAACGCCGCGAACCAGACGGGGGAGCGATGAGCCCACGCCAGCGTCAGCCAGAGCAGCGCCAGCACGGCGGTCTGGCCGGCGCGCACCGCCGCCAGGTCCAGACCGGGGAGGAACAGGAGCGGGACCGCCAGGATCGAGCTGATCTGCACCGAGAGGAAGAAGGGACGGGCGAACAGCGATTCGTCGTCCTCGCGACGCGCCACGACGGCCCCGAGCAAGGCCAGGGCGGCGTGGAGGAGCAGCGCCGCCGACAGCGGCAGGGGAACGACGTCGCGGACCGGGCTGAAGGCGAGGTACTGAACGAGGGCCATCAGCCCGAGCGCCGAGCCGATCCAGGTGAGCGCGCGGTAGCGCCAGCGCACGTTGGCGGCCAGCCCGCCCACGGCGAGCAAGCCGTAGACGGAGGCGGCGACGTAGGGCTGCCCCACGCTGTTGAGCGTCGCCAGGAAGAGGGCCACGACAGCGGCCGCGGCGGCACTGGCGGCGTAGGCCTCGGCGTGCGGGCGCCGGCCGGCGCGCACCAGGACCTCGGCCAGGGCGATCAAGGCCAGGGCCACGGCCGCGAGGACGGCGCCGCTGGCGCCCGACAGTAGCTGCTGGGCGAGCCAGGGCCCCGGCGAGACGTCCGGCGGGGCGGGGAGATGGCCGAGGAGCAGATGATAGCCGAGGACGGAGGCCAGCGCCAGGCATGGCATCGCCCCATAGTGGGCCCAGGGGGTGCGGACGGTGAAGGCGAGCACGGTCAGGACGATGCCGTTGAAGAGACAGCCGAGCAGCAAGGGCCCCGGGGCCGGCCAGGCCAGCACGACGCCGGCCAGCATGACAGCCAGGCCGGAGAGCGCGACGGCGGTGCCGGCCGTGCGCCAGCCGCTCGCCTCGGCGCCTTCGAGGCGGTGATAGACGAGCAGCCCGACGCCGAGGACCGGCAGGCCGCCGACCGCGAGGGGGAAGGCAATCATCTTGAGGAGGAAGGGAAGATCGTTGCCGCGCGTCAGCAGGAACCCGAGGGCGGCGAGCAGGGCAAAGGTGGCCAGGCCGGCGAACACGAACAGGGCGCTGGCCTGCTTCTCGTCGAGCGGCTTCGCATCGCGCCGGCCGTAGAGCACCAGTCCCCCCAGCACGGCGCCCAGCGCGAGGGCCTGGCAGGCCACGGGCAAGCTCGAGAGCAGGACGAAGACCCAATCGGGTGGGGCCACGTCCTTCTCGATCAGGTGCGGGGCGAGCAACTGACTGCCGGCGGCGCCGACCACCGCGAGGGAGAGCAACCAGCGCCGGTCGAGGGGGCCGGAGAGGACGTCGGTCCCTATCAGGTCGCGCCCCGACGCGCGCAGCACGCCCAGGAAGACGAGCAGGGCAGCCACCGGCACGGCGTAATCGAGCCAGCCCCCAAGGGACGGGGTGCTGGCGAGGACGAGCAGGTTGAGGGGGGCGAGGAGGGCGGCGATGACGAGCAGGCCGCGGCTGGTCGCTTCGAGCTTCCAGTGGTGGAGGGTGTATTGGCCGGCGCCGAACAGGGCGAGGGTGATGCCGCTGAAGATGAGGAAGGGGAAGTAGGGCAGGTCTTCTAGGCTGCGCCAGAGGGTCAGCACGAGGGCGATGGAGCAGCCGACGATCAGCAGCCCGCCCACCAGCTCGCCCCAGAGGATGTTGCGGTCTTCCATGAACCCCGCCAGCACGTCGGTCCACGAGCGCTTCGGCGGAGGCGGAGGGGCCTCGGCACGTGGGGTGAAGCCCGGCTCGCGCTCCCGCACGGGGAGGGCATCCTGCACCTCGACGGACGGGGCCGGCGCGGGCCGATCGATGGGAATCACGTCGAGGATAGGCTCGTCGGAAGCGGGGGCGAGCCGGACGGGCGAGGGAGGAGCGGGGGCGAGCTCGGCGGGCTGTTCGAGTTGCCCGCGCAGCACGTCGAGCTCGGCGCGGGCCTCGTCGGACAGGTCGGCGTCGGCGGCGAGGACGAGGAAGCGCCGGGCGACGGCGGTTTGCTTTTCCTGCACGGCGAAAGCTGCCGCTTCGAGGGCGATGGCCCCGCGCTCCGCGGAGCGCGGGTGGGCGTCGAGCAGCAGGCGGTAGGCGGCGAGGGCCCTGCTGGCGAGCCCCGCCATGCGGAGTACGCGGGCCAGCAGGCGGTGAACGGGGACGGAAAGGCCGGCGAGCTCGTCGTCGTCGAGCTGGCGATACCAGGCGAGGGCCTGCCGGCGCTCGTCGGGGGAAAGCTGGTTGGGCTCGGTGGCCCCGCCGAACATCGGCCTGGCCAGGGGCGCCGGCTCGGCGGGGGCGGAGGGCTCGCTGACGAGCTCGCGGCGTCGCCGGGCCAGCAGGCGGTGGACCGTGACGGCCGTGTCGGCGTCGAGGTCGCCGCGGTCGCGTAGGGCATTGATCTGACGGACGGTGATCTCGAGCTCGTTCAATAGATCGTCGAGGGGATTGCCGCGGGGCTCGCGCCGGCGCCGGGGGACGGGCAGGGGCTCGTGAATCGGTTGGGGCGTGGGCGCGTGGAACATGGCCCGGACGAGGGCAGCGATTGCCACCCAGATGCCGTGGCCGATGACGGTGACGGCGATGAGGCCGCAGAAGAGCCCCAGAAGGAGTTTGTCCATGAAGGGAGCCACCGCCCACGAGAAGAGACGAGGGAAAACGCCCTGTCGGGAAGGCACGGGGCGCGGGGAGGGCGCCACGCGCTCTGGAGGAAGGATGCGCAGGACGGGGGAGATATTCCACGATCCGGGAAGGGAAAGGGCGAGAAGGCACCAGGCAAGCGGGGGCCGAGGGAGGGTTTGCTCCTCCCATCGTCCGAAAAGCGGGGCTTCGCATCAGAGGCGTGCCACGTCAAATCGAGTGCCAGAGCGCATCGTCGGCGAGGATCATTCCCGGCCCAGCACCAGATCGAGTGCCCAGCACCCGCGGGCATGGGGCCCGTCGCCCCGGAGGTGACCGAGCACCTCCTCGTTGGCGCAGCCGGCTTCCTCGAGCCCGTCCGCCAGGGCGGCGAGATCGCCCGGCCCGAACAGCCGGTCGCGGTACAACACCGCCGCCAGCCCCCGCACCTCGGACGACAACTGTCCCAGCCAGGGGGCGTCGGCGGCAACGGCCGGGCGGAGCGGGCTCCCCAGGACGCAGCGGAGCAGGTTGGCCTGGGTTGGGCGCTCGTCGCCCGCGCCGATGGCCGCATGCTCGGCGGGGAAGTCTTCGCGGTAGTCGGCCAGGTTGGAGACGGCGGCGGCGGCGCTGACGCACGCCCGGAAAACCTCTCCGGAGGCTTCGGGGGCCGCTGCCTGCCACGCCGCCCGGTACGCCTGGACGAACGCGTAGATGGGGTCGGAGCTGGAGCCCATGATCTCGGCCGGGTACGCCTCGCGGCTCGTCTCGTTCAGGGGCACCTCTGCCGCCGTCCGCACGGCAGCCAGTTCCGCCGCGGCCACCTCGCCATCGGCGTAGCGCTCCGCCACCTCGACGGCCCGCCGCGCTCGCTCGTCCCGCAGCAGGGGCCAGATTCGCCGGCAGCAGGCACACGCAAAGAGGCGGGCCTTCCGGGCGCTGACTCGGTCCCCCACCCACCGGAGCATCGCGGACGGGTCATCGCCCGCCCAGCACACCTCGTCGGTCGCGGGTTGGGGCGCCGCATCTACCTGACGGATGAGAAACTCGGCCAGCAGCCCGACCTGCTCCGTGCCCGGGAAGGAACCGCCGTCGGGGCCCAGGGGCTCGGCGAAAGGAGCGAGGAGCTCCGGCCGGCCGCGCGACGCCAACTCCTCGCCGAGGACGGCAAGGAGTTGGTCTCGGGTCAGGGGCTCGCCCCCGGAAGCGGCGGGCGCCGGCTCGCCTTCGGCCTGGGCCCTGGCCTCCCGGCAGCGCTCGCACTGGAGAGGGCCCTGCGCGAACGGATAGGCGTCATTCCGGGCCCCGGAGGGAGCATCAGGTTCGGCGCCCGTCAGTTCGCAGTCGTGAACGTCGCAGACGCGGAAGGCGGCCTGGATCTGCGAGAAGGATGGTCCCCAGTGCAGTTCCTCGGGGACGAAGCGCTCCCACAGCCGCTCCTGCCAGAACCGCAGCCGTCCCTTCTCCAGGCAGTCGGTGTTCAGGCAACGGACGAACCGGCGGTAGTCCGCCTGCCCGACCAACGCCTCGAACGCCCTGCGGATCGCACCCGGGCCCACCGTCGATCTCCCTTCGGAAAGCTCCGCCACTCCTGCGACACTTTACCGGCGCCTCCCGGCGACCGCCAGCGGAAAAGGAGACGGTGGGCGTGCTCGAGGAAGGGGACGGGCGGACGGCTTGCGACGAGGGGAGCGGGCCGGTAGCATGAGCGAGTCTTCCAGCCGACCCCGGGCCTGCCAGGAGCTCTTTCTATTTCCCGCCCCTCCCGGCCAGGCGAAACCGGGAGCGATCTCGCAAGCCCGCGGCAACCGTCGAGACAAGGGGAAACGAACCGTGGAGGAGCTGCGCAAGGCCCTGCGATCAGCGCGGATAGGGGCCTCCTCGCCGCGCCTGCTCTTCGAGGTGGGCGACGAGCGGGCCTACTGCCTGACGGTGCCCGGCGCCAGGGCCACGTCCACCTGGAGCAAGTTGCTCCTGGCGCTCCCGAAGACGGGCCACTACCCGGTGCTGCTCGGCGAGCCCGAAGAGTGCGAGCGCGTGGTCGAAAACCGCCTCGACGAGGGGGAGACACGTACGGCGGACCTGATCGAGAAGGCGCTGGCGTTCGATGGGGTCGGATGGCTCGAAAGCGAGTACCGCTATTTGCTCGAAGAGGACGGCGCCATGCCCGACGACCCCAACGAGGCGCTGCTGGCGCCGGCGCATTTCTCCGGCCTGCCCCGCGGGCCCTGGTCGAAGGGGAAGCGCGGCGCCCACGTGTTCTTGACGCCCCTCGACCTGAGCACGGACCTCCCTCACCCGAGAGCCTGCATCGGCCTGGTGCCGACGGCCGAGCACTGGCAGGTGCCGATCCTGCTGCGCTTCGGCGCCTTCAACTCCTGCCCGCACGCGGACGAGCACGCCGGCTTTCTACGCCGCTGGCAGGAGCAGTATGGCGCGGAACTGGTGGCGCTCACGCCGGACGTGATGGAGGTGCGGGCGACGCGCCCGCCGAAGAAGCGCCCCGAGGCGCTGCAACTGGCGCGCGAGCACTACCTCTATTGCCGGGACATTGTGGACCAGGGCGGGCAAACGATCGACAACCTGGCGGCGGAGCGGCTCAACGGCTCGGCGTGGTTCTTCTGGTGGGACTGAGCATGATCGAGGTCACCTTTCTCGGCGTGGGCGCCGCCCTGCCCGGGCCCGGCGCCACCAACTCCAGTTACCTGGTGCGCGCCGCCGGCGCCACGCTACTCATCGACTGTGGCCCCGCCGTCCTCCAGCAGCTCGCCGCCGTGGGGCTAAGTCCCGGCGAAGTCACCCACGTCTTCGTCACCCACCGCCACGGCGACCATGCGCTGGGCTACCCCATGTTCCTGCTCTGGTGGGCCCTGAACGGCGCCGGCCTCCCCCGCCCCACCGTCGTGGCGAGCGCCGCCACCTGGACGTCGCTTCGCGCCTTGTGGGAGGTTTCCTATCGCGAATTGCCGTCCGCGCCGGTGCAGGCCGTCGAGTTGCCGGCCGACGCCCTGGCCACGCACGCGCTGACGCCCGCCATCGCGCTGCGTACCTGGCCGATGGTTCATTCGACCTTCGCGCCGGTGCTGGGCGTGCGCGTCGAGGTCGAGGGCAAGGTGCTGGCCTTCACCGGCGACACGACGCCCTGCCCCAGCATCGTCGAGCTGGCCCGCGGCGCCGACCTGCTGGTCCACGACGCCCAGCACGCCGCGACGGTCGAGCCGGCGGCGCCCGAAGGCAGTCCCTACCACTGCACGGCGCGCCAGGCCGGCGAGAACGCCGCCGCGGCCCGGGCGCGCACCCTGGCCCTGGTCCACGTCGGGGCGGAGTACGACGGGCGCCACCCTGCCCTGGTCGAAGAAGCGCGCCAGGCGTTCGGCGGACACGTGTTCGCGCCGGCCGCGGGGCAAACGTTCGCCCTGTGACCGGGCCTGGTCCCTCTACTTCGTGTCGAGCAACTGGAACGAAGCGTAGAACACGTCGGCGACGTTCGAATCGACGGCGTCCGCGTTTTTGCCCTCGACGACGGCGAACAACACGAACCCGCCGATCAGGTACATGCGCATCCGGGCCATGCTTCTCTCGCCCTGGATGCGATAATCCTTGCCCGCGATGCCCTTCTGCTCGATGGCCTCTTCCGCGATGACCTTTCCACCGAGCTGTTTCGCAATCGCATCGCGGAACACGTTGAAGCGCTCGTCGGCGGGTATCTCGCGCATCACCACCGCAGGGACGCCGATCGACGACGCCGAGAAGCTGGTGCCGTCCTTCAGGAGCACGAGCGAGCCCTCGATCGGCATTGCACGCCGGTTGATGCGGACGATCCGGGTTAGCTGAGCGGTTCGCACGCCGGGAGGCATGAGGATGGTGTAGCGGTTGTTCTTCGGCGTGTACTGCTTTCCGCCCCCGGGAGGGGCGGGCTTCGGCGGCTCGACGACTGGCGGCCGAGTCACGACCGGCGGGCGCTCGATCGGCCGCACGGGAGCGCCCGGGCCTGGAACGACCGGTCCCGGGACGACCGGCCCTGGCCCGACCGGCCCTGGCCCGACCGGCGGGGGCTGTCCACCCTGCGGGAGCTGGACTACCGGCGGGGCGGCAGGCGCCGCTGGCGGAGTGGGGATGGTCGCCGCGACCTGTGGCGGCGAAGCCTTGGCCGGGCGCAGCAGCAACCAGAGCCCAACCCCGCCGAGCGCCAGCATCAGCACGACCGCGGCGCCGCCCCCCAGCACCAGGGCCAGCACCATGCCCCCCCCGGACTTCTCGGGCTCGCTGGCCCTCTCGGCCCGGCGCGCCGGGGCCCGTGACGGGGCGGCGGGCCGAGTGGCGATGCCCTGGTTGCGGGCCACGAAACGGTGGTCGCACTCGGGGCAGCTCACCTTCTTGCCTTCGTCGGCGTCCGGCACTCGCACGGCCGCGTCGCAGGAAGGACACTCCAGTCGAATCGCCATGCTCGGCATGCTCCTGAGAAGAAGATCGCGGCGGTCGTCACCCGGGCGCCCTTTGCTTCGCGGTTATTTGCGGGCCGAGATGGCTGCAATCGCCTCGTCGGCCAACTTCTCGACCGCGGGCGCGGAAGCGAAAGGCAGGCCGGCGCTCGCCTTCCGCAAGGCCGGCAGGCTGCTCGCCGTGCCAACGTCCTTGAGGATCTTACAGGCCTCGGCCCGCACTCCCCAGTCCGCGTGGTTGAGATAGCCAGCCACGGCTTGTTCCGCGCCCGGGCCCATGCCCTTGAGCGCCTTGCTAGCCGTGCCCCGATCGACGAGGTCCGGCAAACGGGCTGCGAGGGCCGGCGCCGCGCCCGCGCCCCCCAGCCGTGCCACCGCCCGGATCAACGCGCCGCGCGAGATGAAGTTGTCGTCGGACTTCAACAACTCGGTGTACGTGCTCAGGCCGGCCTTCCCGGCCCAGTTCACGTGGGCCTTGATGGCCCCGCAGCGGGTGAACACGTCCGGGTGCGTGAGCAAGGGCGTCAGCGCGGTCAACACTTGCTTGCGGCCGTCCTCGGTCGGTTGCGCCTTCAGCAGCCGTTCGCATGCCCCCAACCGGCGAAAGCTGTCGCTTCCCCCAAGGTCGGTCAAGGTCGTGGCCAGCGCCTCCCGGGCCAGCGGCGCGCCTCGGGGGGCCTCTCCGGGCGACGGCCGTTCGGCCGTCGCTCCCACCGTCGCCTTCAAGGCGCCGGACCGGACGGCGGTGAAGAGCGCCTTGCCGTCCCCATCGACGTATTCCGTGTGAAACGTCAGCGACACGTCGGGACCGCTGCCGATCGGCAGGGTAATGGAGCCGACGGCCGACTGGCCCTTGATCTCCAGCTTCTCTTTCTTGGCGCCGGGGAGGGAAGAGACGGCAACCTTGCCCTTGGCCCGGCCGGGGGCGTAGTGGAAGGTGACGGAGCGGACCTCGCCCAGCGGGTCCGTCAGCCCCAGCTCGACCTTGATCTTCATCGTCCCCTTGTCGCGCTGGACCACCTGGAGGTTGAAGCCGGTGACCCTCCCCTTGAGCATCGCCGCGAGCTCCCGGGTGGGGATGGCCAGGCCGATGCCGCTGTCCTTGATGCGGGCGACGGCGATGCCGACCAGGTGGCCCTTGCCATCGACCACGGGCCCGCCGCTGTTGCCGGGGTTGACCGCGCCGTCGATCTGGACGATGGTCAACTCGCCGGCGTCGTTGAGGCGCAGGCTGGACACCGAGGCCTTCCCGACGGTGATGGCGGGATGGCCCTTGCCGGTGGCGAGCGCCTTGCCGAAGGGGAAGCCCAGAACGTAGACCGGCATCGTCTCGCGGAGCTCGGGCGGGCGGTCCGAGCGGATGGGCCGGGGCAGGCCCTTGCTCCCGGTTATCTCGAGGACCGCCAGGTCTTTCTTCTCGTCCTCGGCCACGATCCGGGCGCGAACCGTACGTTCCCTCGGCGTGCCGCTGTCGAACACCACGGAAACGCTCGCGTTCCGGGCCGTCACCACCGTCTCGCGGGTGGTCCGCCCCACTTTTCGGACGATGACCTGCGAGGGGCGGACGACGTGGTGGTTGGTGACGACGTAGGCCGTCTCCTTGTCCGTCTTGAGGACGAACCCAGAGCCGCTGGCCGAGAGGCTGCCGGCGTCCACCTTGACGAACACGGTGGCGGCCTTGAGCGCCTTCAGGACGTCGGCGGGCAGCCCGTCTTCGGCCTTGACCAGGGCGGGCGCGGACAGCAAGACCAGGGCGGAGCAGAGGGCTCGCATCGGGGGGAGCTCCGGGGGCGGGCTGGTGGTGGCACCCGATTACTCTACCCGTAAAGGCGCGGCAGGGGAAGGAGGCGGCCTCGGTTTCCGGGGCCGCCGTGTAGCCGCGACGGGGAGCGGAGCGCCTCCATTGCGTTGCGCTCCGCGTAAGCGGCTACACGGGCCCGTGGGGCGCTCCGAGGACGGCGGCTCATTGTCCGCGTTCGACGCCGCACGCGGCGGACGCGATCCGCAACTTCCAGTTCTCGATCGGCGTCCCCTCGAGCTCCAGATGGCTGCACAGGTAATGGAGCCGGCGAGTCGCCGGGCCGTCGGGCGCCGTCTGGAAGAGGTTCCGCAAGAAGTACGGCGGGATGGCCTGGTAGTACAGCGTCGCGCGAACCTCGACGCGGGACGAATCGACGGCGCCCGGGAGGTCGATGCGGTAGAGCACCTCGTCGGACCCGCTGCCGTCGTTGTAGCGGGGGTCTTTGGCGGTCTCCGGGTCGGGATGAGTCGCCTGGAGGAACCGTCCCGTCAGGGCCGGGCCGGGGCCCTCCCGCTTCCAGCCCCGCGGCAGGAGGCGGTTGTCCTTCACCGTCTGGCAACCGTGGACGAAACTGGTCGTGAACTCGCCCTTCGCATTCCGCAGCAGCACCTCGTACACCTGGACCTGATCGGGCGACGCGATCACCTCGTGGTGCTTCTGATACTGCTGCCGGCCCGAGGCCCGGTCGCGGGCGAAGAACTCCGTCGGCAGCGGCTGGCCGTCGGCGCCGAGCAGCACCCCCAGTTCGTTCGTGCGGCCCGAGGACCAGAGGGAGCGCTCCGGCCCACGCCCGTCCGCCTTCTGGACGACCGACAGTTCCAGAAACGCGCGGCGGAACCCGACGCCGCTCGGGAAGCGATGTCCCACCTTGTTCTTGACGACGACGCGGGCCGTCAGCCGGTTGGGGCCCTGCCAGTCGGCCTTCACGTCCAGCGACGCGACTTTGCGGGCGGTTTGGACGAAGTTGTCCATCGCGTGCGCGATGCCCTGTTTCGAGCCCGTCATGAAGTCGGTCTTGCAAACGCCCAGCACGTCGTCGCACTGGTTGAACATCTCCACCAGAAAAACGTTCAGGCCCGTAAAGTTGTGCCGCCGGAAGCCCTCGTCGCGGGTGCGGACGTGGAGCCGGTCGTGCGGGGCGAGGTTCTCGGCCTCCGGGTAGGTCGTGTCCTGGATCGCCGCGATCCGCGACCGCACCTGCGGCAGGTCGATGCCGTGCCGCTCGTCCTTCAGCCCGCGCGCCATGTGGCAATCCTGACACGACTTCGCCAGCGGGTTTTGCTTGTCGATCTCGTTCTCGTATTCGCTGTTGAGCCACTCCAGGTAGGTCGCCTGCTCGACGTGGTGGTGGAACTTCCTGAACAGCGGAACGACCTCGGACCGGGTCAACTCGTCCGGGCCGTGCTCGGAGCCCGCAGGGCCCAGCGGCTTATCGACGTTGGGCAGGGCTACCGCGTGACAGGTGCCGCAGAGCTGCGACGACTTCAGGAACGGACTGTGCTTCGGCAGAAGGCCCGTGGCGTGCTCCATCGCGTACGGCGCGATCTCGTCGTCCTTGAACGGTCCGTAGAGCTCTCCTTTCTTGCCCAGGTGGAAATTGCCGGAGATCGACGTTTCGAGAAAGTACTGGAGGTAGGGGCGGTGGTCGGTGGGGGGCTGCGCGCGCGGCTGCATGCGGTGGCAGACCATGCAGCTAACGCCGTCGCGGGCCAGGGCGCCATGTTTCGAGGCGCCGTGCCCAGGGTGTTCGCCCGGGCCGGCGACCGCATGCACGTGGGCGAGCGAGAACTTTCCCGCCGCTCCCGGGCGATCGAGCTCGAACTGCCTTTTGCCCATCGCCGCGTGACAGCGCAGGCAGGTGTCGGTCAGCTTCTCGCTCAGTTCCGCCGCGAGCGCGGGATCGGAGCGGAACTCGTCGCGCACCAGGCGGGCCTCGCTCTCGAGTTGCGCGTAGAAGATGGGGTCGCGGCCTGCCAGCGCCATCGGCGTCCAGCGCCACTCCCCGTAGGGCGAAACGTCCCAGCCGGGCGCCCCGTACTCCACGCTCTTCCCGGTCGGGACGAACATCGATGGCCCGAAGGGGGCCACCAGCCCCGCGTGACAGCTCATGCACTGGTTGGAGGTGACGAATTCCTGCGATGGCCCCCGGCTGTTGACGGCCCAGTCGTGAGTGACCGGCGGCAGGTGGGCCACGTCCGAAAGGCCGACGCGCTCGATCGAGTCGAAGAAGCTCTGGAATCGCGGTTGGGCGCGGTGGGCCGGTCGCGCCGGCGCTTTGGGGCGAGCGCATCGCGGGTGCGAGTCGTGCCGAGGATCGCCGGGCGCGGCGCCTTCGGCCTTCCGGCCGTCTGGCCGCCACGAATCATCGACCCGGAACAGGATCGGCTCCCCCGGAAAGCCGGCGACGTTCCGCAGCGAGGCGAACGTAAACTCGTTGGCGTCGCTGGCGGGCGCCGCGCCGGGCGATTGCGTCGCGGCGTGACAGCGGACGCAATAGTGCCCGAACCCGGACACCGGATGCTCGAACGGGTAGCGGTGATTGTCGGCCGCGCACTGGCCCTTGACGGGGTTGCTCCAGAACCAGCCATCGCGCGAGCCCGCCGAGTCCTTGACCATCACGGTCCACGATTCCAGCGCGCCCCAGAGCTCCTCTTCCGTCTTGCCCCGGTGCCGGATCGCGGGGGCGGCGTACTGTTCCTTGACGATCATCTCGCCATCGGGGACCTTGCCCACCCGGCCGTTCATCAGCCAGCGCATCGCGCCCGGCGAATAGTACACGCGCACCGCCGGGTGGGTGCCGTAGTATTTGCCTGCCACGTAGGGCCCGGTGTCGCGGACGCACTTGTCCCGCAGCCAGCCCAGCTTGACGTACTGGCGCGCGTTCAAAAAATCGAAGAGCTTCCCCTCGAACTCGGGCACGGCGAGCTGACTGGGGAGCGGCAAGTCGCTCGGCTGGCCCAGTTCCGGCGCCGGGGCGTCGGGACGTTGAGGGGCGCCGATCGCTTCAGGGCGCGAACGGGCCCTGGTCAGGTACGTCGCGCTGAGGCTCAGGAGAAGCAAGCTTCCCATTGCGGTTACTTGCCAGGGCCGTTTTCGCCAGGGGGCGACGTGCATCTCTCGCTCCTTCGTCCGGGCCTACCGGGCCCACCACGTACGACACCGGTCTGGCGATTCACCCCGCCGCCGATCCTGACGTAACGCCCGCGCCACCGTCGCGCTGGCCTGGCCGCCTCCAGGTGGAGGGCCGCAGCTTGACGATGGAGCACCACATCCTCCGCGTCAACAGGTTGACGAGCTCGCTGCGGGACAGTCGGCTGAAGGCGATGTCCCGCAACACCCCTTCCTCCCTGGTCAGTTGCTGATGGCAAGCGTTCTCGACGTCCAGCACCTTCGCCGGGCCCTCCCAGGTGACGCGGGCCAGCAGAGTAAGGAGCTCTTCGCGCGAGAGGTCGTGGAACGCGGCCTCGCCGACCCTCTCTTGCTTCGCGGTGAGGGTCAAGCGGCGCCGCTCCGCCAACAGGCGCCAAATCTGGAGCCCGTTGATGACCAGGAACACGACGTGCCAGACCGTGGGGCCGTAGAGCGGCATCGGCTGGCAGGAGAAGAACAGCACGCCCAGCAGCAGACCGGCGCACGTCAGGAGGCGCAGCCACAGCATGTCCCGGGCGAGGAAGGAGATGAGGTACAACACGTTCGCGGCGTGGATGCAGAGCTCTACCAAGACGTTGCCCTCAAGGGGACGAACCGCGGCGGAGGGCCGCAACCCTTGGCCCTCCCGGCCATCGAGGCGACGGGGGCCGAATTCTTCTCTCCCTTGGGCGAGCGGCAGGAAAAGGCCTACTTGTAGGACGGCTCAGGAGAGCCGTCCTACAGCAAACCGAGCCCTGCCGGTCCCCTTAAAACATCGACCCGCGGGAGGCCCGGGGGGTGGGCCTTCTGGGAACGATTGCGCTACCGCGCGACGCCATTCCCGAAAAAGCCGTTCAACCGCCACGCCCGTTGCGCCCCGCGCGCGGACTTGCCTGCTTGCCTCCCTGGCGCCACGCGGATGGCACGACGTCTGCCTTCCCTTATCTCCATCCGCGGCCGACGGTTGACGGCCGACCTACCCAGGAGGACGTACGATGCGCATCCGATTCTTCACCTTGGCCGTGGCGGCGTTGGCCCTCCTCCAGGCAGGTTGTGCGGCGGGCTTCCGCGCCGGGGGCGACCACGGCGGCGTGGGCGCCGGTGCGGCCATCGGCCACCCCCCGGCCACGTACGTCCAGCCGTGAGCTCTCCACGCCCCGTCTCCTGATCGCCCGCAAGCCAGGCACTTGCGGGTTTTTCGTTTCCCAGCGCGTAAGCCCAACCTGGGGCCGTGACGAAGTGCGAGCTCTGGAGAGAGCAGTTAACGCGGGCATTCTTCCGCGGTCGAAACAGGGGGCAGAGGCCCGTCCGCCCCGACCGAATGGGCGACACGCGGCCTCTCAGAAGGGGGAAGCTTGTTGCCCGTTTGCTCGGGCGCCAGGCCCTGCTCTTCTCCGTTCCCTCCCCTCCTCAATGCCGAGGTCGGTCGCGGCCGTGGAATGGCCGTCGGCCGAGCGCGCGACGCGGGCGAGTCGCGGGCCGTGGGCCAGCTCTCGGCCCTTCCTCTCCTCAGGCGGAGTCGCACCATGCGCAGAGTGGCTATCACGGGGCTGGGGGTGGTGGCCCCAAACGGCGTGGGCAAGGAGGCCTTCTGGTCGGCATGCCTCCAGGGCAAGAGCGGCGTCGGGCCGATCCGCAGTTTCGACGCCTCGTCGCACCCCGTCGGCATCGCCGCGGAGGTGCCCGACTTCGACCTCCTGCCGTTCGTGCCGGGGCCACACCGCAAGAGCCTGAAGATCATGGGCCGCGCGGCGCGCTTCGGCGTGGCGGCGGCCGGTCTGGCCGTGCTCGACAGCGGGCTCGACTTGCCGCGCGAAAACCCCGAGCGCGTCGGCGTCGTGCTGGGCACGGGCGTGGTCCCGGTGGACCTGCCGGAGGTGGCGCGCCTGATCTCCGACGCCTGCGGGGACAACGGCAAGTTACAGGTCGATCGGCTGGGCAAGCGCGGCAAGGAAGCGCTCTTCCCACTGTGGGTCCTGAAGTACCTGCCAAACATGGTGGCGGCCCACGTGTCGCTGATCCACGGCGCCCAGGGCCCGAACAGCACCATCACCACCGCCTGCGCCGCCGGCACCCAGGCGGTGGGCGAGGCCTTTCGGCTCATCGCCCGCGGCGACGCCGACCTGATGCTGGCCGGTGGGGCGGATAGCCGCATCGACCCGCTGCTCCTGCTGGCCTACTCGGCCCTGGGCGCGCTGAGCCCCGGCAACCGTGCCCCCGCGGAGGTCTCGCGGCCTTTCGACCGGCAGCGCGATGGCTTCGTGCTGGGCGAGGGCGCGGGCATGCTGATGCTCGAGGAGCTCGACCGGGCCAAGAAGCGCGGCGCGACCATCTACGCGGAGGTGCTGGGCCTGGGCTCGAGCTTCGACGCCTACGGCGTGACCAGGCCCGACCCGGAAGCGGGCGGGGCCACGCGCGCCATCCGCTGGGCGCTACAGGAGGCCCGCATCGACGTCCACGACGTCGATTACATCAACGCGCACGGCACCAGCACCCGGCTCAACGACCAGATGGAGACGGCGGCGGTCAAGCGCGTCTTCAACGGCAACGCCGAGGGCTTGCCGCTGTCGTCGATCAAGTCGATGATCGGCCATCTGATCGGCGCCGCCGGCGCCGTCGAGGCGGTCGCCCTGGCCCTGACCCTGCACGAGGGCGTGCTGCCGCCCACCATCAACCAGGAGCAGCGCGACCCGGAGTGCGACCTCGACTACGTGCCGAACTGCGCCCGCGACTGCCCGGTCGAGACGGCCGTCTCGACCAGCTTCGGCTTCGGCGGGCAGAACGCGGCCCTGGTGATGGGCCGGTTGCGCGACTGAGGAACGTTGTGCCGACGACGACGCGCCTCGGAGGCGCACCGGGGCGAGATGGACTGGTACGCGCTGGCTCGCCGGCCGAAAGACGTCGCCGTACGCAACGAGGAAGAAGTATCTCGAAGGTCGTTTTTATCCCCAAGAGGAGTGTACGATGGCACAGCAAGAGAAGACAACGGTCCGGGACAGGCGCGGCTTCTACGTGCATGCGGCGGTCTACGCGGTCGTGAACGCCTTGCTCGTGGGCATCAACTTCGCGACGTCGAGCGAGCACCTGTGGTTCAAGTGGCCGTTGCTCGGCTGGGGCATCGGCCTGCTGGCGCACGGCGTCGTGGCGTTCGCCTTGCCGAGGAGGCGTGCGGTGAGAGGGCGGCTGATCGCAAGGGAAATGACGAAGAACGCTGCGGAGCCATCGTAGGGGCGCGACGAGGGAGGTGCGCCCGCCCCCTTACCGCGAATCGACCCCGGCCCCGGGATGGCCCCCAGCCAGCAGGTAGACGTACAGCACGCCGGCGACGACGGCAAGGACGACGACAAAGAGAAGGACGTCGCCTGCTGTCTCCCCTGCTTTCCGCAAAACCCACACCACCTTCTGGCCCGCGGAAAGTGTGGGCCCCGGCACGGCGATCTCGGGGAGTGCGCTCTCGGGAAGGGCGCACCAACAGTAGCGCCCGGGGGGCAGCGGGACCTTCTCCTCGCCGATGACGGCGAGGAGTTGTCCATCCTCTCCCCTCTCAAACCCGACCGGCCCGTAGCTCTTCAGACGGAACAGGCCGTGCAGGTCGCCGGGCCCGTTGGCCGGGCCGCCTCCATCCGCGGCTCGAGGCGAGGCATCGTCCGGCTTGTCCGCCCGGCGATACAGGCCGTAGGGCCCGTTGGAGGGCGCCTGCGCCATCTCACGGTCCGGTTCGGCGGGACATGCGGCGACCACCTCGCCGTCGTGGCAGATGGGAACACTTCCGCAGCCGCTGACGAGGGCCCCAAGCAGGGCAAAATAGGCGGTCACCTGGCGAGGCATGGGCGCTTCCTCGTGCAACGAGACAGGGAATGGGCCTTGTTCGGGTCGTCTTCGTGGGAGGCCGGCACGGTAACGAAAAGCGAAATCTTTGCAAGAGCAACCAGGGCTCGCCGTCGCTACGGTCCCCTCGCCAGCGACGAGTTCTAGCTGATGGCCGTCACTCCGCCTCGACGCGAAACTTCTTCCCCAGCAGCAGCCCGCCCACCGCGAGCCGGGCCACGTACTCGCCCGCCGGCACGAGCCCGCCGCCGCGCCGGCGCAAGTCCCACTGCGCCCGATGCAGGCCCGGCGCGTCGGCGCCGGGCAGTTCGGCCACCAAGTTGCCCGCGTCGTCGAGAATGCTCAGCCGAGCGCCGCGGGCCGGCTTCTCTTTCAGCACGTAGTAAATCGCCGCCCCCGCCGGCGGGTTGGGCGCGGCAAACGCGCTCGGCAGCGCGGGCCTCGCCGCCCCTTTGGGAAGCGCTGTCGGGACGACGTCGCAGAGGTGAGCGCTCGCGGCCAGCACCTTGGCCGTCAACTCCTGGAGCGGGGCGACGTCGAGGACGTAGGCGCTGCGCCCGTGGGTGCCGATGACGAGCTCGCGGTCGCGGCCGTGGACGACGAGGTCGTGGATGGGCACCGTGGGCAGCCCGTGCCGGAAGCGCTGCCAGCTCTCTCCGCCGTCGAACGACAGGAAAAGGGCGTGTTCGGTGCCGACGTAGAGCAGGTCGCGGTTGCGCGGGTCGGCGCGCACGACGTGAATGGGCCCCGAGCGCGGCAGGCCCTTGTCGAGCCGGCGCCAGGTCCGGCCGTAATCGGTCGTCTTGAACAGGTGGGGCGCGAAGTCGTCCTGGCGATGGCGGTCGAACGCCAGGTAGGCCGTCCCCGCGTCGAAGGGCGATGGCTCGATGCGCGTGACGTGACGCATCGCCTCGACGTCGGGGATGGCGCCGACGTCGATCCACCTCTTGCCGCCGTCGCGGCTGAGGTGTAGCCGGCCATCGTCGCTGCCGGCCCACAGCACCCCGGCCGTCACGGGCGACTCCGCGATGGCCGTCAGCGTGTGGGCGTAGAACGGCTCGCCGACCGCCATCCCACTCGTCAGGTCGGGGCTGATGATCTGCCAGGTCGTGCCGCGATCCCTCGATTTGAAGAGGCGGTTGCCGCCCAGGTAGAGCGTTTTCGCGTCGTGCGGCGACAGGAGCATCGGCGTGCTCCAGTTGAAGCGGTGGGCCGAGATGCCCTTGGCCGCCGGGGGGCGAATGACGATGCGCTTGCCGGTGCGCACGTTGATGCGCACGGGCCGGCCATACTGGGCCTCGGCGTAGACCGTCTCGGGGTCGGTCGGATCGACCTGGCACTGGAAGCCATCCCCCGCCAGCACGCGCTTCCAGTCGTCGAGCGCGATGCCCGCGGGGTTGCGCGTCCGGCTCGGTCCACCCCAGGTGCCGTTGTCCTGGAGCCCGCCGTAGACGCGATAGGGCTTGCGCGTATCGACCGCGACGGAGTAGAACTGTCCCAGCGGAAGGTTCTTGCCGTGCGTCCAGGTGCCGCCCCGGTCGATCGAGTGATACGTGCCGCCGTCGGTGCCGAGGATGAGGTGCTTCGGCTCGGCGGGGTTGATCCACAGGTCGTGGTGATCGACGTGAACGCCCTTGGCCCCGTCGGCGCGGAACGACCGCCCGCCATTGGTCGAGACGTACAGCGGAATGCCGAGAGCCCACACGCGCTGGTCGTCGGTGGGATCGACCCGCACCTGGCCGAAGTAGAACGGGCGCGGGCACAGGTCGTTGACCTTGACCCAGCTATCGCCGCCGTCGTCGGAGCGGAAGATGCCTCCTCTTTCGACCTGAAGGAGCGCGCCCGGTCTGGACGCGGGCTGTCCGGCGACCTTGGAAATGTCGGTGCGGTCGGTCTGCACGACGGCGTAGAGGGTGCGGCCATCCTTGCGCCAGACGTCGAGCCCGCAACGGCCGTAGTGCCGCGTGGGCAGCCCGCGCGTCAGCTTCACCCAGTTCTTGCCGCCGTCGCGGGTGCGGTAGAGCCCTGCCTTGGGGCCGAACTGAATGGCGGGGTTGCCGCCCGAGAAGCTGTCGCGGCGCACGCGGTACGCGGCGGCGTAGACGGCCTGCGGGTCGTCGGGGGCCATGACCAGGTCGATGCAGCCGGTCTCGTCGCCGAGGTCGAGGGAATGCTGCCAGGTCTTCCCGCCATCGGTGGTCTTGAAGACGCCGCGCTCCTTGTTCTTGCCCCACAGATGGCCGAGGGCGGCGACGTAGGCCGTGTCGGGCTCCCTGGGGTGGACGACGATCTTGGCGACGTGGTGCGACTCCTTGAGCCCACGATGCTGCCAGGTCTTCCCGCCGTCGCCCGAGCGATAGACGCCGTCGCCCCACGACACGCTGTTGCGCGCGTTGGCCTCGCCGGTGCCGACCCAGACGACGGCGGGGTCAGAGGGAGCGATGGCGACGGCGCCAATGGCGGCGGTGGGCTGGTCGTCGAAGATCGGCCTCCAGGTCCGGCCCTTGTCCTCGGTCTTCCAGACGCCACCCGAGGCGGCGCCGACGTACTGGATGGCCGGGTTGTTCTCGACGACGGCGACGGCGGTGATGCGCCCGCTCATGTTGGCGGGGCCGATCGAGCGCGCCGAAAGGGGCTTGAGGTAGGCGTCGGGGAGCGGCGCGCCGCGAGCCAACGCGCCGAGGGCCAGGGCAACGAAAAGGCAGAGGGCACGTTTGACGAGCGGCATGGAGGAACGGCCTCGGGGCGGCGGGGGGAAGGCGGTCTGCTCGTTATAACACCCGGAGGGGGGCGCGGGTATCGGATCTTCTTCGGAGTGGAGTGGCGTCAGCGCTGCGCGTTGAGCTGCTTCATGAATTCGCGCATGAACGGCGCGTTGTCGTGCCAGGTGCGGGCCGTGATGAGGTTGCCGTCCACCACGACCTCGCGGTCCACGTACGTGGCGCCTCCGCCCTCGGCGTCGAGGCGGCACTTGGCCACCGTCGTCACGGTGCGCCCGCGGATGACGTCGGCCGCCGCGACGATCTCGATGCCGTGACAGACCGACGCCACCGGCCTGCCGTTCTCGTGAATGCGCCGCACGATGCGCAGAAGGTCCTGGTCGTAGCGGAGGTACTCGGGGGCGCGCCCGCCGGTGACGAAGATGCCCGCGTAGTCGTCGGGGCGCACGTCCTTGAAGGCGACGTCGGCCGCCAGCCGGTAGCCGGGCGACTCGACCGTTATGTCCCACTCGGGATGGCGGTCGTGCATGACGAGGTGATAGACGCGCTTCGCCGGCCCCGCGACGACGGCGTCGTGGCCGTCCTCGCGAATGCGATAAAGCGGATACATGGTGTCCAGCACTTCGGCGGCATCGCCGACGACGATCAGGGCCTTGGCCACGGCGGGGCTCCCGGCGGGCGAGGGATGAGGAGGGGGCGCTTGGGGGGTAGTATAGGGAGGGCCCGCTTCGTTTAGCGACGCTTTGCAGAAGCGTGGGGCGCTCGACGTTTCTGCGAAGCGTCGCTAAACGGAAGATCGCACCCTTGCTTTTTCCTTCGCCGTGGGGGTTAATGGCTCCTGCCCCACGTCCCCCCTCGAGGCCCTACCCATGCCAGCCCGCCTTTGCCTGGTCCTGCTCGCCTGCCTCGTCCCGCTTGCCTTGCGCGCGGCCGCGCCTCCGTCCGTCACCGAGGCGAAGGCGCGGAAGGCACGCACTGTAAACAAGGCCATCCAGGAGGTGGCCGGCAGCGCCGAATACCTGCGCTCGGTGCCCAAGCGCTGGGCCACGCTCACCGCCCGCGCCCCCGCCACGCGCACCGTCACGCTCCACGTCGAGGGCGAAGCCACGCCGCGCCAGTGGCCACTCGCCCCCGACGCCGAGATCAAGGTCCTCGGCTGGTGGGGCCGGCTCGACCAGCTCGCCGTCGGGGATCGCGTCTGGGTCTGGTTCCAGACCAACCGCAAGGGCACGCCGGTCGCCGTCGCCATGCTCGCCGACGAGATCAGCGAACAGGACCTGCACGGCAAGGGCCTCACCGTCGTTCGCCAGCCGCGCACCGGGGGGCTCGTCGTCAAGGCCGACGGGGGGCCGGAGCGCACGTTGAAGATGCGGTACACGCTCGAGCTGTCCGTGGGGGCCCGGCTCTACGTACAGACGACCGAGGGACGGGTGCGGCATTTCCTCGGCGCAGCGCCGCTGGAGAAGGCCCGCGCGGGCCAAAAGGAGGCGCTGCGCAAGCGCTGGGCCGACGAGGGCCTGCCGGGCGGCGTGGCCTTTGTCCACCGTTTCAGCGGGGAAATGGACTTCGTGCTGGATCACGAGTCGATGCGCTGGGGCCGCTCCCTCAAGTTGGGCGACAAGGTCACACTGCTGGCACACCCACCCATTCCCGCGGTGGTCAAGAGCGTTCGGCCGTGGCGCGAGCGCACGCAGGTGCGCCTGGTGGCGCGCTCGTCGCACCTGACCGACCTCGTGCCGGGCCAGCGCCTGGGGCTGCGGATGCGGGCCCCGCCGCCCGAGGTCGAAAGCTCGCCGCTGCCTCCCGACCTCGGACGGCCGCGCACGAAGGCGGAGCGGATCGAGTGGTTCCTGGCGAGCATCTACTGCACCTGTGGCGTCACGGGCGACGTCTGCACCGGGCACTTCTACACCCTGGCGAGCTGCAACCCCAACGGCTGTGGCATGCCCCGCGCCATGCGGCGCGACCTCGGCGCGCTGATCGACAAGGGGCTGACCGACAAGCAGATTTTCGAGGAACTGCTGAAGGAACACGGGGCGGACTTGCTACGGCCACATTTGTTGCGGTGAGGATCGGCGGCGAAACGCAAGCAGGCGAGCCGAGAGCATTCGCCCTCGGCTCGCCTGTCGTTCGTTCATCCCGACACGCTCAAGGCGAATACCCGACCGGCGATCCCGTTGGCTGCCCGAGTGAAGCGCCCGCCCCGCTGGGCACGAACTGCGGCGCCAGCAGTCGGGCCGGCGGCGGGGGTGGCGGCATGAAGCCCGAGGGCGGGGCCGGTTGCGGCGTGGCGTAGCTCGGCGCGGGCGGCATGAACGGGGGCCTCGCCGGCGCCGCCGACGGGGCCGACGGACGATCCAGGGCGGGCCGGGGGGCCGCCGGCAGCTCGTCCTGCTCGGTCGCGGACACGCCGCGGTAGACCGGCTGCGGGGCGCCGAGCAGCGGTTGCGAGGGCGGGACCGTCTGCCGCACCACGACGCGCCCGGTGGGGGTGGCCGGGGCGCCCGGCCTGCCACCGGCGCTCGCCACCGTCGCGGGCGGGCGCCGGCCGTTGCGCAGGTGCTGTAGCCAGGCCTGTTCGAGCTCCTCGACGCTGCGGTAGCCGTAGTGCTGGCGCGCCGCCGCGTCCCAGTTGCCGCGCAGGCCGTGGGCGACGAAGGTGAGGAAGGCGCCACGGCTGCTCTGGCCGACGAGGAAGTTCGTCACCGAAAAGCCCTCCGCGTAGAGCACCATCACGTCGGGGGGGTAGTTGGTCAGGGCGAACAGCCTGCGCAGCGGGATCGCGCGCCCCGGGGTGTTCAGGATCTGCCGGACGAGCACGTCGTGGCGGTTGCGCTCGACGTCGTCTTCGGACAAAACGGACCCGCCTTCGTCGGCCCAGCGCGGCACGGGCTGGCGGAAGTAGTGGGCGAAGACCGTGTGGGTGATCTCGTGGGGCAGTACGCTCTTGATGAGCCGATCGAGCGAGCCCTCGATCTGCATTTCCTGGCTGAGGATGCGGCCCTGGTCGAAGGCGAAGGAGGTGGCGCCGCCGGCGCCACTCATGGTCACCTTCACCTTGAGCGGGCAGGGCTGGCCCCACTTCGGCATCTCATGGCCGAGCCAGTCGTTGGCCTTCTGCTTGCGGTAGTATTCCGCCCACTGGCCCACCTGCTGGGCGATCTGCGGCGTGGGCGCCTCGACGACGAAGTTGGGGGTGCGGTAGGCGGCCCCGGTCGAGCCGAGGGCCAGCAGGACCATCACCGCAAGCGAAGGGCGCGCCACCATGCCAGTTCCTCCTCTGTCCGGCCGACGGTTCCGTCAACGGCCCACGGAGCGACCTCATGTCGCAACTCTAACCGCAAAAGTTGAGCCGCGATGCCGCGGGGAGACAACTTTCTTCGCGCCCCCGTCTCAATCTGCTGGCCAGAGAAGAGTTATGGCCTGGAGCGCCTGCGCGGCCCCGGCGCGAGCGCGCCGAGGATTGTAATTTGTGCTCGCGCGAAGCGTGGAAGAGTTACGAGGTCGAACGGGACAACCTGGCCCTGCGTTCCTCTCTGGACCGCCCAGTTCGCCCTCTTGCTGGCGCGCCTTAGCGCTGAACGCGCGCCGAGCCGCCCTTGGCGAACGCCTCGACTTCTTCGAGCCGGGCCATGGTCACGTCGCCGTGGTAGGTGGTCAGCAGCGCCCCGTGGGCCCAGCCGAGGCGGAGGGACTCTTCGGGCGAGCGCCCGGAGAGCAGCCCGTAGATGACGCCCGAGGCGAACCCGTCGCCCCCGCCGATGCGGTCGATCACGTCGAGTTGACACGTCGGGCTCACGAAGCGCTGGCCGTTGAGCCAGAGCACCGCCGCCCAGTCGTGGCGGTTGGTCGAATGCACCTCGCGCAACGTGGTCGCCACCAGCTTGACGTTGGGGAACTGCGCGACGACCCGGTCGATCATCTGGAAGAACGTCTCGGGATCGAGCTTCGACTTCGCCGCCACCTCGGGGCCGGGGATGCCGAGCCCCTTTTGCAGGTCTTCCTCGTTGCCGATCAGCGCATCGACGTTGCCCACGATGCGGCGGAGCACCTGCTGCGCCCGTTCGGGCCCGC
Organism: Gemmatales bacterium; assembly: GCA_038239195.1. GTDB lineage: Bacteria > Planctomycetota > Planctomycetia > Gemmatales > Gemmataceae > JBBSEZ01. Next base: position 30,605 of record JBBSEZ010000055.1, read on the forward strand.
CGACCGAGGCCCACAGCTTGGCCCGGTAGTTGAGGTCGAACGAGTTGATGGCGCCTTGGGCCCTGGCCGCGCGCATCCCTTCGAGGATGAGCTCCGAAGTGGTCTCGGAGAGGGCGGCGAAGATGCCCCCCGAGTGGAACCAGCGCACGCCGTTCGGGGCGATCTTGGCCCAGTCGAAGTCGCCGGGCCTGAGCAGGGCGCCGGCCTCGTTGGCGCGGTTGTAGAAGACCACGGGCGCGCGAACGCCGTGGCCGCGGTCGCTGTAGACGGTCGCGATGTTGGGCCCGCGCACGCCATCGTGCTCGTACCACTTGTAGAACGGCGTCACGCCGGTCTCGCGCACCCGGCCCTGTACCAGCTCGCCGATGCCGTAATCGACCATGGCGGTCGCGAGGCCGGCGCGCAGCCCGAAGCAGTCGGAGAGCGCGGCGGCGACGTTGTACTCGCCGCCGGAAACGTGGACGTCGAACGACCGCGCCTTGCGGAAGGGGACGACGCCCGGGTCGAGCCGGTGGACGAGCGCCCCCAGGGCGAGAAAGTCGAGGTCGCACGGGCCCTTCCGCACATTCAAACCGTTCATGGCTCTCCCCGATCGAGCGATTCGCGAAGGGGCGCCGACACGGCACGAAGCGCCCCGTTCTACTCAAAGTGACGAAGCGGGGCCACAGCGGCAAGGGGCGTCGGGCGAGCGGCGCGGCGTGAGCCCGCCGGTGTGGGGCGTCGCACCGGCGGGCTCACG
>JBBSEZ010000056.1:0-31301 GCA_038239195.1 Gemmatales bacterium
CGCTCCCGCGGTCTGTCTTTGGCCTGGCTCATGGCAGGCCCTCCTATCCAAGCAAGTGTCGTGCCACTGCCCTTAGTTTACGAAATCCGGCCCCGCCAGACCAGCTTTTCCAGCCTACCCAGTGCTCGCCGGGAACTGCTGCGCACGACGACCAGTTGGAGCTTGGTTTGCCCTTTCAGTTGGACCAGTCCCGCGTCGGTGATGGGGGTGCCGAGAAGGCTGATGCGGGTGAGGTTGGTCAGCCCGCGCAAATGCTCGACGCCCTTGTTGCCCACCTTGGTCGAGGCCAGGTTCAGCGACTCGAGCCGGGTCAGGCCCTTGATCTTGGCCAGATCGTTGTCGGAGACGTTGGTCCCCACCAGCTCCAGCGATTTGAGATCGGTCAACACCTTGACGTGGCCCAGGAGGCGGTCGGCGGACTTGATGCCCGACAGGCTGACGCGCGTCGCGCCGGTCGTGTCGCTCTCGACGAGGGCGCCGGCCCGCTGGAGGGCAAGCACGGCGTTGACCTGTTCCTGAAGCTCGACTGTCTGGGCCGAACTGTTGCGTGCCGAGACGAGTAGCAGGGTGGCGGCGATCGAGAAGAGCATCTTTCGCATGAGGGCCCTCGCAGGAGGGGGCGGGCGATAGGTGTGGCACCAGAAGGGGGGAACGCGCTGGGGGCGAAAACTTGCGCCCGATCAGGGGGCCTTGCCACTCTCCCAACTCGGCGTGGCCCTCTCCCGGATGGCCCACCAGAGGAGGCGAAGCCCGAATGACCAGTCCAGACGTCGAACCTGATCGATGCACTCCGCCCGCGTTGCCATCGTCGTGGGCCCCGCTCGCCAGCCTCGTTACGGCGCCACGTCCTGGCGCAGCCGCGCCTCCCACTCGTCCAGCAGATGGTGGATCTCCCGATAGGAAAAGTCCAGGTTGGCCAGCTCGTGCCCGCAATCGATCGCCTTCGCCAGCTCCCCCGCCTCCGCGTGGCCCTGCGCGAGCTCGAACAGCAACTCCTTCCGGTTGGCGACCTCCTGGGCGGGCAGGTGCTGGAGCGCTTCCTCGAAGTTGCGCAGGGCCAGCCGGCCATTGTTGCGCGCCTTGAAGCAATAGCCGAGGTAGAGCAGTGACTGCCAGCGCAGCCGGGCATCGGCGCGCGCCGACTGGAGCTCGCGGATCGCCTCGTCGAGCTGCCCGGCCCGCAGCAGGCGCACGCCCAGTTCGTAGCGGTAATTCAGGTTGGTCGGGTGGCGGTCGGCCCGCTGGCGGAACAGGTCCAGCTCGCGCGTGTTGACCTCCTTGCGGAGCTGGATGCGCACCTTTCGCAAAAGCCCATCGTCCGGCGCCTCCTTCAGCTTCGCCTCCGCGATCGCCAGGTTACGGCGAAACGGCTCGACGTCCAGGTCGGCCATCTCCTCCATCAGCGCGAAGGCATTCCCCGTCGGCCCCAGGCCATCCTGCAACACGGCGCGGGCCGCTTCGAACTGGTCGGCCTTGCGATACAGGCGAGCGAGTTGCAGGTGGAGCTCGGCGCTGGTCGGGTCGGCCGCGAGCCGGCCGCGCAGCGCTGCCGTCTCGCGGGCCAGGGGCCCTTCCTCGCCACGAACGGCCGGTGGGAGCGTGGCCGCGGCAGCGCCGGGCCCCTGCGCCTCCTCCTCGCCCAGCGCCTCTTCGTACTGGCCGCGCGCGATGGTTTCGTGGGCGGCGAGGTCCTTGCGCTTCTTCGTCGCCTCGGTGTCCGCCGGATCGACCTGTTGCACCAGGTCCCACAGGGCCATCGCCTGCGTGAAGTTGCCGCGCCGCTCATAGAGGCGCGCCAGGACACGGTTGAGAGGGGCGCTGCGCCCCTGCCTCTGCCGCGCTTGCTCGAGGGCCCAGATGGCCAGGTCGAGCAGGCCCAGGCCCTCGGCGGCCTCGGCCAGGGCGAGTTGGGCGCCGAGGTCCCACGGGTTGCACATCAACACGCGCTCGCCGAGCTCCAGCGCCTTGAGGTAGTCGCGCTGGCCCAGCACGGCCTTGAGGCGCAAGCGCGCCGGCCAGGCCGTCAGCCAGGCGAACCACCCGCCGCGCAGGTTGTTGCGATACTTGGCCTTCTCGGTGCGGCGCAGCGCCTGACGATAGAGGAGGTTGGCCGGATCGAACTTGCAGCAGTCCAGCAGGAGGCGGATGCCGTAATCGAAGTTGCCGGTGGCGACGACCTGGTTGGCACGGTCGAACATCCCGGCCGCCACCCGGCGATGCTCCGGGCTGGGCGACGGCAGAGGGGCGGGTGGGTTGACCATGAAGGAGGCCCCGTGCGTGACTTCCTGCCTCGCCGGTCCCGCAGGCGAACGCGAGCAGCACCGGCCCCGTGCGAGGTGGGCCGCGAAGCGGCCCTCGATAGCCTACCACAGCCGGCAGGGCCGTCAAGCGCTCGCACTGCTCGAGCGCGCACCGAGAGCGCAGGCGCTCGTTCTTGCTCGTCCCGTGCCGACTCACCCCTGGTTGGTCGCGAAGTGCGGCGCCAGGGCGTCGCGCAACATCAGCCGCGCCCGGTGCAACCGGCTCTTGACGGCGGTCAGGCCAAGGCCCAGGCGCTGGCCGACGGCGGCGTTGGGCAGCCCCTCGACGTCGGCGAGGACGAAGACCGTGCGGTAGCCCTGCGGCAAGGAGTCGATGGCGCGCTGGATGAGCTGGCGCAGCTCGTGGCTGAGTACCTGCGCTTCGGGGCCGAGGATGCGATTGGCCCCCTCGGCGGACGGCGGCTCGTCCTCGCGGTGGGCGTCGAGCGAATGTAGGCCGAGCTCCTGGCGCACGGCCTCCCGGCGCCGATGCGACAGGGCGGCGTTGACGGTGACGCGGTGCAGCCAGGTCGGGAAGGCCGACTCGCCGCGAAAGGTGGGGAGCTTGCGCACGACCTGAAGCAGCACGTCCTGGGTCACGTCCTCCGCGTCCACGTCGCTGCGCACCATGCGCCGGGCCATGTTGTAGACGCGCGGGGCGTAATCGTGGTACACCTGCTCCGCGGACAGGGGCGGTGTGAGGTCGTTCGTTTCAGGGGAAAGGCGGTCCTTCAGGGCCGCCCCGTGCTCCCGGCCGGGGGCGGCGCCTCGTGTTTTGGTGGCTTCCATGTTGTCTCTCCCTCGCGGCGGAGGGGCCTGCTCTTCTCTTCTTCTTGATCTCAACTATTACCATACGAGCGCCCCCCCGGGACCGACAAGGCGCCTTTCGCGAAACGACCAGCAAGCGAGGCGCGGCGCCGAGCGCGGGGGAGGGCGGAGCGCGTCTCCGTGTAGCCGCGACGCGGAGCCCTCGGAGCGGAGCGCGTCGGCGACTCCGCTGTCCCTTGCCACGCCACTTCAAAGACAAAGAACAACGCCCCCGGCCTACTCAGGTCGGGGGCGTTCAGGGATGGGTGGCGGGCGGTCAGGGCGAAGGCGATCCGGCGAAGGCGAGCCTTTACAAAGCACTCTCCGTGCCGGGCGGACGCTGGCGGAAATGCCGACTGTTGCCGTGAATAGGCCCTTCCCCAGGCGGTCTGCCCCGAGCGGCCCCTCTCACCTGCCCTTGCCGCGTTCCGAACGACCCTTCGGTGCCTCTTTCGGCAATTTCGCGCGCCACGCATCGGCCTCAACCGTATTGTCCTGGGAGGCGTACACCATGACGATCTGCCGGATGGCATCGGGAATGTCCGGGCTGTCGGGGTGGGCCTTCACGAAGCCACTCAGGCGGTTCAGGTACGTCTGGGTCGCCTTCGCGACGTCCGCCTTGCCATTTGCCGTCCGGAGGTCCTTGTAGAACTCCTTCTGTAGCGTCTCCAGTCGCGGGGTAAGTTTTTTGGGAAGCCAATTGTCGTCCACTTGCTGCAGGTTGAAGCGAATCTTGCTGCCGCCGACGTCGATCTCCATCTGTTTGAAGTCGGGCGAGAAAGCCATGGTTTGCTTGAGGATTACTTGCGGGTCGGCCTTCCTTTTTCTTTCTTCCCCCTTTTGGGCCTGCCGCTCGAGGATGAACAGGTCGATGAGCTTCTGGCGCCTCCCCGCGTCCTTGCTGGACGCGAAGAAGTGAACCTCCGTCGGCGTGGGCACCGTGCCGCGCAGGTCCTTGCTGATGCGGCGGATGAAATCCTCGTCGCTCTCGAGCTTGGAGACGGCCGCGCTGGGCTTCGGCTTGGCGTCCTGGGCGAGGCCCAGCGACGCGAAGGAGCCGCCGGCCAGGGCGAGCAGGGCGGCGCACAGCACGGCGGCCGTCCCGAGTTTCACTTTCGCGAGGGACATGCTCTTGAGAACCTCCCGTGTCAGGGCCAGGGCGTTGGCACCAACGACTTCTGTAAGGGGTTGCCCCGCGGCGAGAAGCGCCGCGGCCTTGGCCGAGGAAACGACAAACGTAGGGGGCAGCGCGTGGGCCACGCCCTCGCCCAGGGCGGCGCCGGCCAGCACCGCCGAAAGCGTAAGGCCTCGTTTGGTGAGGCGCTCGCGCAGCAAGTCCCGGCCGCGTTCGAGCTGGCCGTGCAAGCCGCCTGGGGAGACGCCCAGCCGCCGGGCGGCTTCGTCGCGGGTCAGACATTCGAGGTAGCAGAGGATCAGCGGCGCGCGATACCGTTCCGGCAACCGCTCCAACTCCTCGTCGAGAATGGCCTGCACTTCCCGCCAGGTGACTTCGGCGGCAGGGCCTGCCGGGGCAGGCGCGTCGGCCCGCCGTTCGCGGCTCTTGCGGCGCGCGGCGTTCCGCCTCAGGCTGGCAGCCACCCGGCCCGCCACCCCGTGCAGCCAGCTGCCCAGGGACGCCCTCTTGCGCAACGAGCCCGCCTTGCGCGCCAGCACCAGGAAGGTGGCCTGGCAGGCATCCTCCGCGTCGTGGCGGTTGGGCAGCGCCCGCCGGCAGACCCCCAGCACCATCGGGCCGTGCCGCTCGATCAGAACCGTGAAGGCCGACTCGTCGTGCGACCCGACGAAACGTTCCACCAGTTCGCGGTCCGACAGCCCGCCGAGGGCCTGCACCGCCGCCACCTTGCGGAGGCGCCCCAAAACGCTGTCGAGCGAACTGCCCATGCTTAGAGGCCCCGTCGCGGACGAAATCGTTCCTCTTAGAATAGTTGCCGCCGTCGCGATTCCGGCGCGCGTATTCTGCCAGAAATCGAACAGGGATCGCGCCAGGGCCGGCGATGCCAAGGGGCTGCTCGCGGGACCGGCGAGTATCGCGACAGACAGAAGTCACAAATGCGAGCCCCGGTCACTCCTTCTTCGCGGGCTTTTCGGGAATGACAAGGTGCTTGGCGTCCCGCGGGTGGAGCAGGACGGCCAGCACCCGCGTCTTCGTCTTGGTGTTCGGGTTCTTCGACACCCTGTGGAGGCACCCGGTCGGCTCGTAGAACGTGTCGCCTGCCTTGAGCGTCTTAGCGGGCTGGTCGTCGATGGCGTGCTCGTACTCGCCCTCCAGGACGTACCCGAAGACCGGGCCAGGGTGACGGTGCGGCGGGCTCGCCTGGCCCGGTCCCAGAGTCACCTCCACCGTTGTCGCCTTGGCCTTCTTCCCGTCCAGCTTCTCGACGACGTCCCGCTCGGAAAGCGTCTTCAGCTTCACTTTGCCTTTGCCGTGCCCGTCATGGCCGGCCAGCGTCATTCCGCCGACCCCGAGGGCGGCACCGACGACGAGCGCGAAGAACGTGCGATACATGGTTGCCTCCGGATGGGTTACCAGGACTTCTTGCCCTGCCTACCGATTCTCCACGATCACGAGCCATCAGTATACCCGACGATTGCGTCAACCGCCGGATTGCCAGCGGCCAGATGCGGCGGGAACTGAGGGGTTGTGAAAGGATCGAGGCGAGCGGCGCGGCGGGGAGAGTCATCCGGCGGGCGGGGCCGAGCAGAAGTCCGGCTTGCTCGTGGAGCGCTTCACCGACTACGCCGTGTTCCTCATGGGCGTCGCATCGCGGTTACACGGTTGGGCAGGCGCCTCTCGTATTCCTGGCCGCACCCCCGCCGTCCTCTCCACGGCTTTGTCCTGTCTTTCGGCACCGGGGGTTGGTATCTTTCCGCAAGAGTTGCAAGGTGCTCGCTTCACGCCCCGGACAAGGAGGTTCGCCATGCACCGTCTCGCCGCGCTGCTGCGGAGTGTCCTGCTCGCGGGCGCCATCGTTGGTGCCCCGGCGCCCATCGGGGGGCCCTGGGCGTCCGGCTGGGACAAGCCAGCCGGCCCGGCGGGCAAGTTCTGGTTCCACCGCAAGGGCGACAAGCTGACGATTACCGTCCGAGGTACGGGCCGCTGCAAGGGCGAGGCGAGGGCCCCCGGGCAGGAAAGAGAAAGCGCGCCCCGCCTGCTGCGCGACGTCGAAGGGGACTTCGTCGTGCAGGTTCGCGTCGCCGGTGAGTTTCGGCCGGGGGCCGGGCCACGGGGTTTCTGCTCGGCCGGTATCTTGCTGGTGGACGCCACCACGGATTGGGAGGTGAAACTGCAAGCGGTCGTGTTCGCGGGGAACACGATCGCGGTGGTCGGCGAGCAGTTGGACCAAGGCTCCTCCACCGTCACCCATGTCTTAAACGACCCGACCGGGATCGGGGAGGTCGAAGACGACAAAGGGCCGCTCGGGAGGCCGCCCTATCTCCGCGTCGAACGGCGGAGCGACTCCGTGCAGATGGCGTTTAGCCACGACAACAAGCGGTGGAAGCGAGTGCTCCTCGAGCGGAAAATCAAGCTGGGCCGGAAGTTGAAGGTGGGGGTAAGGGCCGAGGTGGCGCCCGAGGGCACGTTCGAGCCCATCTTCGACCAGTTCAAACTCACAAGGCTGAAGTAGGAGCGGCAGCACGCCACTTCAAGCTGTCCCGGTGCGAGGAGTAGCCCGAACCGCCCAGCGTCATAGAGCAGAGCGAGCGAGCTCCGCTCGCCTATTCCCGCCCCAGCACCGCATCCACCGCGAAGCCCCCTCTCCAAGGGGGCCATTGTCGCGGAGGTGCAGCTTCACGGGGGTGGAGGGACCAAAGGTTATTCCCTCCACCCCGCAGAGGCCTCAGCGCCGCGGCCGGCCGATCACCGGCTCCGGTGGCAGCAGTTTGACCTCGTTGCCGTTCTGATCGGAGCACGTGAAGTCGAGCAGTTCCGGGGGCGCCCCATGCCGCCCACGCACCTCGACCGTGATCTCCCCCCCCTCCTCCAGTTTGGCGATCTCGCGCCGCTTCTTGTTGAGCAGGTACGCCGCCACCTCGTCCGTGACGGTAACGTCCACGCGCACGATCTGCTCGCGCGGGGCCGCCAGTTGCAGCAGGCGCATCACCTCGATCGACATGCTCTCGACCGTCTTGACCTGGGCGGCCCCGTGGCAATACGGGCAGTCCTGATAGACGCTGCGCTTGAGCGAAGGGCGGATGCGCTGCCGCGTCATCTCGATGAGCCCGAACTGCGAGATCTTGAGGATCTTCGTCCGCGCCCGGTCGCGCTGCATCGCATCGCGCAGCGCCTTCTCCACCCCGCGCCGGTGGTGCTCGCCGCGCATGTCGATGAAGTCGTTGACGATCACCCCGCCCAGGTCGCGCAGCCGCAACTGCCTCGCGATCTCCTTGGCCGCCTGCAAGTTCATCTGATACGCCGTCTCCTCCGCGTCGTTGCGGTGGGCCCGGAAGTTCCCGCTGTTGACGTCGATCGCCACCAGCGCCTCGGTCTGCTCGATCACGATCGACCCGCCCATCGGCAGGGGCACCTTGCGGAGCTGGATCCGCGCGATCTCCGCCTCGATCCCCCGCTTGTGGAAGAGCGGCTCCGCTCCCTCGAACCGCTTGATGCGGTCGGCGAAGCGCGGCATTACGACGTCGAGAAACTCCTTGGCGTGCTCGTAGGCGTTGGGCTCATCGACCCAGATGGTGTCGATGTCGCCCGTGAAGGTGTCGCGGATGGTCCGCGTGATCATGTCGCTTTCCTGGTAGATCTCCGCCGGCCCTTTCAACTTGCGGATGCGCTGCGCGACCACCTGCCAGAGCCGCGACAGATACACGAGGTCGCGCTGGAGCTCCTTCTTGTCCTTGTCGATGGCGGCCGTCCGCATGATGAAGCCCAGGCCGCGCGGCGGCTTCAGCTCGTTGAAGATCTCGCGCAGCCGGCGGCGCTGTTCGTCGTCCTCGATCTTGCGCGAGACGCCGGTGCGGTTGAGGCAGGGCATCAGGACGAGGTAGCGGCCAGCAATGCTGATGTAGGTGCTCAGCGTGGGGCCCTTGGTACCGATGCCCTCCTTGATGACCTGGACGATGACCTCCTGGCCGCGCTTGAAGACGTCCTGAATCAACGGCTTGGGCCGCCCGGCGCCCGGCCGGCCCCCCATGGGGCGGCTGTTGCGCCGCGGGCCCCGGTCGCCACCTCGGTCGCCACCTCGACGATCCCCGCCGCGGTCCCGGCCGCCCTCGCGGCGCGGGCCGCGGTCGCCGCCCCGATCTTCGCCGACCCGGTCTTCGCCGACCCGGTCTTCGCCGCCCCGGTCCTCGCCGCCCCGGTCCTCGCCGCCCCGGTCCTCGCCGCCCCGGTCCTCGCCGCCCCGGTCCTCGCCGCGAGGGGGAAGGTCGTCGTCGAAGTCGGGCTCGAAGTTGTCCTCGCGCGGCTCGTCGCGGCGCCGCTCCAGGGCCTCGTCACGGGGCGCCTGCGGCACGTCGCGACGCGGCCTTTCCGGCTCGTGACGCCGAGGCCTTTCCGGCGGTTCGCGGAGGGGCCTTTCCGGCTGATAGCGCGGTTCCGCTTCGGAAGGCTCGCCTTCGATGTCCAGCGCCGCAAGGTCCTCCGCCAGGTCTTCCTCGATGCTGCGCGCCCGACCGCCCGGCCGCGGGCGGCGCGGGGGCCCGGGCAAGCGCTCCCGCGCGGGCATTGGCGGCGAAGCGACTTGCGCCTTCGGAAGCGCCTCGCTCCGCTCCTCCGCGCGCGGCGCCGGAGGTGGCGGAGACGGGGGCCGCGATTGGGGCGGCGCCGAGGGCGGCGCTTCGGCCGCCTTGCGCGGTTCGCGTTCCTCGACCACGGGGCGCTTGGGGGGCGACGAGGGGAAGAACAACAGATCGTCGTCGGGGTTGGTGCCCAGTCCTTGCGGGACAGGCGAGATCTCGTGAGGGCCGGCCGGCCCGCTATCCTTGTCGGTACGCCGCTCGGCCGAGCCCATCAGGGGGGGCTTCCCCGGCCCTTCCCCCTTCTCTCCCTTCTCGGGCTCGCTCCCCTTCTCTCCCTTCGGGGCCTCGCCGGGAGCCTCTTCCGCCTTGCGATCGCTCGCGCTGCGCCGCCGGCGCGGCGTCGAGCTGGGCGCGGCACTGCGCGAACGGCGACGCGGCTTGCCGGTGTCCTCCTCGATGGTCGTCGTTTCGGGCAAGGCCACCAGGGGCGGCAAGCTCTCTCCCGAGCTTGCCGGCGCCTCGGTCGTGGGCGTTTCCGAAGGAGCTTCGGGCGAAGGGGGCGCTCCTGGAGGTTCGATCAACCCGGCCCCAAAATCGACAGCCCCGAACGCCTCCTCCGCAGGCCTCTTCGGCTCGTGCGTTTCCAGCGGGGCCTGCTCGGGGCTTTCCGCAAAGGCGGCGAGGCCTTCCTCCGGCCCGAACACGTCGAGCTCCTCGGCCTGGGCCACCGGGTGGGGCCGCTCGCGCTCCCTTTCTCGCCCCTGGTCGCGGTCCCGGTCGCGGGGCCGCCCGTTGCCGCGCCGCTCGCCGCGATCCCCGCGGTTGCCACGGTCCCCGCGGTCATTCCGCTCCCCACGGTCGCCCCTGTCTCCTCGGTCCCCGCGGTCGGGGCGGTCGCCGCGCTGCGGTTCGAGGTGGCGATAGTAGGTGGGCTCGACGTCGGAGACATGCAGGAAGCCGTTGCGGCCGACGCCGAAATCGACGAACGCGGCCTGGATGCTCGGCTCGATGTTGACGATGCGTCCCTTGTAGATGTTGCCGACGTAGCTTTCGTGACTGGTGCGCTCGACGTAGAGCTCCTCCAGAACGCCGTCCTCGAGAATGGCGATGCGGCATTCCTCGGGCTGCAACACGTTGATCAGCATCTCTTTCTTCATCGCGGGTCCCTTCTACGAATAGGTCTTCGGCCCGCCCCCTTCTGAGGAGAGCGTGGCGGGAGAAATGGTCGGCCCCGTGGGCGCGGGGGAGTCAGTAAATAGCGCAACGCCCAGACGGCCGAGAGCGCTCGGCCCTTTGGGGGGGCAAGCCGAGCTCGGCCCGGTATCGTTGTCGATCGGGTAGGATCTGTGCCGGTCGTTCATGGTCCTTCGCCTTCCAGTTCAAGGCGCGTTCGTTCCAGCACGGCCCCGGCGTCGAGCAGGTCGCGCAGCCCGAGCAAGCCCAGCACCTCGTCGGGGCGGGCGGTGCCGCTGGCCGTCAACGCCAGGCTCACTTCCAGGAAAGGCGCCCCTTCCTGCTCCAGCAAGGACACGTCCCGGAGGATTGGCCGCACGTTGACGCGCCGCCGTTCGGGTTTCGTGCGCTCCACCCAGCACTCCGGAGCAGCAAGCACTTCCTCGATGCGCAGGCAGAGCGCAGGTACGCGCTCGGCGGGGATGGGTAGCCCGTAACACAGGCCGCGCACGCGCGCCCCCTCTTTGAGGCCGATGCGGACGACCTCGAGAATGGCCAGGCCGGGCGGGAGCTGGCGGCCCATCCGCTCGCGAACTTCCTCGGGGGAAACGTCTTCGGCAAGTTCCAGTTCGACGACCTCGGCGCGGCCGATGACGCCCAGCGGCAGCGAGAGGGCGAACACGAGGCGCGGGCGAGGGTTGAAGCCCTGCGTGCGGTGGAAGGGAAGATCGGCGCGGCGCAGCATGCGCTCGAAGGTCCGCAGGAGGTCGTGATGGCTGAGCAGCCGCAACGAGCCGTCCTTGCGAAAGCGGATGCGAACCTTGGCACGTGCGCCGGGAGGAGGGTCGGTGGGCCCTCGACCGCCCAAACGCTCGATGGCGCTGGCCGGAACGGCTTGCTCAACGGGGGCGGAATTCGGCTCGGGTACGACGGACACGGGTCATCCCCAACGGGGTGGGGAACGGGTGTCGCCTCGAAAGGACGAAGGATTTCATCCTTCATCCATTCCAATAAGGGCGCTGGCACGTCTGCGCAAGTGCCGCCCGAGAACAGGTCGTGGTCGCGGCTGCCGAATGATGGAAACGGAGGGCCTGATCGAGTCAGGCCGTCCGCCGGCTTGGCGAACGCGAGCGGAGCTCGGCACGGTTGCCCCCGTTGGCGCAAAGCGCCCCGGGGGCAGGCAAGACGTGCGGGCCTCAGTTCATGGTCCCGAGAGAAGCCCCCGGGACCTGGCGTCGAACCTGTTCCCGCAAGTAACTGTTCACGTCACGCGCCGTTTGCAGGCGCAAGGCCTCCTGGGCCACCTTGGTCGCTTCGCCGATGGTCACGGAGCGAACGACCTGCTTGATTTCCGGGATGTTATGCGGCGCGACGCTCAATTGTCGCAAGCCCAAACCAAGGAGCAACATCGTGTAAAGGGGCTCGCCGCTCATCTCTCCACAAACGTTCACGCTGATCCGTTGTTCGAGGGCCGTCTGCACCACTCGGTCGATCAACCGCAACACAGCCGGGTCCCCCGGGCTGTACAACTCGGCCACCGTTTCGTTGTTCCGGTCGGCCGCCAGGGTATATTGAACCAGATCGTTGGTGCCGATGGAAAAGAAATCTACCTCGCGAGCCAATTGATCGGCCAGAATGGCCGCCGAGGGCACCTCGATCATGGTCCCGACGGGCAACCGGGGGTTGAAGGCAATCCCTTCTTCTTCCAGGTCCTCCTTGACCTCGGCCAGGATCATCTTGCACTGGCGTAGCTCGAGCAGCGTGCTGATCATCGGAAACATGATGCGCACGTCGCCAAAAGCACTGGCCCTCAGAATGGCACGCATCTGCGTTTTGAACAAGGTCAAATTCCGCAGACACAGCCGAACGCTCCGCAAGCCGAGGAACGGGTTCCTCTCGTGAGCTGGCGCCTCGCCCTGCCGTCCCTGGGGCATGAACTTGTCGGCCCCGAGGTCGAGCGTGCGGATGACCACGGGCCGATCTGGCCCCGTGGCCTTGAGCACCTCCACGTAGGCCTCGAGATGATCGGCCTCGGTCGGGTCGGACCGACGATCGAGGTAGAGGAACTCCGTGCGATACAGCCCCACCCCCTCGGCGCCGCGCTCCAGCCCCGCCTTGGCCTCGTGCGGGAACTCGATGTTCTCCAGGAGCGTCACGTGGACGCCGTCGCGCGTGTCGGCCGGGAGGGAGCGCTGCTCGGTGAGCCTGCCTCGGTGGGTGTGGGCGCGGGCGCGAGCCTGTTCGTAGCCGGCCAGCGTGTCGCGGTCGGGGGCCACGATGAGCAGCCCGCTGTCGCCATCGACGATGACGAGGTCGCCGCCGGAGACGTCGGTGAGGAAGTGTCCCAGGCCAACCACGGCGGGAACGTCGAGGACGCCGGCGACGATGGCCGTGTGGCTGGCGCGCCCGCCGACCTCGGTGGCGAAGGCGTGGACCATGCGCCGGTCGAGAGAAGCGGTCTCGCTGGGGGTGAGGTCGTGGGCCAGGAGGATGACCGGCGAGCTGAGGTGGCGCAGGTCTTCGCGGCGCTGACCGAGGAGGTTGCCGAGGATGCGTTTCTCGACGTCGTAGAGGTCGCTGACGCGCTCCGCGAGCGGCCCGCCGAGGGCCTCGAGGGCCTTGGCGTGGCGGCGCAGGACGTGGCTGACGGCATACTCGGCCGCGTGCGACTGCTCGCGGATGAGGGCCTCGATCTCGCGGACGAGGGAGGGGTCGGTCAGGAGCAGGGCGTGGGCGCCGAAGATGGCGCCATACTGGGCGCCCAGGCGGGCCGCGACGGTGTCCTGGTATTCGCGCGCCTCGCGGGCGGCGAGGGTGAGGGCCTGGCGGGCGCGCTCGACCTCGGCCTCGTGGTCCTCCGGGCCGACAAGGCGTTGGGGAATGCGGAACCATTCGGAGTCCAGCACGAGGGCTGGCCCGATGGCCACACCGGGAGAGACGGCGGTTCCGCGTCGGATGTCCATTTATCCTTAGTCCTTAGCCCGTAGTGCTTAGTCCTTAGCAAAGACCGTCACAGGGCGCTCTTTGCTAAGGACTAAGCACTACGGGCTAAGGACTACCTTCATCCTTCCGGGGCGGGCACGACCGCGAGCTGGGCAGCCAGGGCCTCGAGAGCGGCGGAGGCGTCGGGGCCGTCCACCTGGAGGACCAGTTCGCTGCCGGGCAGGCCGGCCAGGCCGAGCGTCATGAGGTCCCAAGGGCTCTTGCCGTTGAGCGATCGGCCGTCGTTGGTGACGAGCACGACGTTGCACTGGTAGCGGTTGGCCAACTCGACGAAGGCACCGATGGGGCGCATGTGCATCCCATTCGGGTTGTTGACGATCACCTTGCGCTCGAGCGGGGCGCCGTTCATCGCATTCTCGTCCTCAGTAGTCCTTAGCCCGTAGCGCTTAGTTCTTAGCAAAGAGGGCTCACGCGGTGTTCTGCTAAGAACCAAGCACTAAGCACTAAGCACTAAGGAGATTCAGTGGTCGATGCGGTCGAGCAGGGCGCTGATTTCTTCGCGGGTCGTGGCGGTGCGCAGCGAGCGGACAAAGGCGTCGTCGCGCAAACAGCGGGAGACGTTTTCGAGGGCGCGCAGATGATCGCCGGGCCGGTCCTGCGGCGAGATGAGCAGGACGAAGATGTAAACCGGCTCGCCGTCGAGGCTCTCGAAGGCCACCCCGGTCGGCGCGACCGCGACGGTGCCCACAAGCTTCTCGACGCTGTTGTGCTTGGTGTGCGGGATGGCAACGCCCCGCCCGATGCCGGTCGAGCCGAGCAACTCGCGCTTCAGGATGGCGCGAATGATGTCTTCGACGTCGGCGCCGCGGAACTGACCGGCCGCGCGGAGGCTCTCGACCATGCTGCGAATGACGGCCTCTTTGCTGGTGGCCGTCAACGCCGGGATGATCGCCTCGCGCACCACGAAGTCGGACATGCGCATGGCCTGCTCCTTCCGTCCTCACTCCTCGCCGGGGGCTTCGTCGGCCTGGCGCGGGGCGCCGGCCACCTCGCCCGTCGAGGGCCGGCGGCGGTGGTCCTGGATCTTTTCCTTGTAGCGGCGCAACTGGCCCTCGATCTTGTCGAACGCGAGGTCAACCGCCGCGAGCACGTCCTGATGGCTCTCGTGGGCGACGAAGTCGTGCTTGTGTTCCGCTTGCACGACGAACTCGACACGGCACGTGTCTTCGAGGGCCTTGCGGTCCTCGGGGGGCCGGCCGTTGCCCCGGTCTTTGAGGTCGATAGTCACCTCGATCATCGTGAGGCGCTCGAAGAAGTGCAGCAACTTCTCGGCCTTCTCGCGGATGGTCGTCTGGGTGTTCTCGCTCAAATGCCCATGCCGCACGGAGATTTTCACTTGCACGTAAAGCGCTCCTTGTGCTCGCCAGCTCGCTCGCGGGCTACAGGGCTCGGCCATGTCCCCCGCCCCCAGCTCGCACGCACTACGAGGGTACTTCTACTTCGTTGGGCCTGCCCTGTTCCCGAGCGGGTGGCTCACTTCAACGAATGCAATTCTAGTCCACCCCGGAAGGTTCTTCAATGGCCGGGCTCGGATGACAAGGTGACAAGGTGACAAGGTGAGGGGGGGAATCGGGGGGGAAAGACGAGAGGGGCCCCAGGACGCTCCCCACGATCTTTGCCTGTTCACCTCGTCACCCCCTCACCTCGTCACCTCGTCACCTTGTCACCCCCTCACCTTCACCTTGTCGCACTTGTCATCCGGGCACGGTTGCCCACTTCTGCTCGCGGTGGCTCTTGAGAATGCTGTCGCACAGCACGATCGAGTGATGGCCATCTGCGAAGGTGGGGTGGAGCGGGGTGGCCGAGAAGTCCCCCGCGTCGATGTACTCGTAGAACGCCCGGAAGCAGCCCTTGAAGGCGTCGGGGAAGCCCTCGTTGTGGCCGCCGGGGTAGGTCGCGAAGTGCCGCGCCGTGTCCGACAGCAGCGAGGGGTCGCGCACCAGCGACTCGTTGGGCTTCGGGCGCCGGCCGATCCACATCTCGTTGGGGGCCTCGCTGTTCCACGCCAGGGCGCACTTGGCGCCGGCTATCTCGTAGCGGAGGCAGTTCTTCCGCCCGGCGGTAACCTGCGAGACGTGGAGGCTGCCCCGGGCGCCGCCCTTGAAGCGGAACAGGACCGCGCCGTAGTCCTCGGTGGTGACGTTCACCGGCTCGGTCTCCATCGGCCCCTGCGTCTTGCCCACGTAGGTCTGCACCTCGCCCTTGGGGCGCTTGCGCACCGGGTGGACCGTGTTCAGGTCGGCGAACACGGCTTCCACCTCCAGGCCGGTGATCGTCGTCACCAGGTCCATCCAGTGCGTGCCGACGTCGGAGATGGCCCGCAGTTCGCCGCCCTGGTCGGCCAGGACGCGCCAGTTGTAGTCGGTGTCGTAGTAGAGCCAGTCTTGCGTGTAGCTGCCGTTGACCGCGTAGACCTGGCCGACGTCGCCGCGCTTTACCATGTCGCGCGCCTCCAGGTTGAGCGGGTAGAATCGCACGTTGTAACAGACGGCCGCCGCCACCTTCTTGGACTTGGCCAGCTGCACCAACTCGGCCGACTCCTTCGAGTTCATGGCCAGTGGCTTCTCGCACAGGACGTGTTTGCCGGCCTCCAGCGCTTTCTTCGCCAACGGGTAGTGCAGCACGTTGGGCACGGCCAGGTGGACCGCGTGAACGTCCTTGTCGCCCAGCACCTCCTCGACGCTCTGGTAGGCCCTCGGCAGGCCGAGCTTCTGTTGCGCCGACCTCGATTCCTTGTCGTCGATGCCGAGGATGCCGGTGATGGTCACGCCCAGCCGGCGCAGCGCCTCGACGTGGACGGGGCCGATGAAGCCGGCGCCCATGACCGCCGTTCGGATCTGATGCAGCATGCTTCGCTCCCTGGTGATTGTCCTCTCGATGAAGAGGTTCTAGCCGCGCGGGCGGCGGATTCAACCCGGGCAGGCTCACGCGCGCGCCGCCGGGTGCTTCAGCGGCAGCCAGCGCCCGTCCCCCACCGCGCTGGCCACGCACTGCGCGATGAAGTTCATGCCCTCCACGCCGTCCTGGATGTTGGGGTAGAGGCTGCGGGCGGCGTCAAACGCCTGGCCAGTGGCGCGGCGCACCACGTCGTCGAAGGCGGCGTTGTAAACGTTGGCGAACGCCTCGAAGAACGCCTCGGGGTGCCCGCTCGGCAGCCGGCAGGAGCTCTTGGCCGTCGGCGTCACGTAGGCGGCGTTGGGGTCGCGGGTGTAGATGCGGTGCGGCTGGCCCCCGCTGCGGACGAAGAGCTTGTTCGGCTCTTCCTGGTGCCACTCCAGGGAGGCCTTGTTGCCGTCCACCTCGATCCACAAGTCGTTTTCGCGCCCGTGCGAGACCTGCGACGCCGTCACTGTGCCCAAGGCGCCGTTGGCGTATTTGATGACGGCGGTGCCGTAGTCCTCCAGCTCGCGGTCGGGCACGAAGGTCTTGAAGTGGCACGACACCTGCTCGGGCAGCAGGCCGGTGATGAAGCGGCCGAGATTGTAGGCATGCGTGCCGATGTCGCCGAAGCAGCCGGCGGCGCCGGAGCGCTTCGGGTCAGTGCGCCAGCTGGCCTGCTTTTCGAGCGCCCCGCCGCGCTCCTGGCGAGTGCTCAGCCAGCCCTGGATGTAGAAGGCACGCACGGCCTGGATTTCGCCCAACTCGCCGGCCTCGATCATCTCGCGGGCCTGGCGCACCAGCGGGTAGCCGGTGTAGTTGTGGGTGACGCCGAAGACGACCCCAGTTCGCGCCACGACCTTCGCGAGCTCTTCGGCCTGGGCGAGGTCGAAGGTGAGCGGCTTGTCGCACATCACGTTGAAGCCGGCCTCCGCGAAGCCCTTGGCGATCTCGAAGTGCGTGTGGTTGGGCGTGGCGACCGAGACGAAATCGACGCGCTCGCCGTCGGGGAGCTTCAGCTCTTTCTCGATCATCTCCTTGTAGGAGCCGTAGGCGCGCTCGGGCTTGATGTCGTAGTCGGGGGCGGACGCCCTGGCCTTGGCGGCGTCCGACGACAGGGCGCCGGCGACGAGGGTGGCGCGGTTGTCGAGGGTGGCAGCGATCGAATGAACGCGGCCGATGAAGGCGCCCTGGCCCCCGCCGATGAGGCCCATGCGGAGCTTGCGGTTGAGGGGTGCGTTGACGGCCATGAGAGAGGTCTCCTCGCGGGGCGAGTCAGAGGACGTTCGACATGGTGAGACAATAGCAACGGCGAGTGGCTCAGGCACCTGCTTTTTCCAAAGGGCCCCCAATCTGGTGCGGACGAGGCGGTCCTGATGCCCTGGAACAAAGCAGCGGGAAACACGAGGAGGGCCAGCCATGAGCGTGGAGGTGAAGACCGAGTACACCCCCGAAGACTTGCTGACGATGGAGGGGGAACAGTACGAACTGGTGAACGGGGCTCTGGAGGAGCGGCACGTGGGAGTCTTGTCCGATCTGATCGCAGGGCGGCTGTTCGTTCGTCTCTCGCCGTTCTGCGAGGCCCACCAGCTCGGCTGGGTGATGATTCCGAGCTCTGGAGGGTTCCAGTCGGCCACGCGGCAGGTGCGGAAGCCCGACGTGGCCTTCGTGCGCTACGGCCGATTTCCCGGCGAGGAGCCGCCCACGGGGCACGCCCACCTCCTCCCCGACCTCGCGGTGGAAGTGGCCGCGCCGAACGACGGGTACGACGAGGTGGAGCAGAAAATCGAGGAATACCTGCGCGCGGGAGTGCGCCTGGTCTGGGTCATCAGTCCCCCCAACCGTACGGTGCGCGTACTTCGGGTCAACGGGACCAGTCACACCTGCCGGGAGGGCGACGAGTTGGACGGGGAAGACGTCGTGCCGGGGTTTCGCTGTCCAGTGCGCGAATTGTTTCTGCGCCCGCCCCCACAGGCGGGGAATGGCGCGGCGGGGGAGGTGGTCAGGCCCCCGGATAGAGGTTGTTGACGGCGAGCGCGACCTCTTCAGGTCGCGCGAAGGCCGCATCTAAAAGTGGATCGGCGGAGTCGTAGACGACGTGGTGCGGGTCATGGCCCGCTTCGGCGAGAATGGCGCGCAGTTCCAGAATGGGGGCGCTGGCCAGGATGCGGCTCCCGTCCCAGTTCCAGGCGATGTGCCGGCCCTCGTAACGCGCCCGCTCTTCAGGCGGGAAATTTCGCTGGTTCTCGTCGAACTGCCGGACGTCGATCCACGGGGCCTCTGAGTTCGCGTTCATAACGCCCTCCGTCGGAGGAAAAGCCACGTCTTCAGTGTACCTTTCCCTTGCCCCGTCGATCAATGCCTCACGGATCGCCTTCGCGAGAACAGGGCGAGCCGAGAGACGAAGGCCTCCCGGCTCGCGCGAATCGCGGCCTGCACCCATCACGGGCCCTTCGGCTTCTCGATCGGTTTGCCCTTGTCCACGGGCGGGCTCGTGCTCTTCTCGCCGGTGCGCAGTTCGCGGAGGCGCTTGAGTTGCTCGGGCGTCAACACCTTTTCCGTGGCCGCTCGCTCCTTGTCCCTCAGTTCCTTGAGCTGGCGCCGCAGGTCCTCGGCCTTGGCGCGATTCTTCGTCTGAATCCGGTAGATCTCCTGGACCTGATCGTCCCGCAAGCCCAGCTTCTTGTAGAAGGCCGGCAAGGTGCCGCGCAACCTCGTGGGCTTCTCGTCGTTTTTCTTCTCATCCGGCTGGCCCTGTAGCCAACCGGCGCCCAGCAGGGCGACCAGCAACGCTGCAGTTGCGACTCGCAGGCGCACCATGGACGAACCTCCGCGAACAAGGATGGAAAGGACACAATCGCCGCCGCTCCACATAAAACAGCCTACGGGCCCTTGATGCAACTGATTTCCGACGACTTTTTCGATTTCTCCGCCCAGGCGCGGAAAACCTTGTCGGGCCAGCTTCTCGGCCACGTACCGGAACTATCCGCCCGGTCCGGTGTCTAACATGGTCGAGGGGAAGGCTCACATCGGGAGAAGACCATGACTCGCACGGTGCCACCCGGGGCGCAGCGCCTCGCCTGCGCCGCAGGCACGTTGGCAGCGCTGACGGCGTTGCTGGCGGTCGCGCCGGCTTCGGCCCAGCCGAAGACGCGCTACCACGAATTCACCAAGAAGTTCGCCAAGACGTCCGACCAGGCCAAGGTCGTGTCCGCCACCTACCTCGGCGGGCCCGGCACCGAATGGCTCGTGGCGGGCGGGTTTCAGCCCGACGGCACCATCGTGGTCGCCGGCACTTCCCTCGGCCCCACCCTGGCCATCGGCAGCGGGAAGCCCAAGGTGCTCGGCACCGATGCGCCCGCCCCGCCGGAGCCCGAGCGCAAGCAGAAGCGCGACGCCAAGGGCAAGCTGGTCAAGGACAAGAAGGGCAAGCCCGTCTACGAGCCGTTCGCCTGGAACCACGAGAGCGCCACCGCCTTCGTGGTGCGCCTGTCGCCGGACCTACAGCAGGTCAAGTCGGTGACGCGCTTCCCCTGGAGAGCGGGCGGGGTGACGGGCGCTGCCGTCGATGAGAAAGGCCACGTGTACTTGACGGGCCCGGCAAGGGCCAGCATCGCCGCGCTCGGCACGGCGGAGGCCCTCAAGCCGCGGAACACGGGCATGAAGAAGGGCGGCTGCGATCAGGTCTACCTTTGCAAGCTCAGCCCCGACGCCAGCAAGGTGCTGTGGCTGCGCACCCTCAAGGGGCAATCCGACGCCCCGGAAGTCACGCTCACCGCCAAGGGCAAGGTCAAGCTCCAGTCGGGCGACCTTCGCACCTTCTCGCCCGCGGGCAAGGAGGAAGCCGTCACGGTCGTCCCCGGTGGGATCACCACCCAGCCGGGCAACACCACCAACCGCACCACGGCCATCAACCCGAAAGACGGCACCTTCGTCCGGGCCGGCGAGCACCACTGGCGCACCGGCCGCGAGCCGTATCGCGACCCCATTCTCAACGTCCACAAGGCCGACGGCAAACTGCTGTACGAGCTCTACAACTGGGACGGGCCCTTCGTCGGGCTGGACAACCTCCGTTTGGTGTCCGACTCGGCGATCCGCCTGGTGCGCTTCGACGACGACGGCAACCTGATTTTCTACGCCTGGTCCGATGGCGGCAATAGCGTGATGTACCGCGAGCCGAACGACGTCCGCACGACGAGCAAGAAGATGGACGGCCTGGGCTTCTCCGCCTGGGGCGCGAACGTCTTGAGTTGTGCCTATCTCATCAAGATCGACCCGAAGGACTACAAGGTCGTTGGCGGAACGCTCTGGCTGGCCTACCTCAACAACCGCAACAAGCCGAACAGCATCTGGATCGACAGCCTCGGCTTCGCGACGGACGGCTCGATCTGCGTCGGCGGAAAGTCGGCCTGGGGCCTGATCCGCACGGGCAACGCGCTGGACAAGGGCGAGCCGACCGGGCCTTACGTCGCCGTGCTGAGCAAGGACTGCTCCTCGCTGCGCTTCAGTTCGACGATGCCGTCGTGCGGGCCGGTGGACGTGCGCAACGGGGCCCGCTGGGGAATCGTGCGCGGAACCGTCAAGGGCAAGCCGATGGCGCTGTTCCTGGGCTCGGCGGACGAAGGGGAAGCGGAGACTCAGAAGCCCGCGCCGACCCTGAAGGCGATGCAGAGCAACTTCGGCGGCGGGCACAGCGACGGCTATCTGCTGCTGCTGGACCTGTCCAACGCGAAAGAAACGCGCCCGGCGAAAGAGTAACCGACCAGGAGAAACCACCATGACCCAACGCCTGCTCGTGGCCCTGGCGCTCTTGCTGGTGCCCGCGTTGATGATCGCGGCCGACACCAGGCCGCCCGACAAGAAGAAGCCGCCGGTCAAGAAGGACAAGGACAAGAAGCCGCCGCCCAAGAAGGACGTGGCGAAGAAACCGCCTCCCAAGAAGAAGTCCACGCCGCCGACGGGCAAGGTGTACGTGCTGCGGCCGGACGCGCCGGGTTGGGTGACGTGCGACCTCGACGTGCGCGACCCGGCCGAGGGCCTTTGGCCGAACTTCTTCTACGGCAAGCCCGCCGTCGCGGGGACGTTCACGTACGACCCCAAGGCCCCCAAGGCCTCGTTCGCGATGAACTGCGACCAGCGGGTGCAGCGCAACGGCGACCAGTCGCGCCGCGTGCTCGGCGACCTGCTCGCGGACAACCCCTCGCTCGGCGCCAGGCTCACCGTCCGCTCGCTGGCGGCGGTGCGCTCCGAGGACGAGGAGACAACCGATAGCAAAGGTCGCACGGCGCGCCGTTCAGTCGAGTACGCGCCGTTCAGCGGCACCCTGGCGCTGGGCGACCAGGAGGTGGAGGTGAAGGGCAAGGCGACCTTTCGCTTCAGCAAGGCGGGCGACGAGGGAGGGCCGGAGTCGGTCTACCTCGACCTGCGCTTCAACGTGAAGGGCAGCGACCTCGGGCTGACGAAGATCACCGGCAACCTCGAGTGCCGGGCAGGGGCGACAGCGTTTCTCAAACCACCCACGCGGTAGGAGGCGTCGCGCGACGAGGCGAGAGCGGTTCGCTTGCCGAGGAACCCACCTCCGGCGTGCGGAGCGCTATCGCCTCCTTCGCGAAGCGGGCGGCGCAAGGCCCCATCCGGCTAACCGGCGGCCCCGTTCCCTTCGGGCAGTAGTTGCCGCTCCAGTTCATCCGCCTTGTGGGCGAGGTCAGCCAGCGAAAGGCGCAACAACTCTTCGCGCGACGCCACCGGCTGCTTCAGCGCCCGCTGACAGAGGCAGATTCGCCCGATCAACTCGCCCTTCTCGATGCCCTTCTCGATGCCCTTCTCGATGCCCTTCTCGATGCCCTTCTCGATGCCCTTCTCGATGCCCTTCTCGATGCCCTTCTCGATGCCCTTCTCGATGCCCTTCTCGATGCCTTCTTCCATGCCTTCTTCCATGCCTTTCTCGCGCCCCTCCTTGAGGGCCCGCATCACCTTGTCCTCGTACGCGCGGTAGCGCGAAACCTCATCCCGGTGCGCCATGAGGCGGTCCAGGTAACGAAAGCGTTCCAGTTCTTCCTGACTGAGTGCCATGAGGGCCTCCAAAGCCTGACGGATTACCGGCGTGTCCAGGGAAGCAGGCAACTGCTCGCTGTCGAGAGACTCGCCGTGTTTGAGGAAGTAACACCAGCGCTCCAAGGGCGTCCGCACTTGCTCGGCGGTCAAGTTGAACTTGCCGAGCTCCAGCACGTGGATCTCCAGGTCCTTGCTGAACCTCACGCCGTGTTCCACGTCTACCACCTGGAAGGCGTGACGGTAATGTTCGTCGGCGAAGAACCGTTCGTTCAAAATGCAGATCGAGTAGGTGGTGCGGAGCGTCTCGTAGTAGTCGCCGGACAGCATCTGCTGACTGTGCAGCGTACACAAGTAGAACACCACGCGCTTGTCGAAGCTCCACGGCACGGCCTGCTGCATCTCCAGGTGGTGGTGCCGCGCCGACTCGTCGCGCGCCTTGACGTCCAGGATCGCCACCTTGCCCCCGACATAACTCGTCTCCGTAAAAGGGTTGAGCAACGTGACCTCGCGAACGCGCTTGCCCTCGGGGAGCTCCAGCACCGCGTTGAGGAGGTCGATCAGCAGGGGACGATTCGCCTCGCTGCCAAAGAGCTTCTTGAACGCATAATCCACCTTCGGGTCGATCTTCGGTCGCATCGCGGTCGCCCCTTGGCATACCAAGCCCGTGCGCCCCTACGATAGCAAAGTTCCGCCCCGGGCGGCAATGCGGACGCGCATCGGGCCCAAGATCGTGGGCGCGTTTTGTCCGACGAATCAGCCGTCCTCGTCGAGCCAACCCCCGCGTGTCTCCCCCCGCTGGTTCCCCTGCCAGTACCGGCCCGTCCCGACGTCCAGGCAGGTGAGCCAACCCTCCCCGCAGGCCCACGTGTCGATGCACACCGCGTGGCCGACGTTCCGCGGCTTGCCGGACTTCTGCGAGGTGTGCCCGCAAACCATCGTCTTGCCCGACTCGTGCGGAGGCGGGTCGTCGAAGCTCTCCCAGAACAGCATGAAGTCGGGCTGCGCTTCGAGCGGACAGTCGGGGTAAGCGTTGGCGTGGACGAAGAAGTGCGTCCCCATCTCGAACCAGGGTAGCGTCTGCTCCTCCAGGAACTGCCAGTGCGCGTCCGGTACGTCCACCAGCCGACCGGCGTCCTCGAAGGGCGAATAGGACGCCAGCGCCGCATCGCCCCCGCATTCCAGCCAGCGGCGCACGTGGTCTATGCCGTCGCGGGCCTGGAGCATCATCACTTCGTGGTTGCCGCGCAGCGCCACCAGCTTCCTGCGGCCGGGGGTAGTCGATGAGCCAGTCGAGGACCGCGCAGGAACTCGGGCCGCGATCGACGTAGTCTGCCAGGGTGATGAGCACGTCCTCGGGCCGGAACGGCACGAACGGGGCCAGGGCTTGCAGGGCGGTGAAGCAACCGTGGACGTCGCCTACTGCCAGGTAGCGCATGGTCGTCCTCTCCTTGAAACGCACCGGCCCAAAGTCGATGAGGCACCATCACCTTGCCTCGAGCAGGCCCAGTGCTTCAACCCCGATTCTACTTCTCCCATTCCCCACCGCGAAGCGGCGGCGGCGCGAGGTTTGCAACACGTGAAGCGGAACGTCGCCCGTTCTCAACCGACCTAGCGAGGGAAGAGACATGACAAGATTGACGTTGAGCCTGGCGGCCGGGCTGCTGGCGCTCGCGGCCGTGCGTGCGGAGGACCGCGAGCCGGGCGCCAAGGCCAAGTTCGGCCCCGACGCGTTGGTGGGCGCCTATACCATCGAGAGCGGAGAGAAGGACGGCAAGAAGGAGCCCCCGGAGCGCATCAAGGGAACGACGGTGCTCTTCACCAAGGACACCATCACCGTCACCGACAAGACCAAGAAGCACGCCTACGTCGCCACCTACAAGCTCGACACCAGCGCGAAGCCGTGCAAGATCGCGATGAAGAGCACGCAAGGGCCCAGGGCGGGCGAGCTGGCCAAGGGGCTCGTTGTAAAGAAGGGCGACACCGTCACGCTCATCTATGCAGTGCCGGGCGGCGACGAGCCGACGGAATTCAAGACGAAGAACAAGCAGATGCTGTTCGTGTTGAAGCCGCTGAAGAAGAAGTGAGCGCCAGGAGGGTGAACGATGGCTTTGAGCCGGATCAAACTGAAAGAGGCGTGGGACTGGGGCGGCTTGTCGGCCCGGGAGCTGGCCGTCCGCACCTATCGGGCGATGGACCAGCACGAGACCATCGACCGGGCGGCCATCATCGCCTTCTACGGCATGCTGTCGCTGGTGCCGCTCCTGAGCTTCACGCTCGCCCTCGCCGTCGGCGGCCGGTCGGGCGTGGCGACCGAGATCCTCCGGCTCTCGGGAGACTTCCTCCCCGGGGAGGCCTCCGCCCTCGTCCGCGACCAGGTCTACAAGATCCAGGCGGCGGCCCCCGTCGGCCTGCTCTCGTTCTCGCTGCTCATTCTCCTGTGGTCGTCGTCGAGCCTGTTCGTGTCCGTCATGGACTCGACCAACGCTGCGTACGGGGTGCGCGACAGCCGGCCCTGGTGGAAGCGGCGGCTCATGGCGATCGTGCTGACGATCGGCGAGGCGATCTTGCTCGTGGGCGCCTCGCTGTCGATCATCGCCTGGCCAGCTGCGACGGGCTGGCTCAACCTGGGCCCGTTGGAGACGGTGCTGAGCACGGCCGTGCAATGGCTGGTGGCGGTGATCGCCCTCCTGGCCGCGTTCGCCCTGGCCTATTTCTTTGGGCCCCACGTCGAGCAGGAGTGGGAGTGGGTCACCCCCGGCGCCGTCCTCGGCGTGCTGACGATGATCGTGGCCAGCCTGGGCTTCCGCGCTTACCTCTACTTCGCCCCCGGCTACAGCGCGACCTATGGCACCCTCGGCGGCTTCGTGCTCGTTCTCCTGTGGATGTATCTGTCTGCGCTGGCGCTGCTGGTGGGGGCCGAGATCAACTGCGTGATCGAGCACGCCGCGCCGCACGGCAAGGCGCCCGGACAGAAGGAATCGCCCCACCCGGAAGCCACCACGGCGAAGCTGTGAGCGAGGCCCCTCCTCGATCGAGAGGGAGACGATCAGGAGGCCTTCTGCCGCGGCACCCGAAGGCACCAGACAAACAGACAGCCGGTCCCCAGCAGGCCAGTGAGGATCGGGCCCAGCCACAAATTAGAAAAGCTCTTGACGGTCCCCCCGCCCGGGTCGTTCACCGAGTACAGGACCACCGCGGAGTCGCCGACCCGGGCGGGGCCCGGGACCAGGCCGGACGATCCTCCCACCACCTTGTAATTCACCCCGCCGGCGTGGTAGGCGACTTCCGGCCGACTGCCGCCCTTGCGCGCCGGGACCAACTGCACGAACTTGCCTTCGGCCTGGCGATACGCGATCGACTTCTCGATCGAAACGTAGGAGAGAGCTCCGGCCACGGTGAGGAAGATAGCGGCGAGCCCCAGGACCGCCACGTTCTTCCCAGGAGGGGCGGAGACGGGGAGCGGGCGCGCACGAACCTCGTCCCGAGAGAGGACGGGCCGGAGCACCGAGGACCGAGGCGCGGGAGGGCGTTCTTGCTCAGGGCCCGTGGTGATGCCATCCTCGACGAAAGCGGGGGCAACCGGCTTGCCTCTGCCGCGCGGGAAGGTGGGGGCGGCCCAGCGCTTCTCCCACTCGAGTTGCTTCGGGGGCTTGTCGAGGGCGAGGGGCCTAGCCGCCGACCGCGTTTTCAGGTCGGCCCCGCAGTGGGGGCACCAGGGCGGCAGGCGGGAGTCGCTCTTCTCGACGTCGATTACCCAGGAGCAGTTCGCGCATTCGAGCATTTCGCCAGGCCCTCCGTCACGCGGCCCCTCGGCGAGCGAATTGGCTGGCTCGCCGTGCGGGCGCTGACGGAATTATGGTACGTGCCGGGGCCGGATGACGGACGTGAGGCTCGAAAAGGCACGGGTGGAGTTGAGGGCCAACGCCCTCCGTGCCTCACTCCAGAACTCCTTGCCCCGCAACGGCCTATGGGATTTGCCAGGCCGACGCCTGAACGCCAAACTTCTCCGCAGCGACCTGCTCGGCCTCTGCCAAAGAGACGTGCCAGGTGTCCGCGGACAGCGAACCGTCCTGGGAGGAATAGCAGAGTAGGTAGCCGTAATCGTCGAACTGAATTTCGACGTCCAGCAAGACCTCGCGCACCGGCGTCGGGAGCGGCATGCCAGCTCCCGCGGGGAGCCAACCTGTGTGTTGTGTCCCGCCGACGCGAACAGGCCACCCCACCACGCGCTTCACGACGACCATCGAAAGGCCCCCCCGCGCCGAACGCGGTTGGTCTGTCTGCCAGCTTCCAGCGTACGCGGCTGCTTACTCGTCTTCGCCGCGCAGGAGCCGGTCGAGGTCTTCCGGCCTCATGCGCTTGACGAGCTCCTCGACCTCCCGGCTGTAACCCCGGTCATTCGGGTCGGGCGTGTTCTTCGTCTTGCGGGCGTACTGCCGCAGGAAAACGCCTACCTCGCCTTCCAGCACCTCTCGCCGCCGGCGCCTCTCCCTTCGCGTCAACTTCGCGACTTCTTCCTGACCGTCCTGCTGAGCCCGCACACGCCCCCGGCTCATCAAAGCGACCCATTTCAGGTCGATGCGGTTCTGGAGCTCCTGAAGTTGGCGCTGCATCTCGCCCGCACGCTGGTCCGAACCCGCAAGGCCGTCGAGGGCGGTCTGTAGGCGCAGCCATTGGCCGCGATCGTCGCCGCGTTCTTCGAGCCAGTCCGCGTAGACCAGCCGCAGGGCGGCGTCGCGCGGGGCGGCAAGGATAGAACGGATGAAGGCTTCTTCTTCACTCATGCTCTGGTAGTCCTGTCATTCGCTTGTGCTTCAGGAGGCGATTACTTCGTGCAACGCCTGGATGCGCCTCGCCTCCGCCAACCGCCGCCGCGCCGAGCCCGACAACAGCAGCGGCTCCAGGGCGACGACCCGCAGGTCGCGGAACCGCAAGCACACCTCCCACCCATTGCTGAGCAGAATCGACTGCTGACACGCCGCCTCTCCTCCGCACCACTCGACCTCATCGTACATCCAGGCCACCCGCTCGCTCCGGTACTTAGGGGGCAGCGCTGCTTCGTCCACGTGAGGCGATTCCACTAACTCGTAAGAGAGCATCACCGTGGCAACAGCCGGGCCCGGCTGAACGACGATTACAACTTCCTGCTCTCGCCGCCCCATGCTCAACACCTCGGCCCCGTGCAGGTCGAAACGGTCGAGAAGTTCCGTCACCCCACCCGGCAAGCAGGGGCGAGCCTGTCTCAAGGAGGAAGCATAGGCCTCGATGGCCTCGTCCCCCAACCGCTCGACCTCGTTCAGAACGCTGTCGTCATCGGACTGCCCACGCACGTACAACTCGGGAGTGAAGTATTTCATGGCTTCTTCTTCGCCTTGCGATGGGGCGTCTCGTAGAAGGAATGTCCGATCGGAGGAGGTTGCCGTTGCCGATAATGAGGCAACGCTTGCGGTCCTGCCGAGGTCAGGTGCGGATCGCCCCTCACGTACGGCCCGACGGTTACCTCGATCTCGCGAGCGAGGGCACGAGTAGCGGCCACGTCGTCCCCGCACACCACGACGTCCAGCCCCGCCTGACGACGAGCTACCGCTGTCGCCTCGTCGATCTGCGCCCCGGCGAACACGCGCCCCGTTCCGTCCAGCGCGCGCGTGGACCGTGGACGAAGTGGGCGTTGAGTTCGACGTCGAAGTAGTGTTCCGGAAGACCATGCAACAGGGCCCGGCTGTCGTTTGCCGATGCCCCGCTTATCCTGCCCCAATTCTCCCACGTCGCCTCTTGTCAAATCGGCCCCTTCGGGAACGGCGGGTTTTCGTTATACTTCGCCATCACCCGCGCCAGCACCCAGTCCGGCAGCCACCCCGTCACCCTCATCACTACCGACATCTGCCAGGGGAAATTGTACACCTTTTTCTTTCGCCGCAGCGCCCGCACCATCCGCCGCGCCGCCTCCTCCGCCCCCAGCAAATACGGCATGTGAAACTCGTTCACGTCCGTCATCGGCGTCTTCACGAACCCCGGACAGATCGTCGTCACCGCGATCCCCTTGTCCCGCAACTGAATTCGCAGCCCCTCCAGGAAATTGTTCATCGCCGCCTTGCTCGCCGTGTACCCCGACTCTCCCGGCAGCCCCTTGTACGCCGCCATGCTCGACACCGCCGCGAGGTGGCCCTTCTTCCTCTGCAACATCTCCGGCAGCACGGCCTCGATGGCGTAGATCATCCCAAACACGTTCACCTGGAACATCTTCTCCAGGTCGCCGACGTTCAGCGGCTCCAGCACCGTCGGCGCGCCCACCCCGGCGTTCGCTATCAGCAGGTCCACCGGGCCCAGCTCCTTCGCCACTTGCCGGATCGCGTTTACCGTCTGCTCGCGGTCCACCACGTCGGCCACGGCGAACGCCGCGAGCCCGCCGGCCTGCTTGATTTCCTCGGCCAGCGCTGCCAACTGCTCGCGTCGCCGGGCCACCAGGCCCACCCGCGCTCCCTGCTTCACCAGTTCGAGCGCCAGCGCCCGGCCGATCCCGCTCGAAGCGCCCGTCACGATCGCCACCTGGTTCGCAAACGACATGCGGCCTCCCGCTCAACCGTCGCCTTCCTTTTCCCCGGCACGCCCCGCACGACCGGCGGGCGCGCCCCGACGCTCTCTCACTTTCGCCACCCGGCGGGCCCGCGGCAAGCCCAACGCGCGCCCGCGTTGTGGCATAATGATTGCGGGGCGCTGTCTGGCAAAACCCGGCCGCACCTGTCAGAATGAGTTCCTCGGCCCCGGAGCGCCAACATGTCCCGATTCAAACTGCTCACCCT
Source organism: Gemmatales bacterium (assembly GCA_038239195.1). Lineage (GTDB taxonomy): Bacteria > Planctomycetota > Planctomycetia > Gemmatales > Gemmataceae > JBBSEZ01. The sequence goes on from JBBSEZ010000056.1 coordinate 28,724, forward strand.
CGGCCTGCTGACCTGCGCCCTCCCGCTCCTGCTCCGGGCGGCAGCCCCCATCGGCCCGTCGCCCGGGCCGGCCGCTCCTCCTCCTCCTGCCCTCTACAACGTGCGCATTCGCTACCAGATCGTCGCTTTCTCGACCGAGCGGTTGCGCCAGTACAACGAGATGATGGCGTACCTCAAGAAGATCGGCTTCCAGCGCGATCCCGAGGAGGAAGTGCCCGACTCCGAGCCCGAGGACGCCTCGGCCACACGCCTCAACGGCGCCCTCTCCTCCGGGGCCGTCGCCCGGCTCCTCCGCCAACGGCATGTGCGTACCGTCCTCCTCGTCCCCGAAAAGGCCAAACTGCCCGACGACAAAAAGGAGGCCGTCCGCGTCGATCTCCGCATTCTCGAAGGGCTCCTCCCCGAGCAGCAGCTCCGGCTCCACGGTCAGGTCGCCAAGGTGCTCGCCAGCCTCGGCTTCGTCGAGGCGGTCGGCTACGACCATCGCAATCACTCCCGGTTGCTCGGCACCACTCCCCGGGAGTCGCTGGAGACCATCCTCGAGGACCTGCGCAAAACGCCCGCGGGGAAAAAGGAGCCGGCGCCCTTTCAGCGCACCTCGGCCGTACGCCTCATCGAGGCCCGGCCCGATCTGCCCCTGCCCTCTTCCCGGCCAGCGCCTTCCGCCGTCCCGCCCGGGCAAGAAAAACTCACGCCCGAACTGCGCGAGGTACTGGCCGACGCCGACCGCGCCGCCCGCCCCACGCGCATGGAGGTGATTCTCGCCAACGCGCCCGGGGCGGAGGACGCCACCTGGGCGGCCGTGCTTGCCCAGCCCGGCCTCGTCATCGAGGGCCGCCTTGGGCAACTCGTCACCGTGCGCGGCGCCCCTTCCCCGCTCGCCACCAAGCTCGCCGCCCTCGACGAGGTCGTGGCGGTGCGCCTGCCGCGCCAGGCGCGCGTGGCGTCGCCCGGCGTGCTGCCCCGCGCCGGCGAGTTTCAACCGCTCAAGGCCAGCGGGGTGCTTCGGCTCCACGCGATCAAGAAGCGCGGCAAGGGCATTCACCTCGCCGTCGTCGCCGACAACTTCCGCGGCTGGGAGGCGCTCAAGGGCCGCAAGCTCGACGGCAAGGCCCTGCCCGATCCCGTCCTCGTGGACATGACGCGCGAGCGCAATAGCAGCCTCTTGCCGGGCCCCTTCCCCCCCGGAGAAGTTGCTGGCCCCGGCACTCGCTATGCTCAGACCATCCTCGCCACCGCGCCCGAGGCCAAATTGACGCTCGTGCGCATCGACCCGGCCGCTCCCTACATGCTCGAGGCGGCGGCGCGGGCCATCAACGGAGAGACCTACCGCACCTTCGGCATCGAGCAGAGCTTGCGGAAGTTGACCGCCGACCGCGAAACGATGGAGGACCGGCGTGACGCCATCATCGCCAAGCGCAAGGCCACCCTCGACGATTTCCGCGACACGCCCGACGCCCGCGCTGCCCGCAAGGCCTACTTCCAGGAACAAGACGACTTCGACAAGGACGATAAGGCCCTCGGCCAGCGCCTGCGCCGCTACCTCGAACACGTCAAGCAGGTCAAGGGGCTCAAGGGCGTGAACATCGTCGCCTCCACCCTCGTCTGGAGCGAAGGCTACCCGGTGGACGGCGGGAGCGCTCTGAGCCGATACTTCGACGATAGACCGTTCGGCGCTGCGACCTGGTTTCAGGCGGCCGGCGACACGCGCGGCCAGGCGTGGACGGGGCCGTTCCGCGACGTCGACAAGAATGGAGTCATGGAGCTCAACGCTCCCGACACGCGCCTTCCGCCCGGCGGGTGGACGCGCGAGCTCAACTTCCTCGGCTGGGAAGCGGGCGGGAAGACGGGGCGCGACCTCCCCGCCAACGCGCGCGTGCGGATCTCGCTGCAGTGGAAAGAGGCCCACGACCCGGTGCCGGTGCGCGCCGGCGAGGACCCCTACCGCGAACCGCTCAACAAGCTGCGCCTGGTCCTCCTTCACCAGTTCGATCCCGACGGCAAGGCCCGGCCCGCCGACGATTTGAGCGTCGTCGCGCAGTCGGCCGGCACGCCTCAGCGGTTGGTGCAGGCGGCGAACTTCGCCACCTACGAACAGGTCATCGAGTTCGCTGTCGCCAAGGCGGGCCGCTACGCCCTCCGCGTCGAGGGCAAGTTGGCCGACAGCATCCACCTGCCCGGCGAGGCGCGCCTGCCGGTCGGCAAGAAGTTCACCGAGGTGCGCCCGCGGTTGTTCGTGCAGACGGTCGCAGGAGACGGGCGGGCCGTCTGGACCAGCTACGTCAGCCCCGCCGGGAGCATCGGCATGCCGGCGGACGCCCGGCGCGTCATCACGGTGGGCGCGGCCGACCGCGACGGGTCAGCCCAGCCGTTCAGCGCGCCGGGCCCGCCTTACAACCTGGCGCTACTCCAAAAGCCCGACGTGCTGTCCTACGACGACGACCAGGGCACGGGCCAGGCGACGGCGTTCGCGGCGGGGCTGTCGGCGTGTCTGCGCACTCTCAAGGTGCAGCCGGGCAAGTTGATGCGCCTCCCGAAAGAACGGCGCTGATCGGCGCGCGAAACGCCAAGCAAGAAG
>JBBSEZ010000057.1:0-30880 GCA_038239195.1 Gemmatales bacterium
ACCCGCCGCGCGGGGGGCGATCGCCCGATAGCGGGGCTGAAACAGCCTTCCTCGCGATGCATGACAGACCAGACGCTCGGGCGGCGCAACGCCGCCCCGGTGCAAAGCACCACAGCTAGACCTGACCTCCTGAACGGCCCGCCTGGCGGGGCCCCAAGCGTTCTATCGCGAGAAGGGAGGGCGGCAAGGGGCGACCTCCTGGTGGGTGGGGCCAAAGATCCGGGAGCGCGGATCGCCAGGCCGCAAGCGGCAGAGCGCCGGGGCCCGCCGCTTGCGGCTTGGCGGGGCCCTCCCGGAATCGTTGCCCCACCCAATCAGCCCGCCTTGCGCTTGGCCCCGAGTTGCCGCTCGAGCACCTTCTCGGCCGCCTCGTGCGCCTTCCAGTTGATCCCCGCTCCCTCGGGAGGCAGCGCGACGCTCAGGTTGCAGACCTGCACGAATTCGGCCAGCGCCTCGCGGGGGATGCGGAAGCGGCCACTCACCTTGAGCGAGCGCAGGACCACGTCGCGCCCGCCGAGGGAGGTCCCGCCGCCCAGCCAGCGCCGCAGGGTGTAGCGCGAGACGCCGAGCTGGGCGGCGGCCTCCTTGACGGAGAGGGTGTCGTCATCGGGGGCCAAGGGGATGGTGTTACTGTCCTGACTCATGGGGAGGCTCTCGGGGTGGTTGGGGCAACGTCGAGCGGGAAGAGGATGGTCGGGAAAGGGCCCGACCACTGCCCCCGCGGTTGGTGGGGCAGGCGAGGGCGGGCGCGCGTCCGTCCACAGGGGATCGCGACCGACACATTGTTATCGGCGAATTCGTGAGGAGGACTTCACCGAAGCTCGCCGCACTCCACGGAGGAAACTTGTTGAGACGGTGGCAAGGTTCGCGAAGTAGTGGTCGGGGCTGACGCAACCCGAAGCCCCGGTGGGAGGCGCTGGGGCGTCAAACGCAGGTCAACTCCTGATAGACCTCCCGCACAAACCGCATTCGGTCCTCCCACTCGAACTCGTGTCGCGTGCGTTGGCGGCCCGCCTCCCCCAGCCGACGCCGCAGGTCCGTGTCGGTGGACACGCGCAGCAGCGCTGCCGCCAGACTGTCCACGTTGCCGCAGGGCACCAGCAGGCCGTCCTGTTCGTGCCGGATGACGCACGCCACGCCCCCCGCCCGGTAGGCGACGTTCGGCGCCCCGTTGGCCCACGCCTCCAGCAGCACGAGGCCGAAGGAGTCCGACCGACTCGGCAGCGCGAAGACGTCCAGCCCGGCGAAGAAGTTGCGCTTTTGCCGCTCGTCCAGCGCGCCGAGTCGGCACACGCGCTCCGTCGGGCGGTACGCTCGCCAAAAGCGCTGGAAGTTCGGCATCTCCGGGCCGGCGAGGACAACGTGAAATCGACCGCCTCGAGCCCAGGCCCGTTCCGCCGCGCGCAGCAGATCGACGCTGCCCTTTTCGACGCTGTTATTGGCGAGGTGGCCGATCGCCACGTCCTCCGGCCCGACGCCCCATTCCGCCCGCGCCCGGGCCCGGTCGCCGCCCGTACACGACTCGCGGTCCAGGCCGTCGCCCTGCACCAGCAGCCGCTCGGGCGCCACGCCGCGCTGATGGAGCGCCTCGCGTTCCACCTCGGTCTTCACGAAGACGCGGTCGGCCGAACGCGCCAGCTCCATCAAGGCGGGCCGCAGGAACGCGCGGCGCGTCGCGTCGGCCGGGTCGTCGGGGTCGCCGGTGTGGACGCACGGGGTCAGGACGAACGGGACGCCCAACCGCCGCGCCAGCCGCCGGGCACAGGCGATGGGAAAGGCGTAGGGAAAGGCCGTGGCATGGACGAGGTCGAAGCGCTCGGGGCTGCGGCCGGCGTCGGCCCACATCCGCGCGCTGATGGGGTTACACGTCAGGGTCAGGGCCTGCCACCCGCGGTGCGGCCACAGCGACAGGGGCTTGAGCAGCCAGCGGCGGCCCGGCATCCGCCACAGGTTGTAACGCCGGACCTCGACGCCGTGTTCCCGGCTCGCACCGGCGGGCAGACAACGGCCGACCGGCGACCAGAGGGCCTGAAGGTCCACGGCGTTGCTGGTGAAGACCGTCACGTCGTCGCCGGCGGCCGCGAGCCAACGGCCGAGCCGGGCGAAGTAGGCTTCCGAGCCTCCCAGGGCGGGGGGGTAGCGCTGGACGAAATGAGCTACGCGCATGGGCCGGGGCCTCCTTCCCGAACGCCTTTTTCTGGCCGGCGCACGTTGGTGGGACAAGGGTCGATTGCAACGGCGCAGGCGACCCCTGCGGCAAACCGCACTCTGCAAGCACGCGAGGGCGAGGCCCGTCTGATCGCTGGACGATGCGAGCGCGGCCACAGAAGAACTCGAACAGAAGGCAACGAAGGCAACGAAGAAAGAAGAAGGAGGAAGGGGCCCGCGGCGCACCGCGAGACACGGGGAGGAAGGCCGCATTGTCTCTGCTTCCTTCGTTGTCTTCGTTGTCTTCGTTGTCTTCGTTGCCTTCTGTTCGAGTTCTTCCGCAGGCTTGGCGCGAGCTCCGCACTTCCCGGATAGCCTCTCAAAGGTGGGCGAGGCGTTTTCTCTCGATCACTTCCGGCTGGAGTTGTTGTCCGCGCTCTCGTCGCGGAGGCCCCTGTTGGACAGAATCGCTGGTCCTGCTGCCGGGCCTCTCCCCTGGAGGTTGAATAGCCCCCGGCAGCGTTCTGCCCTTCCTCTTCTACCGCCACACCGCGCCCTCGGTCAAGCACCTGCGGCCTTCGCTGCGCCCCTCGCGCTGGCCGGGAGAGACGTTTGCGTGCCGCGCCAGAGGCACCTGTCCACCGTGGCCCCGTGGCCAATCGACTCCCCTGCGCTGGCACAAGCGCCGATTGAGCAAGGACTTGGGGAGCGAAAGCCACGGGGCCACCCCTCGGAGCGTTGGCCAGGTGGTCGGGTGACTTGCCCTGCCCGCGCCACGCCGGGCGCATCGGACGCGCTCCGCTCCGCGCTAACGGCTCCACCAGCGCGGGCACGCCCCGAGCAAGGTCGCGCCCTTTCCGGGCTTGACCCGGCGCCCGCACCTTGCCCATGATGTTGCCTTCCGGCCGGAGCGCCAGAGCGAGCCTGTTCCTTCAAGGAGGACGAACCATGTCGGCAACAACCCATCCTCATTCGTTCTACCTCGTCCTCCGCACCTGAGAAGGCCCCGGGCGCCCCAACCGCCTCGAGCCCCCAGTTGGGCTTGTCTTTCCAAGGCAGCCGATTTACACTCCCTCTACCCGGATGTGCAGCCTGCTCATGGAGGAGCTCCTCGCTCATGCCGTTCTACCCGCATTTGCTCCGCAACGTGGTGATGCCGCTGGCGCTCTGGCGCCGCGGCGAGAGCGCTCAGCTCTGCTACCAGCGCCAGTTCGAGCGCAGCCAGTTCCTCTCCGCCGATGCGCTGCGCGCCCTCCAGTGGCAGCGCCTGCGCGATCTCCTCGGCCATGCGTACGCCAACTGCCCGTTCTATCGGGAGCGCTTCGAGCAGAGCGGCGCCCACCCCGGCGACCTGCGCAGCCCCGAGGACCTCCGCCGCGCCCTGCCGCCGCTCACCAAGCAGGACGTCCAGGAGCACGGCGCGCGGCTCCTCGCCACCAACTGGCCCCGCGCGGACCTGATCCGCAACCAGACGGGCGGGTCCACCGGCCAGCCCATAGTCTTCTATCTGAGCCGCGATCGGAAATGCTCGCGCGCCGCCGCGACCGTGCGCCACAACCGCTGGGCCGGCTGGGAGGTCGGCGACCGCGCCGCCGTCATCTGGGGCGCCCCCGCCGACCGGCCCGCCGACAACTGGCGCTCGCGGCTTCGCGGCGCCTTGTTGCGCGAGCCGCTCTGGCTCGACACCGGGGCGCTGACCGAGGAGACCATGCTCGGCTTCCTCGCCGCCCTGCGCCAGTTCGAGCCGGGCATCATCCAGGCCTACGCCCGCGCCGCCGTGCTGTTCGCGCGCTACCTCGAAACGTGCGGCCTGGTCCCGCCTCGGCCCCGGGCCATCGTGACCTCGGCCGAGGTGCTCGAGGCCGAGGACCGCGCCTTGCTCGAGCGCGTCTTCGGGGCGCCCGTGTTCAACCGCTACGGCTGCCGCGAAGTCAGCGTCATCGCCAGCGAGTGCCCCGCTCATTCCGGCCTGCACGTCATGGCGGAGGGGCTTTATCTCGAAATCGAAACGCCCGACGGCCCCGCCGAGCCGGGGACCATGGGCGCCATCCTCGTCACCGACCTGCTCAACCGCGCCATGCCGCTGATCCGCTATCGCATCGGCGACCTCGGCGCCTGGGCCCCCGGCGCATGCTCCTGCGGGCGGTCGTTGCCTCGCCTCGAGCGCGTGGCCGGGCGCGTCACCGACTTCCTGGTCGGCTGTGCCGGACAACTCGTCTCGGGCGTGTTCCTGGCCACCTACGTCGTCGCGCAGCGGCCGAGCCTGGGGCAGGTGCAGATCCATCAGGATCGCGCGGGGGCCGTCACCTACCGGGTCAAGCCAGGCCCCGGGTTCCAGGCCGACGCCGATGGGGCCTACCTGCGCGCCGCCACCCGTCGCTACCTGGGCGAGCCCGCCGACGCGGCGCTCGAGATCGTGGCCGAACTGCCGCGCGCCCCTTCGGGAAAGTTCCAGTTCAGCCGGTCAAGCGTGACGCCGGCCTTCCTCGGGCCCCGCCCGCGCGCGGCGCCGGCCGTTCTTGCTCCTTCGTGGCAACGTTGCCCTCCAACCCAGTGATCTCGACTGCGAGACGATCCGCAACCGAACCGGGAACCTCCGATGTCCACCGCCGCACGCTCTTTCGACCCCGAGGCACGACCGGCCCGCTGGCAGTCCCTCGCCCGTTTGCCCTTGCTGACCTACCGGCTCCTGCGCTGGCACGCGCTGCGCGGCGGCTGGCTCCTCGACCACCTGCGCCGGGGCCCCCGCTTCGATCGCCGCGCCTTCGCGCCCGACCAGCCGATCGACGTGATCGTGCTCTTCTCCGATCACTTCGAGCCGGCCCGGCGCTTCGGCGACGCCGTCGCCGTCGATGCGGTGCGTTCCTGGTGCGAGGACTACGAAGCGCTCGCCGGGCGCCACCTGGACAGCGACGGCAGGCACCCGCAGCACACCTGGTTCTATCGCTGCGACTATCCCAATGCCGGGTGTCTGCGCGAGCTGAGCGCCTCGGCGTTTCGCGGCTTCGGGGAGGTCGAGTTCCACCTCCATCACGGGTTCGATACGCACGCCTCGTTCGCGCAGGCGCTGGAGCGTGGCCTCGACTGGTTCAACTCCTACGGCGCCATGCTCGGCGCCGAGGCCCGGCCGCGGCGCCGCTTCGGCTACGTGGCCGGGAATTCGGCCCTGGACGACGGCGCCGGCGACCCCCAACTGAGCGGTTGCCCCACCGAACTGTGGGCCCTGCGCGACGCCGGCTGCTACGCCGACTTCACGTTCCCCGCCCTCGGCTCGCACGCCCAGCCGCGCACCACCAACTCGATCTATTACGCGCGGGAAGACGGGCGGCGCAAGTCCTACGACACGGGCACGCCCGCCGAGGTGGGCCGCGGGCCGTCCGGCGACCTGATGATCTTCCAGGGCCCAACGGCGTTCAACGGCTGGACCGGCTGCGTCGATGACGGGTCGCTCGAGAACACCTCGCCGGCGAGCCCGAAGCGGCTGCACGGCTGGCTGTCGTCGCACGTCCACGTGGTTGGCCGGCCCGAGTGGGCGTTCGTCAAGCTCTCGACGCACGCGATGCAGAATCGGGCCTCGTTCCTGGGCGGCGCGACCGACGAGATGTTTTCGGCGATGGAGCACTGGTGGAACCGGCCCCCCTTCCGGCTGCACTACGTCAGCGCCCGCGAGGCCCACAACCTCGTCAAGGCGGCGGAGGCGGGCCGATCCGGCAATCCCAACGACTTCCGCGACTTCGACGTGGCGCCGCCGGCCAACCGGGTGGCGTGCTGCAACGTGCCCTGGCGCCTGCGGGCCTCCACCCCCGCCCGCTTGCACGTCGAGGTGGGGGTGGGCCTGGCTAGTCCGCCGGCCGCGCGTCTGGAACTGGCCGGAAGAAACCTGCGTGGCGTTTCGGGGCGACTGCGCGAGGTGGAGGCCCACTTCGACCGGGCCGGAAGGACGACGGTGCGCCTCGAAGGCGAGGGGCCTTTCGAGGTCGAGGATCGCGACGGGGCCCTCACGTACCTGCCCGGCCCAGGCGTGTGGGAGCTGGCCGAGGAACGATGGGCCCCGGCGCAAGTTGTCGCCAGTGCTTAGTTCTTGGTGCTTGGCAGAAGACAGACGGGCCCTCTTTGCTAAGCCCCAAGAACTAAGGACGAGCGCTGTTCTTGACAGGACTTGGCCCCTTGCTTAGAGTGTGTCCTCCAATGGGCAAAGTGGCCCAGCGGATGGACTGCCCTTACTCGAGTTGCACGCGGAGGTGTTCTGCTGCTCTTCAGACTTGCTCCTTCCTCCCGGTACGACCTCGCGTAGGACGCATGAGATCGCCCCGGCCAAGTCGTTCAGTGTGGTCAAGACCACGGACAGGAAAGGACCCACGCTAATGAAACGGTATTTCTATGCCTGCGCGCCCGTCGTCGCCCTGCTGCTTGCGGGGACCGTCGCTCGCGCCGATCCGAGCACGCCCGATGCGGTGCAGTGGACGTACAACTTCACTCCCACGCTGCCGGGCAACCCGGGCGTGCCGATCACGGCCATCACGGCGGACGGCAACCCCAACGCCGGCGTCACCCTGACGAACGATCTGACGAAGACCGCGGTCGGCAGTTCCGACGTCGTCGCGACGAACTTGCGCGTCTTCATTTCTCCCGGCACCCCGCCGCAGTCGTTCGTCACCAACGGCGGGTATGGCCTCGCCCTGGTGCTGACGATGACCGACTCGAACGGCCTTCACACCGCCACGCTGAACTTCAGCGGCAGCCTGGGGGGGACGTTCTCGACCGACAATGCCAACATCACCAACACCCCGTTTGCCACGCAGACGGCGGGGCTGGGGGACTGGAACTTCACCGTGTCGGGGAACCCGTTCGCGCCGCCGGGGCCGCCCGACCAGACCCAGGCGGGGGCCATTGGGTTCCACGTGGCCATCAGCACGCTCAGCATCACGACGGTCAGCACCCCGGAGCCCTCGACGATGCTGCTGTCGGGCCTCGGCATGAGCTTTCTGGGCTTCGCCTCGTGGCGCAAGCGTCGGGCCAAGGCCCGGCTCGCGCTGGTGGCATGAGGGCTCGGCACGCGGTAGCCCAGGCCCGCTCGAAGTCGCGACGAACCGCCCCGTTGGCAACTGCTGGACCGCTGCCCGGACATCCGCCGTCGCATGTCCGGGCAGGCCGGCCCAGCCTGCTCGACACAACCGGAGAACGCCCGACGCCCTGACGATTTTGCTCGCACGCTTTCCCTCGCCAAGCCCAAGCACCCCGGACGAGCGACCTCGAGATGAGTGGCTTCTTCCCCCCTGGCCGATTTCTCGCCTTCCACCCTTCCTGTCGTGGGCAGGGGGCCGCGTTGCGCTCCCCGTCCGTGTCTCCCCCCGTGCCTCCCCAGGGCGCCCTTCGGCGAGTGGCTCGCGAGCCACTCGCGCAGGGCCCCCGTCGGGGGCCGCACCCTTTTGGAACGACCTCGGATGCGTAAGATCAACGGTAAGCTGTTCCTGGGGCTGCTGATCGGCACGGTCGTGCTCAGCGGCACCGTCTTCGCCGTGCATTCTTTCCAGTATCAACGCATCGCGAAGGCCCTGCTGTGGCAGGCCAAGCGCGCCGAGGACCAGGGGCAGGTCAAGCGCATGGCGCAATACCTGCAGCGCTACCTCGAGTTCAACCCGCGCGACACCGAGGAGAAGGCCAACCTGGCCAAGGTCTACGCCGGCGAAGAGTTCGTCGGCAGCGCCAAGGCGCGCGGCAGCTCGCTGCGGCTCCTCGAGGACGTGCTGCGCGTGGAGGACCGTCCCGACCTCCGCCGGCTGGCCGTCAAGGTGGCGCTCGAGGTCGGCAGGCCCAAGGACGCACGCGATCACCTCGCGCGGCTCCTCCCCTGGGACCTGATGCAGGAGCGCATCCGCGCCGACGTGGCAGCCCGGGCCAAGGGCCTGCCCCCGGCGGTTGCAGGGAACGCCGAGGAGCGCAAGCAGCGCGAGGATCGGGGCGCGCTGGAGTGCTACTGGGGGCAGGTGATGGACGCGGAGCAGCGCCCGGTCGAGGCGATGAGCTGCTACCGGCTGGCCCTGCGCAACGCCCCCGAGCTGCAGCACAGTTACGCGCGCCTGGCCTACCTGCTGCGCCGCAGCAAGGAGGCCGACCCGGGGAAGCGCCAGGCCAACCACGAAGAGGCCAACCGGACCATGGACGAGCTGGTGGCCCGCAACAAGGCGTCGCACCTCTCGGCACTGACGCGCTGGCGCTACCGGCGCGACTTCGACCTGCTGGCCCTCCGCACGGCGGCCGGCAAGGGCCAGCTTCCCCTGGAGGAGGCGGCCGAGGACGTCGCGTGGGCGCTCAAGGCCAAGCCCGGGTCGGTGGACGTGCTGCTCGCCGCGGCTGACCTGGAGCGCCTGCGCGGCCGGTCCGCCATGGAAAAGGAGGGCACCGTGCCCCTCGCCCAGCGCGAGCGGGAGCTCCAGGAGCACCGCAAGCTGGCTTCGGGCTACCTCCAGCGCGGGCTGGACCAGATCAACAAGCAGCCGGGGCCGCTCGCCGAGTACGCGCGCTTCCAGTTGCTATGGCACAAGGCCAACCTCGTGCTCGACGAGCTCGACCGCTTCGAAGGCAAGCGCGACGGCGCCCCGGAGGTGAGCCGCAAGGAGGGCCTGATCGCACAGGTGCGCGAGACGATCGAGGGCATGAAGAAGACCCACATCCCCGCGGCGGGCGACTACCTGCGCGGCCGGCTGCTGGTCCACGAGCGGCGGTGGGCCGAGGCGGCGGCGCTGTTCGAGCGGGCGCGGGCGGTGCTCAAGTCGCAGCCCGACCTCGTGGCGCAGGCCAACCTCTACCTCGGCCAGTGCTACGAGAAGCTGGAAGAGCCCAAGATGATGTTCGACGCCTACAAGCGCGTCACCGACTGGGACCCGAGCTCGGTGACGGCCCACCTGGGGATGGCCTCGGCGCGCTGGGCGCAGGGCCAGCTCGACGAGGCGGCCATCATCTACAAGCACATGATGACCGGACAGCGCTTCCCCCCCCGCGTGCTGATCGACGTCGCACGGCTCGAGGTCCAGCGGCAGATGCAGGCGGACAGGCCGGACTGGAAGAGCGTGGAGCGCGGGCTCGACAAGGCGGCGAAGCACAACCCGACGGCCCTCGTCGAACTGGCGCTACTCCGCGCCGAGGCCTTCGTCCGGCAGAACGAGCTCGACGAGGCGGTGGTCGTACTGCGGAGGGCCCGCGAGGCGAAGCCGAAGGAGGAAGCCGAGCTGACTGCGGCGCTGGCCGACTTGTACCTGGGCCAGAAAGCGCCCAACCAGGCCGAGCGGGACAAGAACCTCGAAACGGCGCGCACGATCCTGGACGAGGGGAAGAAGAAGCTGGGCGATCGGGTCACGCTGCGGCTGGCGGAGGCCCGCTACGCTTTCGGCGGAGACCGGGCCGCGTTGAAGGAGCGCCTTCGCGAGCTGGCCCGGGGCGCGGGCAAGTTTTCCGAGGAGGACCAGTCCCGGCTTCTAAGCGGGCTGGCCGAAGCGCAATTCCAGAGCGGGGAAGTCGAAGAAGCGCGCCGGCTCTGGGAGAAGCTGGCCGCGCTTCCGCGGCAGCGCGGCGACCTGCGGCTGCGGCTGCTGCTGTTCGACCTCGCCATCCGGGAGGGCAACGAGGCGCGGATGGATCGGGCCCTCGAAGAGATCCGCAAGGTGGAGCAGAGCTCGGGCGCCTACCACCGCTACGGGGTGGCGCTGAAGCTGATCTGGCAGGTGAAGAACGGCTCGCTCGACGAGAAGGCGAAGAAGGGCCTGCTGACGAAGGCCCGCCTGGAGCTGGACCAGGTGTTGAGCCAGCGGCCGTCGTGGGCGCCGGTCTTCCTGGCGCGGGCGGAGATTGCCTCGCTGACCGGCAACACCCAGCAGGCCATCAAGGACTTGCAGGAGGCCATCAAGAACGGCGACACCAGCCTGGGGGCGGCGCGCAAGCTCATCACGATGCTGACGGAGCAGGACCGCAACGACGCCGCCGACGTCGAGCTGAAGAGGCTGAAGAAGTCGCTCCGCGGCAACGCCGAGCTGAGGCGCCTGGCCGTAACCGTCGCGCTGCGCCAGAAACATACGGTCGAGGCCCTCAAGCAGGCGCACTCTCTGGTAAGCGAGGAGACCACCGACCCGAAAGACCTGGTGTGGATGGCCCAGGTGCTCTGGCAGGCCGGTCGAGCGGAGGAGGCCGAGAAGAAGTTCGCCAAGGCCCTCGACGTGGCCGGCAACGATCCGATGCCGTGGGTGGCGATGGTCCACTTCCTCGCCGAGCACAAGAAGACCGAGCAGGCGCTGGCGACCATCGAGCGGGCCAAGGGCAAGCTGCTCGACGAGCACAAGGCCCTGGCCCTGGCGCGCTGCTATCAGTCGATCGGCAAGATCAAAGAGGCCCAGGGTCACTACCAGAAAGCGCTGAGCCGAGAGCCGAAGGACGCTGGCGTGGTGCGGACAGTGGCGGCGTTCTACCTCAACACGGGCCAGATGAAGAAGGCGGAGCCGCTGCTGCGCCAGTTGCTGGCGCAGAAGGACTCGAAGCCCAACCGGGAGTGGGCGAAGCGCAGCCTGGCGCTGGTGCTGGCGAGCGGCACCGACTACGTGCGCTTCACCGAGGCGCTGACGCTGGTGGGCCTGCGGCTCGACGCGAAAGGCCGGCTGGGCCGCGAAGAGGCGGGCAGCTCGGAGAACACCGAGAACCAGCGCGCCAAGGCGCGGGTGCTGGCCTCGCAGCGGCAGAAGCAGTTCCGCAAGCGCGCCATCGAGTTGCTGGAAGACCTGCGCCGCCGCGGCGCCCTCACCGCCGACGATCAGTACGTGCTGTCGCTGATGTACGACCAGGAGGGCAACGTGCTGAAGGCGCAGCAGGAGCTGGAGGCCCTGTTGCGCAACGCGCCGAAGACGCCGCAGTACCTGGCCCAGCGGGCCATGGGGCTGATCGTGCAGAAAAAGCTGCCGGGCGACCTGAAGCGGGCCGACAAGCTCGTCGCCGATCTGGAGCAACTCGAGCGCGAGCGAAAGCTGGCCCCGAACGCGTTCGCCAGCGTGGAGCTGCGCGTGCGCCTGCTGGAAGCGCGCGGCAAAGGCAAGAAGGCGGTCGAGCTGCTGGTCAAGCACGTGGAGCGCCCCGGTGCCAAGCCCGACGAGGTGCTGCTGGTACTGGCGTCGCTGGGCCGGCAGAAGCGCTACCCCGAGGCCTATGCAATGTGCGAGAAGCTCTGGCGCGACGGCAAGGTAACAACCGAGGCAGTGGGCGGGGTCAGCGTGGCGCTGCTGCGTGCGATGAGCCCGACCGACGCTCAGGTGAACCGGATCGCGCGCCTGCTCGAGCAGGCCATCGAGAAGAAGCCGGGCAGCGTCGTGCTGCTGATGCACCTGTCCGACCTGTACGACAAGCGCGGCAACTATGCCGAGGCCGAAAAACTGTATCGCCGCGTGTTGCAGAAGGAGCCGAACAACGTCGTGGCGCTGAACAACCTGGCGTGGCTGATGTGTCATCGCGGCGAGGACAGCGAGGAAGCGCTCCGCCACGTGACGGCGGCGGTCAACGGCCTGGGCCGGCGCCCCGACCTGCTCGACACGCGCGGGCTGGTGTACCTGAAGTTGGGCCGAAACGAGCCGGCTATCGACGACCTCAAGGAGGCGACCGACGAGGCGCCGACGCCGGCGCGGCTGCTTCACCTGGCGCGGGCCTACCACCAGAACCGCGAGCGGGCGCGGGCGTCGGCGGCGCTGCGCGAGGCGAAGGCCCAGGGCCTCGACGTGGCGAAGTTGCACCCGGTCGAGCAGGAGGCCGCCCTCAAGCTGCTCGCCGAGTATGGGATGCGTTGACGACGGGCGACCCTTCTTGCCTCCCTCTCCCCGAGTACAGGGAGAGGGGGGTAGGATCGCGGCGCAACGAATGACCTCCGACACGGATCGAACCTCTTCAAGGATTGGAGCAACTGGCATGACGCTGAAACTGGCTTCCCCGAGCACGCTGGCGGACCAACTGGCCGCGCGGATCGCCGAGCGCACGGCGCGCGTGGCGATCGTGGGGCTGGGCTACGTAGGCCTGCCGCTGGCGGAGACGTTCGCCTGGGGCGGGTATCCCGTCCTCGGCTTCGACATTGACCCGGACAAGATCGCGAAGCTCCGCCGCGGCGAGAGCTACATCGGCCACATCTGCCCCGAGCGCGTGCGCGAGCTGGCCGGCAGCGGGAAGTTCGAGGCCACCTGCGACCCGTCCGCCTTCGCCGACGCCGACGCCATCATCATTTGCGTCCCGACGCCGCTGGGCGAGGCGCGCGAGCCGGACCTGTCGTACATCGTGCGCACCGGCGAGGCGATCCGGCCCCACCTGAGGCCGGGGCAGTTGATCGTGCTGGAGAGCACCACCTACCCCGGCACGACCGAGGACCTGCTGCTGCCGCTGCTCGAGGAGAGCGGGCTGAAGGCGGGGGAGGATTTCTTTCTGGCCTACAGCCCCGAGCGCGAGGACCCGGGCAACCGCGATTTCGCCACCCGCAACATCCCCAAAGTGGTCGGCGGGCTCGACGAGACGAGCTGCCGGCTGGCGGTGGCGCTCTACGAGCCGATCGTCGATGGCGTGGTGCCGGTCTCCAGCACGCGCGTCGCGGAGGCGTGCAAGATCCTGGAGAACACCTACCGGGCCGTCAACATCGCCCTGGTCAACGAGCTCAAGAGCGTGTTCACGGCGATGGGCATCGACGTCTGGGAGGTGATCGAGGCGGCGAAGACCAAGCCGTTCGGCTTCCAGGCGTTCTACCCCGGCCCTGGCCTGGGCGGGCACTGCATCCCCATCGACCCCTTCTACCTCACCTGGGCGGCGCGGAAGCACGGCCTGAACACGCGCTTCATCGAGCTGGCCGGCGAGATCAACACCGCGATGCCGCAGTACGTGATGGATCGCGTGGTGGAGGCGCTCAACGACGACGGCAAGGCGCTGAAGGGGGCCCGGGTGCTGGTGCTGGGCGTGGCCTACAAGAAGGACGTGGACGACCCGCGCGAGTCGCCGGCGTTCGCGATCCTGGAGATGCTGCAAGCGCGGGGGGCAGAGGTCGCCTACAACGACCCGCACGTGCCGACGTTGCCCCGGATGCGCCACCACACGGTGCGGCTGGACAGCGAGCCGCTCACGCCGGAGCTGCTGGGCGAACAGGACTGCGTGCTGATCGTCACCGATCACTCGCGCTACGACTACGACTTCATTACCGACAACTGCCGGCTGGTGGTCGATACGCGCAACGCGACGGCGGGGCAGTCCGCGCCGCGGTGCCGGATCGTCAAAGCCTAGCGAACCATCGCAGCCCGACGCGCCAGCGAGGGATTGCTGCTCCCTCGCTGGCGCGTCGGGCTGGCATCCACCCGTCAGTTTGCCGCCGACCAAGAACTCTTGAGGTGAAACATGGCTGTCTGCCTGGTAACGGGGGGAGCGGGCTTCATCGGGTCGCACCTGGTCGAGGCCCTCGTCGAGCGCGGGCACCGGGTGCGCGTGCTGGACAATTTCAGCACGGGCAACCTCGCGAACCTCGAGGGCGTGAGCCACCGCGTCGAGGTCATCGAGGGCGACATTGTCGATCTCGAAACGGTGCGTCATGCGATGCGCGGCGTGGAACTGGTCTTCCATCAGGCCGCCCTCGCGTCGGTGCCGCGCAGCGTGGCCAACCCGCTGGCGACGCACCGGGCCTGTGTCGATGGGACGCTGCACGTTCTGCTGGCGGCGCGCGACGCGGGGGCGCGGCGGGTGGTGTACGCGGCCAGTTCGAGCGCATACGGCAACTCGGCGCGGCTGCCCAAGAGCGAGGGCGACCCGACGGGCCCGCTGTCGCCCTACGCCGTGGCCAAGCTGGCGGGCGAGCAGTACTGCGCCGCCTTCAGCGAGGTCTACCGGCTGGAGACGGTGCGGCTGCGCTACTTCAACGTCTTTGGCCCGCGCCAGGCGCCCGACAGCCCCTACGCGGCCGTGGTCCCGCTGTTCGTGCAGGCGCTGACGGCAGGCCGGCCGCCGGTCATCTGCGGCGACGGCGAGCAGTCGCGCGACTTCACGTTCGTCCAGGACGTGGTGCAGGCCAACCTGCTCGCGGCCGAGGCGCCCGGCGTCAGCGGCAAGGTCTACAACGTTGCGTGCGGCCGGCGCACGACGCTGCTCGAACTGGTGGGGCACCTCAACGCCCTGCTCGGGACGACCATCGCGCCGACGCACGTGGCGGCGCGCGTGGGGGACGTGCGCCACAGCCAGGCCGACGTCGAGCGGGCGAAGCAGGACCTGGGGTATCTGCCGACGACCGACGTGGCGAGCGGGCTGCGCCGCTGCCTGGAGTGGTGGCAGGCGCGCGGGGCCGACGCCGGGCGGAAAACGGCGGTGGCGTGAGGCACCGTCGGACAGGCTGTCTGTCCCACGAAAAGTCTTCCTCACCGCTGCTTCCCTACCTCTTGCGCGCTCCCACCCCGCCCCCTTCCGCGCCGTGCGCTCATCTCCGCGCCCGTTCTTGCCGATAGGTTCGTTGGGCAGGGCGAGCCCGGTCGAGGCTGACCGCGAAGAGCGGACCAGGCCCGTCCCGCTCGCCGAGCGCCACGGAAGGGGCCACTGGACGGCCCCGCGGCGTGTTGCAGGATCGCAACCGGAGAACGCTCACCATGAATTCGTCCCTATGGCGCCGCGCCGTGCTGGCTGCGGTGCTCGGCTGTGGCGTCTGCTCCAGCCTGGCCCGGGCCGATGGTCCCTACCCGAAGGTGCATCCGGCAGCCACGGAACTGCCGCCCGGCGTGCCCCCGGCCGATAACAGCCCCTCGCACAAGCCCGTGCGCGACTGGCTGCATCACCACCGGCCGCTGTGCTGCTGGGCGAGCTTCAACGGCTACGGCTGCGACAGCTTCCACTCGACCACGTCGTTCGTGTTCGGGTCGTGCCGCACCTTCTTTGGCGAGCCGTGCCTGAAAAGCGCGCCGCCTTCGGCCCTGCCTCCGTGGGCTCGTACCGGGGCGAACGGCGCACCCGGGACCACTCCCCCATCCCGCTGCGCTTGCCCCTGAGCGGTTGGCCCACGGAGCGCCGGCGCGGCCCCCCCGCCGCGCCGGCGCTGGCCGGAGCAGGATCGCCCCCGCCCGTTCTTGCCTCCGGCCAACTTTCGCCCAGATTTAGCCCCTTGCCGGCGCCCCTCGGGGTCGCAGGCAAGGGGCTGTCTCCATTTCGGGCCCGCCTGATCCACGTCGAGGAACTGTTGTCCGAGGCCGAGCCGTCGGTTACAACGGAGGAAAGGCCCCGCTCTCGGAGGGAGAAACGATGAACCTGCTGCTGACGCCCTCGCTGGAATTCGCAGAGGCCTTCCCCGACGTGCCCGACGGCTTCGAGATGGTCGATGGCGAGTTGGCGGAGAAGAACGTGGGCACACAATCGAGTTATGTCGGCGGGCGCCTTTTCCATCTGCTCAGCGGCCACTGCGGGGGGCCCGGGCAAGGGTGGGCGTTTCCGGGCGATGCGGGCTACCACCTCTTCCCCGGTCAGCGGAAGTTGCTCCGCAAGCCGGACGTGTCGTTCGTCCGCCCCGGGCGCTTCCCGGGAGGCACGCTCCCCCTCGGCGACATGCGCTTCGCTCCAGACCTCGCCGCCGAAGTGGTGTCTCCGAACGATCTCTATGACGAGGTCGATCGGAAAGTCGCCGAATACCGCGAGGCCGGCGTCGCCCTCATCTGGGTCGTCTCCCCCCAGACGCGCACCGTTCTCATCCGCCGCCGCGACGGCACCGTGAGCGAGGTTGGCCCCGACGGTGAACTGAGCGGCGAGGACGTCGTCCCCGGTTTCCACTGCCGGGTGAGCGACCTGTTCCCGCTCGCCGAGCCGGCGGAGCCTCCCGAACTGACTGGGGCGCCCTGAAGCGCGCGAAGGGCCTGTTTCCTTTTCGGGCCCGCCTGATCCACGTCGAGAAACCGTTGTTCGAGGCCGAGCCGTCGGTTACAACGGAGGAAAGGCCCCGCTCTCGGAGGGAGAAACGATGAACCTGCTGCTGACGCCCTCGCTGGAATTCGCAGAGGCCTTCCCCGACGTGCCCGATGGCTTCGAGATGGTCGATGGCGAGTTGGTGGAGAAGAACGTGGGCTACGAATCCGGCATCATCGGGGCAAGATTGGTTCGCCTGCTCGGGAGCCACTGCGAGAGCCCTCTCCTCGGCTGGGTTGCGGGCGGCGAGGGATCCTTTCAGGTCTTTCCCGACCGGCCCAAGCTCATCCGCAAGCCCGACGTGTCGTTCGTCCGCCTCGCTCGCATGCCCAGCCTGCGCTTGCCGCGAGGCCACGCTCGCCTGGCTCCCGACCTCGCCGTCGAGGTGGTCTCCCCCAACGACCTCTATTACGAGGTCGATCGGAAAGTCGCCGAGTACCGGGAAGCCGGCGTCTCCCTCATCTGGATCGTCTCCCCGCCGACGCGAACGATCCTCATCCGCCGCCTCGACGGCACGGCGAGCGAAGTCGGCCCCGACGGCGAACTGAGTGGCGAGGACGTCGTCCCCGGCTTCCGCTGCCGGGTGAGTGACGCGTTCCCGCCCGCCGAGCCGGCCGAGCCTCCTGAGCCGGCTGGGGCGCCCTGACGCTCACGCGAACTCGACGCGCACCTGCATCAAATCGTTGGCCGGCACTTCGAGCTGGACCGCGTCCCCCTGTGTCGGCGCGTCGAGCAACACCGCGTCGCGCGCGTCCACGATCGCCGCCCGCACCGGGTCGCGAACGCAGCGCAGCTGCGCCGGCCCGCCGTGGCCGGCGCACTCCAGCAGGCGCGCCGTCACGCCGGCGCCCCCCGCGGCCGGGCGCAGGCTCGTCATCACCAGGTTGGGCGCGTCGAGGTGGAACAGCCAGCCGGCCGCCCCGACGTGCGGAGGCCCCCGGTCGGTCGGGACGACCGCCACCGGGCTCACGAGGCCCAGGGCCGTCTGCATCGGGTGCTCGCGGTCCAGCCCGATGCCCAGCTCGAAGACCTGCGCCGTCTCGCCAGGCGTCACCAGGATCACGTCGAGCATCCGCCCGCCGTGGCGCTGGTGGAACGGCAGCCCACCGGGGAAGATCACCGTGTTCTGCCGGCCCACGCGCACCTCCAGGAAGTCGGGCGTCTCCGGGCGCGTGTGGCTGGTGACCGAGGCGATGCCGTTGGAGCCGCGCAGCACCAGGGCGCGCTCGTCGCGCCAGGCGAAGCGCGCGCCGTAGTAAGCATGCCAGGGATAGCCCTCGGGAGGGGCCGTCGGGAACAGTTCGATGCGCAGGTCGAGAACCGGCCGGCCGATCCACGCGCGGAAGCGCTGGCGGAACGTCGCCAAAACCTCCTTCTGGGGCCCCAGAATTGCTCCTTCGCTCACGATCTCGCCGTAGGCCGGGCCCGTCGAGTTGGTCTGGATCGACTTGGCGACCATGGTGCTGCCGGGCTGGTAGACGAGTTGCTGGCCCATCCGGCTGACGCGCGTGCGGACGTCGCGGATGGCCCGCAGGCCCCCCGTGGCGGGATCGACCTCGGCCTCGAGCACCTCGTTGCGCACGCAGCGCTCGTCGGCGAGGCGCATCCGCCCGCTGATGGTCGGTGCGGCGGGGCCTGCGGTCTTCGGCACCCAGGCGAACCCCAGGGCGGGCACTTCCACCACGACGCGGGCGGTGCCGCCGTCGATCTGGCAGGCCTTGAGCGGGCCGGCCAGCGGCAGGGGGGCCGCCACGCCGGGCAGGTCGAGGGCGACGCGCCGCGCGAAGCTGCACGGGTTGAGCACCAGGAAGCCCGGGTTGTTCTCCTGCCCGCGCGCGATCAGCCTTTGCGCCAGCGCGGCCGCGGCGAGGTCCTGGGCTTGCAACAGTTGCTCGGGCGTTGGGTCTTGCTGGGACTCGAAGCGGTCCTCGAGCTTCCGCAGCCACTCCTCGAAAGGCTGGCCTTCCACCGCGCCCACCTGCCCGCCGAGGCTGCGCAACAGTGCCGCCAGTGCCCACGCCGCGTCGAGCCGGCGCCGGCCGCGCTGTTGCCGCGCGAAAGCGCTCACGGGGTTGGGGGCGCGGTAGCGCGAGGGCGTGCCCTGCTCTCCGCCGCCGGCGCGCTCGGTCAAGTAGTCGCCGTGGAACTCGTCGGCCGAGGCGGCCGAGGTGTAATCGCCCGTCATCACCTCGTTGAAGTAGCCCGAAAGCGTGGTCCACCGCCCCAGCACGGGCGCGAAGCGGCTCAACTCGAGCAGGTCGTCGTACCACGGCGCGGGGGCCTTGCCGCGGTGGAGGAGGGCGAGGGTGGCCGCCTGGTCCTGCATGATCGTCTGGTGCAGGTGGTAGGCGAGGTGGAAGCCGGTCTGCACCGTGTCGGCAGGGTGGGGGGCACGCGCGAAGCTATCGACCTGCTTGCCGTCGAGCGAGGGCCAGCTCACCATCGGCGAGCGGTGGGCCGGCAACACCGCCTCGTCGAAGGCGAGCAGCAGGGCACGGCCGATGCCTACCGTTTGCAACAGGAGCGGAAGCTGAGGGTGGAAGCTGAAGCGGGCCCGGGCGAAGACCTTCACGTCCTGGCCAAGTTGCTCGCGATAGGCGTCCTGCCCCTTGAGAAGGTTCCACAACTGCGACTCCAGCGGGAGCAGGGCGTCCTCGCGCTCCACGTAGGTTCCGCCGCAGACCTCGACGAGGTCGCCGGCCAGCAGCTCGCGCAGGGAAGCCAGGCGCTCGGGTTGCTCCTTGCCCAGTCGTTCGAGCAGGGCGCTACAAGCCACCAGGTTGCAGGGTTGTCCCTTGCTCAACGCCGGGGGCCAGGGGGCGTCGAGACGATCGGCGTCGAGGAGGGCCAGATCGACGAGGTAGATGGGGACGGCGTAGACGACCTCGCGCGCCGCCAGCAGGCGGTCGGCGGCCGACTGGAGGGACGGACGATAGTCGTTGGGCTCGGGCCCTTCGAGGGCGGCGAGGGCGCTGGCGACGTCGTGGCCCACCTCGGCGGTGGCCAGGACGTTGTCGTGCGACATCGCCTCGAACAGCGCCTCGATCTGAAGAAAGCCGATGCCGATGCCGAGGAACGGTGCGACGCGTTCGGGGGGCAAGTCGAGCAGGCGCGCGGTGCCCTCGTCGGGGAGGGAAGAGAGGGCGGTTTTCAGGTTGGCCAGCGTCTTGGCGCGGTCGGCGGTGGCCTTGAACGCCACGGCCCCGGCGGCGCGGACGCGCTCTTCCCAGTCGTCGGGGAGCATCAGCGGCGGAACGTCGGGGACGGCGTAGACGTGTCCCGGCTGGGGCTGCTCGTGATCGTAGGGGGAGGCGAGCGCCGGCAAGTTGGCGAAGGCGGCATCCGCCGAGGGAGCGCTCTCGCCGGACGAATAGCCGTAGTCGGGGGCCATCTCCCCTTCGGGCGCCTCTTCAGGAAGCGCTTCGGAGGGCGGGCTGTCTTGATCGAACAGGTCGGAGGCGGGCGCCGGGGCGGGCTCGGCGCTGACGGCGGGCAAGGCCAGGGCCAGCGCCGCTGGGTGCCACAGGGCGGCGTAGGCGTTGAGGAAGGCGGCGACCTCGTCGTCCCCCACGTAGAGGGTGCTCTGGGTCGGGAGACGATACGGGCTGAGCAGAATCAGGTGGCGCGCGTTCATGCAGAGGATTTAGCGAAGGCGCGGGGAAAAACCAGAGGGCGGGCGGGGGCGCGAAGATCGCGCTCCACGAGCAGTGGTGCGAACAATGCGGGACGTGTATAGTAAATCGAGGCCCGTCACCATCGGCGGTGACGCCCCCGTCTCGTTGAGGTGCCCCGCCGTTGTCCAAGAAGAACAAGCCCCATCGCTCCGCCGGTCCTTCGCTGGAGGAACTGAAGCAGCGCGCGGAGCGGGCGAAGCGCGAAGGGCGGTTTCAGCAGGCGCTCGACCTGGTCAAACAGGTCTACAAGGAACAGCCCACGCCTGCCCACCTCGAGCTGCTCAAGGAAACGTACCTGGGCCGGGCGCGGCAGTTGCGCGATCAGAAACAGACGCGCGCCGCCGCCCCCGGCCTGGTGGCGGCGTCGCGCCTCGACGAGAACAATTTCGCCTGGCTGGAGAAGTTGGCCGGCGAGGTCATCCAGTGCGGCGAGGCGCAGCGCGCCCAGGCGTTGCTCGACAGAGTGCCCGAGGCCGCGCGCTCGGGGCAGGTGACGGTGGCGCTGGCCGACGCGGCCGTGACCTCGGAAGGGGCCAGTCGCAACGCGCTGCCTGCGGCGCTGCACGCCGACCTCGACCGCGTGCTGCTGGCGTTCCGGCAGGTGGAGCAGGGCCAGGACGAGCCGGCGCGCGAGACGTTGCAAGCCATCGGGCTGAAGTCGCCGTTCCTGGAGTGGAAGCTGCTGCTGCGCGGCTTGCAGGCGTACTATCAAAACGACGACGCCCGCGCCCTGGAGAACTGGCAGCGCCTGAGCGGGGAACGAACGCCGGCTCGCCTGGCGGCGCCTTTCCTGGCGCAAATCCACGCCCCGTACCGCGAGGCCCAGTCGCCGGCCGCGCAGACGTCGCTGCGCCAGCAGTTCGAGCGGTTGCAATCGTCGGCCCTGCTGCCGCAGTTGCGCAACCTGCGGACGCAGATGGTCAGCCAGGGATCGCTGGCCCAGGCTTTTCGGCTGATGGAGACGATGGCCCCCGCCGTGCGAGCGGAGGCGCCCCACCTGATGCCGCGCCTGGCGAGCGCCTTTTACTGGGCGATCATCGAGAGCGGGCCCGACGACCTGTTGCGCTACCAGCGCGTCTTTGGCCCGCCGCCCCACGACCCGCACCTCTACCGGCTCCAGGCCCTCGCCTACGACCGGCACGACGACCTCACCGGCGCGCACGAATACTGGAAGCGCTACGAGAAGGAGATCGCCGCCCACCCTGACCTCTGGCCCAGCGGGCAGGCGGAGCACGCCCGCGCCCTCATCTGGCAGCACCTCGGCGACAACGCCCTCGGCGTCCCCAGCGAGCACCAGCTCGCCAAACTGCCGAAGCAGTTGCGCGACGTGCAAGGCCTCGCCCCCAAGCTCGATCCCGGGCCCGAGAAGTGCTACCAGCACGCCATCGAGTTGGCCCCCGACCTGCTCGAGGCCCACGCGGCGCTGGTCGATCACCTGTTCAAGGAGGGGCTGAACGCCAAGGCGGAGAAGGCCGCCCGCCAGTTGCTCGAGCGCTTCCCCGATCACATCGACACGCTGGAGCAGTTGAGCAACCACCTGCTGGCCAACCACCCGGCCGAAGCGCTGGAGCTGGCCGAGCGCGCCCTCCAGCACAATCCGCTCGACCGGGCCCGCCGCCAGCAGACGGCCACGGCGCACGTCGCCCTGGCGCAGGCCCACGCGCTGGCGGGCCGCTTCGAGGAGGCGCGCCAGCAGTTTCGGGCAGCGCTCGCGTTCGAGGGAGACATGCCCGCGCCCCTGGTCCTGGCCCCCTGGGCGGCCTGCGAGCTGAAGGCCGGCGACGCTCCCCGCGCCGAGGAGCTCATCGTGCAGCTCCGGGCCTCGACGCGCTCCGAGGCGCTGGTAGCCTACGCCTTGCGCGCCGAGGTCACGCTGCTCAAGCTCCCCGCGCCGATCAAGAAGCGCTTCGACGCGGAGGTCACCGCGGCGCTGAAGGCCCCGCCGACAGGGCGCGGCGCGAGCGGGCTGGCGCTGGTGCTGCTGAAGCACCACCTCGCCGGGCTGACCTACTACGGCCAGAAGACGCACGTCAAGAAAGCGCTCGCCTGGATCGAGAAGGCGCATACCGTGCCGCTCGACGTGGTGGAGCTCCGCGCCATCTGCGAGGCCCTGTTCGAACTGAGCGAGACGCCCCGCACCATCGACCGCTTCCTGCGCCGGGGCCGCAAGGACTTCCCCACCGACCCGTTCTTCCCCTACCACGAGGCGGTCCGGGCCCTCGACACGAAGGGCAGCCGTTCGATGGGGCCCTACCGGGCGCGCCCGCTGCTGCTCGAGGTGCAGCGCCTGTGCCGGGCGCGCCCCGGCAATGAAGAGGCGGAGTGGATGCTGGAGGACGTCGAGCGCCGCCTCGAACTGCTGGACGCGTTCAACCCGTTCGGCGGCGGGATCTTCGACACGATCCTCGATTCGTTCCGCGACGGCTTCCCCGGCGGCTTCCCGTTCGGGGCCCCCGAAGACGACGATGACGATGACGGTTGGGGCTAACGGCCCCGCGCAGCGAGGTGAACGATGAACGACCCGTACGCCGTCCTGGGCCTGGCGAGCGACGCCGAGGACGAGGCGATTCGACGGCGCTACCTGGAACTGGTGCGGCAGTATTCGCCCGAGCACCACCCGGAGCGCTTCGCCGCCGTCCGCGCGGCTTACGAGAGCTTGCGCGACCTGAACACGCGGCTGCGCCATCGGTTGTTCGAGGCGGGCAAGAAAGAGAACGTGGACGCGATCGTGGAGGAAGTGGCATGTCAGAGCCCGCGCCGCCGGGCGTCGTTGAAGGCGCTCCTGGCGATCCTGCGCAAGCCGTGACCGATCGAGGGGAGGCCCTTCCCGCCTGCCCTCCGGGATCGGAGGCCGCGCCCCCCGTCGAGGGGACAGGCTTCCCGCCCTGGTCGGAGGACTTCGAGGCCCCTCCCGCGCCGGCTGCGGAGGTCGCCGCGCCCGCGCCCCCCGAGGCCGCGAACGTCGGGGACACAGACTTTCCGCCCGGCCCCGCGGTCTCCCCCGAGGAAGCGGAGGTTGAGGCGAGCCCCGTCGAGGCCGTGCTCGCCGACTTTCGCGCCTGGCTGGCCGACGCGATCCGGGCCGAAGCGCCGGGCGCCCCCGCAGCCCCGGCCCCGGCCCCGATCGACCTGCACGTGCTGCTGGGCCATTTCGTCGGCCTGCGCCAGGAGGTCAATCTGCAAACGCGGGCCACGCGCACGCAGCAGGAGCAGAACGAGAAAACCCTCGTGCGCCTGGACCAGGCGCTCGAAGTGCTGAGCCAGGCGCAGCTGCGGGCGCAGCAGCAGCAACAGCAGTCGAAGGAAGAGGCGCTCCGCCCCGTGCTGACGACGCTCGTCGAGTTGCACGACGCGCTGGCGCTGGCGGGGCGCGAGGTCCAGCGCGTGCGCGATGGGGTCTTGCCGCTGCTGGACGACGTCGTGGCGCCGTTCGAGGAAGAACCGCCCGAGCCCCGCGAGGCCGCGGCGCCTCCTCTTCCTGTTCCGGGCGGCGCGCCGGCTCGCCGCTCGCTCTGGGGCCGGCTGTTCGGGAGCGCCCAGCCGAGCAACGGCGCCCCGCCAGCAGAGGTGCAGGCCGCGACGGAGAGGTTGAATGCGGCGGCGGGAGCGCTGGAGTCCGCGGCGCAGCGGCTGCGCGAGGCGGGGCGCCGGCGCGAGCTGGAGGCGGGCGAGGAGCGCGCGGAGGAAGTGCAGCGGGCCTGCGACCGCGTGGGCCAGGCGCTCGCGTCGCTGGTGACGGGCTATACAATGAGCTTGCAGCGCGTCGAGCGGGCCTTGCGGCAGCACGGGCTGGAGGCGATCCCGACCCTCGGGGAGGCCTACGACCCCGAACACATGGAGGCCCTGGAGGCGGTCAGCGACAGCGATCGGCCATCGGGGGAGGTGGTGCAGGAAGTGCGTCGCGGCTACTTCTGGAACGGCCGGGTCTTCCGTTACGCCCAGGTGCGCGTCGCGCGAGGATAGCGCAGCCGTGCCAATGAGACAACGAGAGGAGCGAGCATCGTGGAAACCATTTTGGGGATCGACCTGGGGACCACCAACAGCGAGGTGGCCCTGATCCGGGACGGCAAGCCGCACGTCTTCGAGGAGGGCGGCGACCCGATCCTGCCGTCGTTCGTCGGGCTCTCGGAAGACGGCCGGCTGCTCGTCGGACAGGCGGCCAAGAACCAGTACGTCCTGGCGCCGGAGCGCACGATCAAGTCGATCAAGCGCAAGATGGGCCAGGACGTGAAGGTAAAGTTGGGCGATCAGGAATATCGGCCGCAGGAAATCTCGGCGATGATCCTGAAGGGGCTCAAGGATCGGGCCGCGCAGCAACTCGGGACGGAGGTGCGCAAGGCGGTCATCACGGTGCCGGCCTATTTCAACGACGCCCAGCGCCAGGCGACGCGCGAGGCGGGCGACCTGGCCGGGCTGGAAGTGGTGCGCATCCTCAACGAGCCGACGGCGGCCTCGCTGACCTACGACCCCAGCCAGCGCGACCTGCGGCGCATGCTCGTCTACGATCTGGGCGGCGGCACCTTCGACGTGTCGATCGTGCAGTCCCAGGAGGGCGTGGTCGAGGTGCTGGCCAGCCACGGCGACACGCAGCTCGGCGGCGACGACTTCGACGACCTGCTCTTGAAGCTGATCTGCGACCGCTTCCAGGAGGAACACGGCATCGACCTGCGCGCCAACCTCGTGTCGCGCGCCCGCACGCTGCGGGCCGGCGAGGGGGCCAAGCGACACCTTTCGTACCACCCGTTCGCGAAGATCGAGGAGGAGTTCATCGCCGAGAAGGACGGGCAGGCGCTGCACCTCAACCTGGAAATCAGCCGGCTCGAGTACGAGGAGCTGATCCGCCCGCTGCTCGACCGGACGATGGACTGCGTGCAGCGCGCCCTCGACGACGCCAGCCTGATCGCGTCGGCGATCGACAAGGTGGTGCTGGTGGGCGGGAGCACGCGCACGCCGATCATCAGTCGGCTGCTGGAGGAGCGCCTGCGCCAGCCGACACACCAGGAGGTCAACCCCGACCTGTGCGTGGCGATGGGGGCGGCGATCCAGGGGGCGATCATCGCGGGGGCCGACGTGGGCGCCGTGCTGGTGGACATCACCCCGCACTCGCTGGGCATCAAGGTGCTGGAAGACCGGATGATGGCCCGGCCGTTCGAGTACCGCTTCGCGGCAATCATCCGCCGCGGTACGGCGCTGCCGGCGTCGCGCAGCGAGGTGTTCCACACGTCGGCCCACGGCCAGACGAAGGTGGAGATCGACATCTACCAGGGCGAGTCGGACGACGTGCGGCAGAACCACCGGGTGGGCCGGTTCCTGGTGGAGGGCCTGGCGCCCGTGGGGGCGGGCAACCCGATCCTGGTGCAGTGCGACCTGAACCTGGACGGGATGCTGAAGGTGTATGCGCGCGAGCGCGCCACGGGCCTCCAGAAGCAGATCACCATCGACAACGCCCTGGCCCGCTTCGAGCGCGACGAGCGCGACGACGCCCGCGCGCGGCTGGAGGAGTTGTGGGAAGATCAGGACGAGGACGCGGACGACCTGGAGGAGGACGTGGAGGAGGCGCTCGAGGGAGCTCCGGAAGGGCGGATGCCGGAACTGGTGCCCGGCCCGCGCGAGGGCCAGCGCGAGACGGTGCAGGCGCGGGCGCTGCTGGAGAAGGCCGAGCGGCTCAAGGAGCGGGCGGCGGCCGAGGACCAGGCCGACCTGGAGAAGATGATGGAGCGCGTGCGCAACGCGCTGACGGACCGCAAGTGGGACGTGCTCAACGCGGCGAGCGCGGAGCTGGCGGACACGCTGTTCTACCTCGAGGATGCGTGACGCATGCGCTGCCCGGTGTGCAAGGCCGAGAACGGCGAGGGCCCCAACTGCCGGCGCTGCAAGGCCGACCTGTCGCTGCTGTTCGCGCTGGAGCAGCAGCGCGAGGCTGCGGTCGCGTCGGCGCGGGCGGAGCTGGCGGCGGGGCGGTGGGGGGAGGCGCGAGCGCAGGCGGCGTGGGCGGACCATTTGCGGAGGGACGAGGAGTCGCAGAGGTTGGTGGCGGTGGCGGCGCTGATGGAGGGGGACTTTCGGGAGGCGTGGGGGAGGTATCGGGGCGTTGTGAATGGGGGATGAGAGAGCGACAATGTGGAGTTCGGCAGTGGAGGCGGAAGCAATGGAGCTCCAGGTTCGGAACGCGAACGAGGCTGACCTGCCGGCCATCGTGGACGCCTACAACCAGTCCATCCCCGCCGGCTATTCCACGGCCGACACCGAGCCCGTCACGGTCGCCGACCGCGTGGAGTGGTTCCGCAAGTTCGACCCCGCCAGGCGCCCGCTCTGGGTCGCTGAGGTGGACGAGCAGGTCGTGGCGTGGGTCAGCTTGTCTTCGTTTTACGGCGGTCGCCCCGCGTATGACGCGACTGCCGAGATCAGCCTGTATGTCGCCACGGCCTATCACCGCCGGGGCATCGGTCGGTTTCTCAAACGTTGGGCGATCGGGCAGTGCCCGCGACTGGGCGTGACGACGCTCCTGAGCATGCACTTCGACCACAACGAGGCGACCCGGCGGATCAACGAGAGCTTGGGGTTTGAGCAGTGCGGTCACCTGCGCGAGATCGCCGTCGTTCAGGGCCAGAAGCGGGGCCTCGTCATCTCGGCTTTGCGCATCCCGGCGCAAAACGCCTGACAAGGCGCGACACCTGACAGGGGGCGCACACAGGCATCGCGCGGCGCGGTGTCGCCTCTGGGGCCCGGCAGGTGAGCTTGATCGGTGCGCCGCGTCACGGTGTCGTTGATCCCCGTGAAACATGGGAGGAGGTGAGCGTGAGGTTCCTGGGCCACCAGCCCTACCTCGGAGGGGCAAAACCTCCAGGCGAAAGCGAAGAGGGAAAGTAGCATGGCTGGAAAGGCAGGGTGGGATGAAGCCGCTTGGCCCCACGCCGCTCGAGGCTCGGTCGCCATGGTGAAGGCTGCATTGCTCGAGCCCCAATGTCCAACCTGTAAAGCTCACAGCACGGCCACAGCGGTTGACAGCACGGTCCCACTCGACCAGGAACCGCTCCTCCCCCGTCTCGGCGTGGTCCGGCAGCGTCCCGTAGGCGAAGCCGAACCTGTCCGCCTCGTCCACGACGTAAAGCACCCCGCAGGCGTTGAGCCACCAGATGCCGAAGGTGCGGGCCACCACCGCCACCACCTGTGCCACCCGGATGGGCGCCTCCGGGGGCAACGCCTCCACCCAGCCCAGGCGGAAATGCTCCCAGCGCCGAAGCGCAGCCTTCGCCCCCAGGAAGACCGCCTCCCCTTCGCCCAGCCTGATCCGGGCGCGGTCCACGGTGTAGCCGGGAGGCGGCACGGCGGCAGTCGCCCCGACCGCCACGTAGGTCAGGTCCAGCTTGGCCTGCGCCGCCAGGAAGTCCTGGATCTTCCCAGGGGAAGGCTTGCGGAACAGGAGCATCGTGGTCCTCGTGGGGGCGGCGTCATCGTAGCAGGCCTGCCCCGTCCGTAGAATCTCATGGCAGGACAGGAACCGCATGGCCTACCTGCATTCAACTTACGTTGGAGTGGCCGTCGATGGGCGCAACGGGCGACAACTCGGCCAGTCCCGTCGTCCTCCTGACCGGGGGCAGCGGCTACGTCGGCGGTCGGCTGTTCCCCTTGCTCGAAAACCAGGGCGTGAAGCTCCGCTGCCTCGCCCGCAACCCCGAAAAGATGCGCCCTGCGCTCAAGGGGGCGACCGAGATCGTCCGAGGCGACGTTCTCGACGCCTCATCGCTGGACGAGGCTTTACGGGGCGTTCACGTGGCCTACTACCTCGTCCACCTGATGTCCGGGTCGAAGGACTTCGAGAAGGAAGACCGGCAGGCGGCAACTCGGCTCATGCACAACGGTCGTGCAAGGCGCGACCGAGTTGGTTGGCCTCCTCATACGAACACGGGTAGGACAGATGGTCGCGAGCCATGACGTCGAACGTGATTCCCTGATACTGAGCACGAGTGAATGTTCCACGCCCGATCGCCGCGCTCGTCAGGTTTTCAAGGTGTGCGGCAGCAGAGCTTCCATGAACGAACACCACGAGGGGCTTCAGCCGCTTCAGGAGAAAGTCGAAGACGTCCGTCGTTCGTTGGGCCTTGAGGATGGAGGCCTCCCGGCGGGACCGATGGTGGAAGACGTTCGTTTCCAGGGCTTGCACGGGGGCCAGAGTGGTGCAGAGCGCCCGTCTGCCAACAAAGGCAGGCGACCCGCTTGACACGCCCACGCAACTGCTTGTGCCCCTGCAGTTCACCGACACCGGTACGGTGGCTGGTAAGCAACACATCGACCGCGTGATCGCGGTTAGTGGCGCTCACATCTCGCCGGAGGGCCAGATACGGACAAAGGGCCAACGTGCCACGAGGATCGCCTCTGCTTGCTCGCTGATGTCGTTTGCCCCCAGGTTGAAGTCGGTGAGATTGTTCAGATGGGCGGAGCGAGCCAGCGCCAGCGCGCCCTCGTCGCCGATGCCGTTGTCCTCCAGCACCAGGGAGGTGAGGTTGACCAGGGCGGCGGCGTTCGCCATCACCGCTGCGCCCTCGTCGCCGAGGTTGTTCCCCTCGATGTCGAGGTGGGTGAGGTTGCCCAGGTGAACAGAGCCTGCCAGGGCCGCGGCGCCCTCCACCCCGATGCCGTTGTCCCGCAGATCGAGGGATGCGAGGTTGCTCAAACACGCGGAGCCTGCCAGCGCCACCGCCCCCCCTGGCCCAATGCTGTTCAGCTCCAGGTCCAGGTAGGTGAGGTTGCGCAGGTGGGCGGCTGTTGCCAGCGCCGCCGCACCGGCGTCGCCGATGCCGGTGCCCCCCAGGTCCAGGTAGCTGAGGTTGTCCAGGCTTGCGGCCCCTGCCAGCGCCGCGGCGCCCTCATCCCCGAGGTCGGTGTGTTGCAGTTCAAGGGAGGTGAGCTTGCTCAGGCGAGCGGAGGCTGCCAGTGCAGCAGCGCCCCTGGCTCCGATGGCGTTGCCAGCCAGGTCCAGGTAGGTGAGGTTACGCAGCCGGGCACAGCCCGCCAGCGCGGCCGCGCCTGCGTCGCCGATGCGGTTGCCCCCGAGCGAGAGCGAGGTAAGGTTGCCCAGGTATGCGGACCCAGCCAGCGCCTCGGCGCCTGCGTCGCCGAGGCGGTTGGCCCCCATGGACAGAACGGTGAGAGTGCCAAGGGCGGCGCAGTCAGCCAGCGCTGCCGCGCCCACGGCGCCGATGCGGTTGCCCGCCAGGCTGAGCGAGGTGAGGTTGCCAGGGTGCGGCAAGCCGGCCAACGCGACGGCGCCATCATCCTCCAGGTCGGCGCCCGGCAGTTGGAGGTTGGTAAGGTTGCGCAAGTAGACGGAGGCTGCCAGCGCCCTTGCCCCCTCCGCGCCGATCTTGTTGCCTCCCAGGCAGAGGTGGGTTAGGTTGCCAAGACGTGCGGACCCGGCCAGCGCCACCGCCCCCGCCGCCGTGATGTCGTTGTACTCCAGGTTGAGAGAAGTGAGGTTGCAAAGGTGGGCGGCGTCAGCGAGCGCTACTGCTCCCTCTGAGCCGATGCCGTTCCCCGAAAGGTTAAGCGACGTGAGGGGTTCCAGTTGCGCGGAGCCTGCTAGCGCCAGAGCAACGGCCGGCCCGATGCGGTTGAACGGCAAATCCAGGTCGGTAAGGTTATGCAAGTGGGCTGAGCCTGCCAGCGCCTTTGCCCCCTCCGCGCCGATGTCATTGCCTCCCAGGGCCAGATGAGTGAGATTGCAGAGGTGGGGACAGTCGGCCAGCGCCGCGGCTTCCGCCGCCCCGAGGCTATTGTATTCCAGCTCAAGGCAGGAGAGAAAAGGCAGGAGGGGAGAACCAACCAGCCTCCCCACGTTCCCTTCCAGGCCCGCCACCTTGATCGCGTCGGTCCACACGAGGATGTCCAGCTCGCCGGCACAATCCGCCAACAAGACTCCTTCCGTCTGTTTCGCATCCAGCCGCAACCATAACAGCCCCCGGCGAAACTCCCAGCAGCTCACGCCGGGGTGGTGATGAAGCGGGCCCAGCCACTGCTCGCCGTGCGCGTCCAGCAGTGCGGCCTCGCGCCTCTCCAGTTCCGCCCGGCGCGGGTCGTCCATCGGCAGGCGCCCGTGCTCGACCTGGAGGCGGATGAACGCGGCCCGGCCGCCCTGACCGTTGTCCTCGAGCCAATCAGCGAAGATCAGACGCACCGAGTCGTTTTCGGGCTCTTCCTTGATGGCGTGCAGAAAGGCATTCTCGGGCGTCATCCCTTGCTTCCTGTCGGCCGATGTTTCCAGATGCGAACCTCTCAACGAGCGCGTGCTCCTGGAGGCGGTATCGACTGCCCATCGTTGTAGAGCCCCGTGCGGCGGCGGAACAGGGTAGAAAGCTGCCTGGGCAGGGGCTTCTTTGGCTCCAATGATTGGGGCCCGCCCGGAGTTGCACATTTCTGGATAAGCGACTCTCCCGACCGCGGTCTTGTCGGACCGAAGCACGCGACTTCCCACGCGGCCAGCACCTGCGAAGATGGCCGCGTGGGGTTGGACCGCAACCAGCGGGCATTCTGGTTTTCTGCCGCGCGAAAACCAGAAGGCCCCCTGGCTTCCGCCCGCCCGATCCTCAACGCCGTTGAATTCGCCCTACCCGTGGGTCCTTGCCGGCACGATGTAGCCAAAGCCGTCGCGCGGGCGGCCCTGGAGGCCGAGACACGACCGGAGGCGATTCCACCAGCGCCGCCACCAGGGAGGGGGCGGAATGATCAGCGGGCGCGGGGGCCCGGCCATCGTCAGGTCCTTGGCTTCCAGCGCCACCTGGGCTTCCTGCCAAACTCGCAGCACGTGAGCCAGGTCGTCCTGGGGGGTGCCGTGGCCGATCCAGATCACTCGGGAAACCCCGCGCTGCCCGAGCAACTGCGCTGAAGGAAAATCCTCCGGGAACACCTGCCAGCGATTATCGAGCATGCCCGGCCGCAGAGGCCGCGGTACGCTCTGCCGGCGCGAGTCCAGCAGAAACGCGGGCGGGGCGTCGGGGGCGCATTCCGAGTTTGTCGGAGCAAGGACCGCAAGGAGAACAGGTGGGGAAGAAGACAAGAAGCCCGAAAAGGCGTAAGCAAGCTGGGTGGAAAACACAGAGAACGCCTCTGGGAAACCAGCCATGCTCGCGCCTCGT
>JBBSEZ010000058.1:0-30337 GCA_038239195.1 Gemmatales bacterium
CCCCCCCCCCCGCCGCCCCCCCCCGCGCGCCCGCCCCCACCCCCCCACCCCCCGGCCCCCCCGGGCGCCCCCCCCCCCGCCCCCCCACCCCCCCCCACCCCTACCCCCCCCCTCACCCCGAGCGAAGCGAGTCATCGGGACGGAGGGAGGAGGTCTCGTGCTGAACTGGGTGATCGACTTCTCGCTGCGGCACCGCGTCCTGGTGCTCGCGGGGGCTATGGCCTTCGCGGTGCTGGGCGGGCTGTCGCTGCGCCACCTGGACGTCGATGCCTTCCCCGACACCACCCCCATCCAGGTGCAGATCAACACGACCGCCCCGGCGCTGGGGCCGGAGGAGGTCGAACGGCGCATCACCTTCCCCATCGAACAGTCCATCAGCGGACTGCCCGGGCTCGATTCCGTGCGCTCGGTGTCCAAGTTCGGGCTGTCCCAGGTCGTCGTCACCTTCAAGGACGGCACCGACGTCTACTTCGCCCGCCAGCTCGTCACCGAGCGGCTCAACTCGGCGGCCCTACCCGAAGGGATCGAGCGGCCCAAGCTGGGCCCGGTGGCGACCGGGCTGGGCGAGGTCTTTCACTACACGCTCACCTACCGCGGCTACGACTTCTCGACGCTCCCGGAAGAAGAGCGCGTCAAGAAGCTGACCGAGCTGCGCACCCTGCACGACTGGACCGTCAAGCCAAAGTTGCGCACGGTCAAGGGCGTCGCCGAGGTCAACTCCTGGGGCGGCTACGAGAAGCAGTACCAGGTGCGCCTCGATCCGGACAAGCTCATCAGCCATGGCCTGACGTTCGAGGAGGTCATCAAGAAGGTCAAGGAAGAGAGCAACTTCAACGTCGGCGGGGGTAGCATCAGCGAGAAGGGCCAGATGCTCCTCGTCCACGGACAGGGGCGGGTGAGCGGCGTCGAGGAGATCGGGGCCATCGTCCTGGCCGCCAAGGGCGGGGCCTCCGTGTGCGTCCGCGACGTGGGCGAGGTGCAGGTCGGCCACGAGATCCGCCGGGGCGGCGTGACCGCCGGCGGCCGGGGAGAGGCGGTCCTGGGCCTGGGCTTCATGCTGATGGGCGAGAACAGCCACGCGGTCACCAACGACCTCAAGACGAAGCTGGAGGAGATCAGGGGCACGCTCCCGCCCGGGGTCGAGCTGCGCACCGTGTACGACCGGACGGAGCTGGTCGAGCACGTCATCGACACCGTGCGCAAGAACCTGTTCGAGGGCGGGCTGCTGGTCATCACCGTCCTGTTCCTGTTCCTGGGCAAGGCCCGGGCCGCGTTCATCGTCGCGCTGGCGATCCCGCTGTCGATGCTGTTCGCCTTCAGTGGCATGCTGCGCTTCGGCATCGCCGCCAGCCTCCTGAGCCTGGGGGCCATCGACTTCGGCATGGTCGTGGACAGCTCCGTGGTCATGATCGAGAACTGCGTCCGCCACATCGCCCACGGAGAGGGGCGGCGCAGCCGCCTGGAGGTGGTGCGCGACGCGGCGGTGGAGGTGCGCGGGCCGACCATGTTCGGCGAGCTCATCATCATGATCGTTTACCTGCCGATCCTCACCCTGGAGGGGGTGGAGGGCAAGCTGTTCCGGCCGATGGCGCTGACGGTGATCTTCGCCCTGGCCGGGTCGATGGTGCTGTCGCTCACGCTGATGCCGGTGCTGGCCAGCCTGCTCCTGCCGAAGCGAATCGAGGAGCGCGAGCCGCTGCTGATGCGACTGGCCCACGCGGTCCACAACCCGATCCTCCGGCTTTGCATGCACCACAAGTTCTTCGTCGTCTGCTTCGCGCTGTGCGTGCTGGTGGTGGCCTTCGGTACGATCGCCCCGCACCTCGGCGCGGAGTTCGTGCCCCGACTGTCGGAGGGAGCGATCACTTTCAACGTGGTGCGCCTGGCCGGCACCGACCTGGACGAGTCGATGCGGCTGAACACCCAGATGGAGAAGGCCCTGCTCGAAGCGTTCCCCGATGAGGTGGCCAACGTCTGGTCGCGCGTCGGCACGGCCGAGGTGGCGACCGACCCGATGGGGGTGGAGCTGACCGACCTGTTCATCACCCTCAAGCCCCGCGACGGGTGGACGAAGGCACGCACGCAGCCGGAGCTGACCGAGCTCATTGAGAAGGAGCTCCGGAAGTTCCCCGGCCAGAAGCTCGACCCCTCGCAGCCCATCGAAATGCGGATCAACGAGATGATCTCCGGCGTCCGCTCCGACCTGGCCGTGAAGGTCTTTGGCGACGACCTGGACGTGTTGAAAGCGAAGGCGGCGGAGGTCGAGCGGGTGCTGAAGACCATCGCCGGCAATTCCAACGTGAGCGCCGAGCAGATCACGGGCCAGCCGGTCCTCCAGGTGAAGGTCAGGCAGGAGGAGCTGGCCCGCTACGGGGTGTCGGCCAGGGCGGTGCTGGACCTGGTGGAGTCGGTCGGCAGCAAGCCGCTGGGCGAGGTGGTCGAGGGGCAGTTCCGCTTCCCCCTGGTCGTTCGCCTGCCCGAGCGCTGCCGCACAGGCCCCGAGGCCATCGGCGCCCTGCTGATCGCCACCTCATCCGGCGAGCGCATCCCGCTCTCGCGCCTGGCCAGTGTCGAGGTCGTCGAGGGGCCTTCCACGATCACGCGCGAGTGGGGGCAGCGCCGCGTCGTGGTCCGGGCCAACGTCCGCGGCCGCGACCTGGGCAGTTTCGTGGCCGAGGCGCAGCGCAAGGTCACCGCCCAGGTCCAGTTGCTGCCGGGGCGCTACCACATCGAGTGGGGCGGGCAGTTCGAGAACTACGCGAGCGCCCGCAAGCGGCTCCTCATCGTGGTGCCCCTGGCCGCGGTCCTGGTCTTCGCCCTGCTGTACGCGACCTACCGCAACGTGGTGGACTCCCTGCGCGTCTTCACGGGCGTGCCGTTCGGCTGGGTGGGCGGGGTGTTCGCCCTGTGGGTGCGCGACATGCCGTTCTCGATCTCGGCCGCCGTCGGCTTCATTGCCCTCTCGGGCGTAGCGGTGCTGGACGACATGATCCTGGTGAGCTACGTCCGCCAGCTCCGCCGCCGGGGGCTTGCCGTGGACGAGGCGGTGCGCCTGGCGGCCGTCACGCGCTTGCGGCCGGTGCTGATGACCACGCTGGTGGCCAGCTTTGGCTTCCTGCCGATGGCGCTCAGCACGGGGATGGGGGCGGAGGTGCAGCGCCCGCTGGCGACGGTGGTCATCGGCGGAGTGGTCGGCGCCATGCTGATGTCGCTCCTCGTGCTGCGCGTGCTGTACCTGGCCTTCGACGCCCTGGCCGGGGCTGCCGTCGCGTTGCTGACGCGGGCATTCGGGCTCCGACCGGACCAGCTCGGCTGGCTGGTCGGAGAGGAGCGAGAAGGGGAGCACGAAGAAGGGGGGGCGCGGCCAACAACTTCGCCCCGGCCGAAGGAAGCCCTGGAAGAGGTTTACCCAACGTAGGAGGAAGTGATGAGAATGAACGGGAAGGCCACCGCGCTGTTCGCGCTGCTCGCGGCTGGCGCGCTGATCGCCGCTGGCTGCGGCGCGACGGACGGGGAAGCGAAGCAGGAAGGCGAGACGAAGCCGCCGGCAGGGGCCAAGGCGGACACCAAGCACGACGGGTGGTGGTGCGACGAGCACGGCATCCCGGAGGCGGAGTGCAGCATGTGCTCCGCCAAGGTGGCGAAGGCGTGCAAGGCCAAGGGCGACTGGTGCGCGGAGCACGAGCGGGCGAAGTCGCAGTGCTTCAAGTGCAACCCGAACCGGCAGGCGTTTTACGCCGCGAAGTACCGGGCGAAGTTCAAAAAGGAGCCGCCGCCCATCGAAGACTAGATGGGCGCTTCAGAAGTTCGTCGCCCGTGCGGCATCACACCAGCCCGCCGCGCCCGTTTTGAGACTGCGCGCGGTCTGGGTAGGAAATTCGGTTGTAGGCGAACAAAAAATTCCCCAGGTGTAGCGGAGCCGTCCAGTACGCCGAACGGCGGCAAGAAACACCCGCACACCTGGGGGCTGTTATGCTCTTCGCGTCTTCGCTGCCGCGCTTCAAGGCGTTCCTCGGCGCTTTCTGCTGCAAGGGCAGCGACCTGACCTGTTGCCTGCTCTTCCTCAACCCCTTCATCCTGCCCGCCTCGCGCCGCTCCGTCGCCGCCGCCTCCCGCTCGGTCCTCTCCGACTTGCGCAACGCCGGTTGGCTGCTCCGCTAGCTGGGCAGCTCCCCGCCCCCGCCGCCCTGCTCGCCGCCGCGTAGTTCCAACTGCGGGCCGCCGCCGAGGACGCCGACCGCCTACACCTCCTGCTGCTGGGCGCCACCATGCACGGCCAGCAGGGCAACCACACCCAGAACACCACGGCCTGCGGCAACACCACCAAGCGGCCCAAGAAGTCCGGCCGCCACCAGAAGAAGCACCAGCGCCGCAGCGGCCACTGCTTCGTCTTCGCCCTCCTGCTGACCCCCAACGGCCTTCGCGTCCCTTATTGGCTTCCTTATTACACCGAGGCGCACTGCCGCGTGTTCGAGTGGCAGCACCTCTCGCAAGCCGACCTGGCTGCACGGCTGATCGACGGCATCCCTCTGCCCAAGCGCGGGCGGGTGGTAGTCGTCGGCGACACGGCCTTCGAGGCCAAGCAGGTGCGTCAGGCCTGCGCGCGGCGCGGCTGGCGCTGGGTGGTGCCGCTGAGCCCCGAGCGGGTGCTGGCCGGTCCCAAGGGAAGCCGCCCCAAGGTCCGCTCGCTGTACGGGCAACTGACTGCCCCCGAGTTCCGCAAGGTGTCCTTTCGGCTCGATCAAGGGGAGCTGGCCGCCCTGGCGCGCGTCAGCCCGCCGCAAGCCAGGCCGCCCACCCGGAGCAGCCAGTCCCGGCGGTCCGGGCGCCCGTCGTCGGGCGGGGGGGAATGAGGGGCCCTCATCTGACCCTCCTACGGCTTGAAATAGGCGTACCCAGCCTGCTGCGCGCGGATGACTTCCACCGCTCCCGACGGCACCGTCATGGCCCCCGCCAGCAGGTCGGCCTTCGCGACCGACTTCTCGCGCATCGTGTTCTCGCAAGCGGCGAAGCGGACGCCTTGCTTCAGCAGTTTCGCCACCTGGTCGGCGTGCTTCGTCTGGCCCTTCACGAGCAGAGCGAGGCCCGCCCCGTGGCAGACCACCTCGACCTCCGCCTTGCCGTGGACCGCCTTCAAGACGTTCTCGACGTTCTTCAATCCGTGCCCCTGCCGCGCCGCGTCGGCGAAGTTGACGTGGACCACCACCCGGAGGGGCGTGACCTCTTTCGCGGGCACCTTGTCGCCCGCGCGGAGGCCCGCTCGGGAGGAGGGAAGGGCCGCGGCCAGCAGGACAGCCAGGGAAAACGAAAGCCTTTTCATCGGACCGATCTCTTGGGAAGTTTAGCGACGCAACGCGACGTTGACGACGTGATTGTCCTCGGCCTCGTCCTTGACCGCGAGCCCCTTGGAGAAGTGAACGAGGCGGACTTCCACCTTCTGCACGATGGGGTACTTGTCCAGCACCGCCCGGGCGATGCCGTGGGCCATGACGGAAAGCGTTGTCGGCTCACTGGCGGGCAGGTTCTTGCCTCCCACCTTCTGAACGAACTCGACCAGCTCGGGGTTGCCGATGCTCAGCGCGCCCCGGTCGTAATACTTGGCGTCCATGAGCCAGTACTTCACGTCAGCCCGGAACCGGCGCTTCGCGGGGTTGGGGTTGGGCGACCCTTTGTGGACCGCCACGTTCGTGAAGTGGACCTTGGTCACCGCGTTATACGTCTCCGCCAGGACGACCCTGGAGGTCGCCTTCTTCGCCTCGCCCGCCTGGGACGGCCCCCACAGCGCCGCCCCAGCCACGGCCAAGGCCATCAGAACAACAAGCCAGTGCCGCTTCTTCATCCCTTTCCCTCCTTCAGCGCTTCGGCGCCTTCGCCCGGGCGATCCGCCCGGGCGCCGGTGTGGACACCGGCGAGTTCTTCTCGATCCACGCCTCGATCATCTTGTACTGGGCCCCGCGCTCCCTGGCCCCCTCCCCGTGCAAGAACGCCTTGTAGTTGTGGCCGCCCTGGGCCAGCAGCGAGTTGGTCGCGACCGTGTAGTCCGTCCCCGGGGCCCAGCGCCCTTCAGTGCGCTCGACGTGCAGCACCCGGTGTCCCTTGGCCTTGCTCGGGTCGTAGCGGAAGCGAAGGCCGGACAGCTGGACCATGCCCCCGACCTTGACGGCCGGGTCGTCCGTGTAAGCGTTCTCGACCGCCTGCTCCAGCACCTCCAGAATGCGCGTGCCGGACAGCCGCATCGTCACCACCTTGCCTTCGTGGGGCACCAACTGCCGGAGCTGCGCGGCGGTGATAGGCCCCGGCGGGATCGCCACCCCGTAGCCGACGCCCGGCAGGAACGCCACGTCCGAGCGGGTGACGGCGCGCAGGACGTCGGCGAACAGGGAGTCGGCCGGCGACTCCTGGTCGCGCTTGCGGGCCTCCTGGCCTGCCAGCGTCTGCGCCCGCACCAGCCAGCCGGCCGCCCTGCCGACCACCTCGTCCAGGGCCTTGCGGTGGGGCGCGAGCAGTTTCTCGATCAACTTGGCGGTGGCCGGGTCGGACGGGATGCGGGCGTGGTCCAGCGGCACCAGGGTGCGCTTGTGGCCGGTGATCTTCCCGCGCGCCACCGTCAGGTCCAGCCGGCCGAGGTCCGAGCCGTGCGCGCCCGCCTGGACGATCAGCGTCCGCCCCACCCGGCCCGCACGCGGCATGCGGTTGTGGCTGTGGCC
Source organism: Gemmatales bacterium (assembly GCA_038239195.1). GTDB lineage: Bacteria > Planctomycetota > Planctomycetia > Gemmatales > Gemmataceae > JBBSEZ01. Next base: position 6,708 of record JBBSEZ010000058.1, read on the forward strand.
CCCGACGATGACGTCGATGCCCTCGACGGCCCGGGCCAGGTGCTGGTCGCCGCCCAGTCCCAGGTGGGACAGCAGCACGACCACCTCGGCCCCATCCTTGCGCAGCGCGGGCAGCGTGCGGCGCACGGCGGCGGCGGGCTCCTGAAACTCCAGGTCGGCGACGTTCTTCGCCGCCGTTGTCCAGGGCGTCTTGGGGTAGGCAAGCCCCAGGATGCCCACGCCGACGCCGTCCACCTTGCGCACGACGTAAGGCTTCGTCGCCAGTTTGGCGCCCTTGCGCGCCACCAGGTTGGCGGCCACGACGGGGAACTTCGCCTCCTTGATCCGCTGGCGCAGCACGGCGCTGCCGAAGTCCGGCTCGTGGTTGCCGATCGCCATGGCGTTGTAGCCCAGGTGGTTCAGCAGGGCCAGCGGGGCGGCGCCCGTTGTCAAGTCGGCGATCATCGTGTCGCCAAGCAGGTCGCCCGCGTCCAGCAGCAGGCACCGATCGCGGCGGCCGGCGCGCACCGCCTTGATGGCCGATGCCAGCCGGTCCAGGCCGCCGACCTGCTTCCCGGCCAGGTCGCCCTCCCAGCCGCGCCAGCCGGTCAGATGGCCGTGGAAGTCGTTGGTGTGAAGCAGGATGACCGTGGCCATGCGCGCCTCCTTTCCAGATCGTGGCGAAGAGAATTTCCCTTTTCCCGAGCGGAGGGCCCTGTAGTGCGCCCCTTTCGGATGTGGGCGTTCTCCACGCCACGGCCTCACGGAACGCCCTCCGGCGTTCCGTGAGGCCGTGGCGTGGGCTGAATCGACGCGTTGTTCAGTTCGCGATCCTTAACGGTCGGTGTCCGACGCCTTCTTGGGCGCCGCGGGCTTCTGTGTCGGGTAGCCGCCCGCCTTCCACGCCTTCCAGCTCCCCGGCACGTTGTGGACCTTGGTAAACCCCTCGGCCTGGAGCAGACTGCCCGCCAGGCTGGCCCGGTAGCCGCTGTCGCAGTAGACCGCCAACGGCTTGCGCTTGTCGAGGCGAGCGAGCTTCCGGCCAAGTTCGGGCAGGAACACGTAACTGGCCCCCGGAACGTGGCCGCCGTCCCACTCCTGCGGCGTCCGCACGTCCAGCACCTGGAGGTCGCGCGGCGGCAGCGCGTCCTTCAGTTCGCGGACGGTCATCTGCGGCAGCGGCACCAGGGGCAGGCCGGCGTTGTCCCACTCCTCCATGCCGCCCAGCAGGTAGCCGGCGAACTTCGTGAAGCCCACCCGCACGAACTGGCTCAGGACCACCGGCAGGTCGGCGTCGCGCTCCAGCACCAGCAGGATCGGCTTCTGCGGGTCGAGCATCCAGCCCGCCCAGATCGACAGCTCCGCGCGGGGCCCGATGTTCAGCGCACCGGCGACGTGCCCACCGCCGAACGCCAGCATCTGGCGGTTGTCCACCAACTGGGCGGTGCCTGCCGCCACGGCCCTCTGGAATGCCCCGGGCGGCAGCGGCGGCGCCGTGGGCAGTCGGCCCAGCACTCCCGGCCCGTCCGCGTTGACCTTCTTCACGCGCGGGTAGTAGCGCGGCTCCGGCGGCGCGGTGTCGAGGACGTACCGCACGAACTTCTTCAGGTCCTCGATCTGCAAGGCCGGGTTGAAGCGGCGCTCGTAGCCGACGGTGGTGACGAGCCGGTCGCCGATGTTGGCCCCGCAGGGCGAGCCGGCCCCGTGGGCGGGGTGGACGCGCACGCCGTCGTCGAGCTTGAGGAAGACGTCGTGCAGCGACCGGTAGAGTTGGTTCGCCAGCCCCTGCGTCTTGTCTCCGCCGAGCAGGTCGGGCCGGCCCACCGAGTCGGCGAACAGGCAGTCGCCGCTGAAGACGGCGAAGGGGCTGTCGGCGCGGTTGGACTCGGCGGCCAGGTAGGCCATGTGTTCGGGGGTGTGCCCGGGGGTGTGGCGGGCCGTCAGCACCACTCGGCCGAGGTCGATCCTGTCGCCGTTCCGGAGCCGTTCGTGGGCGTAGCCGTAGCGGGTGCCCCCTTCGGAACTCAGGTAGACCTTGGCGGTGCCGGTGCGGTCCGCCAGTTCGCGACAGCCAGAGACGAAGTCGGCGTGGTTGTGCGTCTCGATGGCGTGAGTGATCGACAGCTTGTGCTTGCGGGCCAACTCGATGTACACCTCGACATCCCGCCGGGGGTCGATGACGGCAGCCTTGCCGGTCGCCTTGTCCCCGATCAGGTACGACAGGTGGGCCACCCCCTCGGTGAACACCGTCTCGAAGATCATGCTGGCCGCCGGCTTGCTCTTCTTCTTGGGGGGGCGGGGGAGCTCGGCCGCCCCGAGGGCGACGGAGAAGTTTTCGTGGGCCAGCAGCAGGCCGCCCACGCCGGCGGTCGAGGTCAAAAACGCACGTCGGGAGGTCGTCATGAGGAGCAACTCCTTCGCAGGTCAAGGAACAAGGGACACGATGCCGCCGGTCATCTGCTCACCGCGAGCAGGTAGACGGCCATCCCGACGCCGAGGGCGGCCAGCACGATGGACACGATGACGCCCAGGGGCAACGAGGGCGACCGGTAGGGCTCGCCCCGGCGCAGTCGGCGCAGGAAGCGGACGTGCTGGGCGGCGGCGAGCAGGTTCACCGCGACGCCCAGGCCCAGCAGGGCCGAGCCGATCCACAGCGAGAGCCCGGTGGAGTGGGGCACGGGGGCGTGCCCCGCCAGGGCGACCTCGCGCAGGAACAGGCCGAAGCGGGCGACGACGAAGCCGAAGCCCATCATGGCCAGGCCGGTCCGAATCCAGGCCAGCAACGTCCGCTCGGCCGCCAGCGCCACGCGCGGGTCTTCCGCCGCCTCTTTCTCCGGCCCTGCCGTCTCATTCATGGTCGCCCCCCGGGCCTTGCCTGCGAACGTCGAGCTCGCCCGACGCGGCTGTCGTTGGCTCCGCTCGCACGAGCACCAGGCCGACTGCGCACAACGACCAGGGCCGCGCTCGGCCTCAAGAGCGGACATCAGGGCGCCAGGCCGCCACGCCGACGGAAGAGGCGCCTGCCTCCTCCACGGCCGCTATCCTTGCGGGCGCCTGGCGTGACGTGGCGGCTCGCCCCTGGCCCAGCACCAGCCAGAGCGCCAGGCCGCCCAGCGCCAGGCCCCCAACCCACAACCACGGCGAGGTCCCCGTTGCTCCGGGGAGCGTCACCTGGCCCCAGTCACCCAGGCCCTTGACGACCGGCTGGAGCGTGGGCCACAGCGCGACGAACGCGGCAGCGCCGGCGAGCATGCCGAGGACGCCAATCATGGCATCGCGGCGGCCCTCTCCGCACCCGGCCACGCCCGTGCCGGGGCAGTAGCCGAAAACCGCCATGCCGACGCCGAAGCACAGCCCGCCGACGAGGACGCCTCCGAGCAGGGCCGGCTTGACGTGCAGGTGGGCCAGCCCCAGCTCGACCAGCGCGTAGACGCCGACGGACCCGACGACCACTGCCGTCAGCATGACCTTGACCACGGTATAGTCCTTGAGCAGGAACTGCCCGAGGATGACGTGAAACTTCGCCACCCGCCCCTTCTGGAGCAGGAAACCGAAGGCGATCCCGGTGAGGAGGCCCAGGGCCAACTTCCACGGTGCTTCAAACATGGTTCGCGCCCTCCCTGCCGTAGACGGCGAAGGCCGTCGCCGTCGCCACCGGGAAAATGACCCCAACGAACACCCAGCTCGAAACGGCCAGTTGCAGCGAGCCACTGATGCCGTGGCCGCTGGTGCAGCCCTGTGCCAGCCGGGCCCCGAACATCATCAGGCCGGCCGCGAAAAAGGCGCCGGCGAAGCGCAGCGCTTTGCTGTCCCCGAACCGCCAGCGCCACAGCGGCGGGATGGCCTCGGTGGTGCGGTCGCCGGACAACCTGGCGCTGAGAAAGGCCCCGAGGAACACTCCCACGACCAGCGCCCACTCCCAGCCAACCTTTGGGGGCTTGCCTTTGGCTTCCTTCTCGGCGTAGTAGGGGTTGGCCTCCTCGACGCCAGGGGCGGCCTTCTCCGCGAGGGCCGCCGTATTCTCGAACGCCGTCGTGATGCCGAGCGGGCTGTCGGCGGTGGCGAAGGCAAACCAGCTCAACATGCCGAGGGCGGCCCCCACGGCGTAGGGCGACCACGATTTCATCGTCAACGGGTTGGTCATGGCCGAACCTCCTTATCCGCCTGCGTCTGCTCGAGCCCGGGCTGCGGTCGCTCGCGCTCGACCGAGCGCGTCGAGGTGTCCGACGGACACCCGAAGGGCGTTCAGGTCGGCACCCCCGCCCGAGGCAGCACCACCCACCAGAGCAGCAGAAAGCCCGCGACGGCCGCCACGGGCAGCACCCAGTCCCATTCCATGCTCCACCTCTTTTCTCGGGGCCTTTCCATTAGCGGTTCGCAGCCTCCAGGGCCCGGCTGGCGCTGCCGGTCACGTCGCGGAAGTCGCCCCGCAGTGCCTTGAGGGCGCTCTTCTCCTCGTCGATCTCGGTCTGCGTGCGGAAGCCCAGGCGCCGAAACAGGGGCAGGGGCGGGCACCAGCCCTGCACGGCATGCTGCAGCAGGAAGCCGGCCACCACGGCTGGGAAGAGAAAGAACTTGCGATCCACCGTCGCGCCCAAGGTCAGCCCGACCAGGACGGCGGAGGCCGCGTTGGCCTCCAGGGTGCGCTCGACGTCCCACTCGCGGTCGAGTTCTTGCAACCGGCGGGCGATGGCCTCGGGGCCGGCTTCGGCGCAGCGAGCGACATTCTCCTCCGTCCGACGGCGAATTTGCTGGTTGACGCGTTCGGCGGTGTGCTGCGGGACGCGCTCGGCGGTGGAAGGCAACATGGCCGATTCTCCTTGTCGGAAAGGCTTGCTCGGGGAGAGTGAGCGAAGCTGTATAACTCGATGGTCAAGCAAGCAAATAGCGTGCCTCCCGGGAGGGCGAGTATCGGGCCGATCCCTCCGTAGCGGTGTTTACAGGTGGCCCCCTATAATTGAGTGGGAGGCCCGATTCCAACACGGCTCCTGGGACAAAGCTCTAATCAACTATATGGCCAACTGGTTATAATATCAATGCCCCTTTCCGAAGATATACCCGACGAGGTTCTCGACCAGATGGCGGGCAAGTTCCGCCTGCTGGGCGACCCGACGCGGCTGGCGATCTTGCGCGCGGTGATGAAGGAGGGGGAACTGAGCGTCGGCCAGGTGGTCGAGAAGACGGGGCGGGGGCAGGCCAACGTCTCCAAGCACCTCAAGCAGATGGCCGGGGCCGGCCTGCTCGCCCGCCGCAAGGAGGGCCTCCAGGTCTTCTACCGCCTGGACGACCCGGTGGTGGAGAAGCTTTGCCGGCTCGTCTGCGACTCCATCCTCAAGGACATGGAGGAGGAGTGGAAGCGGCAGGGCGAGCTGTTCGAGCGCGAGGGCCCCGCGCCGAAGTAGTTTCTCCGCCTGGCCGAAGCAGTCGTGGCGCCGCCCGCTACCCCAGGAACAGGAGCGTCGTCGCAGGATGGGCACCTTGGTCGCGCCGATGGCCACCAGCCCCAAGAAGCGCGCCAGGAAGACGAAAGAGGGAGCCCCGTCCGGTCCTGTCGCCGGCTCATCCGCGGCGGCGGGCGGCGTTCGTGGCGTTCCTCGTCTGAGCCAGCGCCAAATTGCCTGAGGTGAAAGGGCCTTGACCACCCCTCGCCGAAGGAGAAGGGCACCTTCTGCTGAGAAGCGCCTGGCATCGAGGGGCCTTGCTCCCCTAGAATGACGGCATTGTGGACCGCGAGAAGGCCGACTTTCTCCTCGAACTGGAGGAATCGAGGCGCTGTTCGAGGGCAGCAGGAAGCCGCCGCCGGAAGAGCGCCCCTGTGGATCGGCACACCAGAGGATGACCATGCCAAACACCCCTCCGTCGGGGAAGCCGACCCTGCAAGAAGTCCAGGCCCGGCTTCAGGAGGTCGCGCGGGCTCTGCGGGGCCCCGGTTCCCTCAAGCCGGAAGTCCACCTTGCCCTTGCCGAACTCCTGGACGAGTTGAGCGCGACGCTGAAGGCGCCCAACGCACCTCCGCCTGAAGTGGCTCACCTTGCCGAAAGCGCGACGCACCTGGCGCAATCCCTTCACGATCGGCACGATCAGGGGCTCCTGGAGCAAGCCCGCGACCGCCTGGCAGAGACGGTCTTCCAGGCGTAAGCTCACGCCCCCACCGCGGTCGGCATGGCGCGAAGACTGCTGGAGGCGTTGGCCAACATCGGCATTTGACGAAGGGAGGCAGCCCCTGGCTCATGCCAGGTGCTCCGTTGCAGCCCTTCCCATCTGACAGGCCCCACGTACCCTATGGCGAGAGCAGTTTGAGCGCAATCCGCACCAATCCGAGGGCAGCCCTGCCAACCCTGCGTGCGGTGGCAGGGTGGCAGGGAGGGCAGGCGCCAGCGCATAAGTCGTTGAGGGGAAAAGGCCTTTCGTCGCGGGGAGGCGCCTGCCACGGTGGCAGGGAGTGGCACCCTGGGGCAGGCAGCACGGGCAGCGGCAAGAACGGGTCCGTCCTCCTGCTCGCCGCCCCTTTCCAGGGAAGAATGCGGCCAGGGAGTTGACCCAGTTCCAGGACGAGCGAGCCGAGCGGTGAGGGCGCCGCGGGCCCGTCTGGGTCCCCGATTGGAGGTCCGGTCATGTCCTTCACCGACACCCCACCCAGGGCGCCTCTCCCCGAACACGGCGCGGCCGCGAGCGGCTGGGCCTGGGCCGCCCTCGCGGTGGCCGTGGCCGGGGTGACGGGCAGCCTCGCGTTGAGCCTGGGCCTGGGCCTCAAGGCGTGTCCGCTCTGCTTCTACCAGCGCACCTTCGCCATGAGCCTGGTCGCCGTGTTGGGCATGGGCCTGTTCGCCGGGGCGGCGCGTCCCGGGCGCGTGGGCCTGCTGGCCCTGCCGCTGGCGGTGGCGGGCCTCGGCGTCGCTCTGTTCCACGTTTACCTCGAAATGGCCGGAAAGCTGGAGTGCCCGCAGGGCCTGCTGGGCGTGGGCACGGCCCCCCAGCAGAGCCTCGCAGCGTTCCTGGCGCTGTTCGCCCTGCTGCTCGTGGACGTGCTGCGAGCGCCCCGGGTCGCTGGTGCCGCCTGGGCCGCCCCGGCGGGCGCCCTCGTGCTCGGGGCGCTGCTGGCCGTCGGGTCGGTCGTCGCCAACCCGCCCCCGCCGGCCCCGCCGACGAAGCCCTACGACAAGGCCCCCGAGGTCTGCCGGCCCCCCTACCGGGCCCCGTAGCCGATGGCCCGAACCGCTCGCGAGCGCCCCGAGGAGGCCCCGTGGACGTCCTGAGCTACGAATCGGTCATCCGGCTGGCCTGCTTCGGCGGCGTGCTGCTGCTGATGGCCCTCTGGGAGGCCCTCGCCCCGCGGCGGCGACTCACCGTGGGCCGGCCCCTGCGCTGGGCGAGCAACCTCGGCCTCGTTGCCCTCGACGCCTTGACCGTCCGCTTCCTCGTCCCCCTGGGCGCGGTCGGTACCGCTGTGTTCGCCGAGGAGCGCGGCTGGGGCGCCTTGAACAACCTGGCCCTCCCGGCCTGGCTGGCCGTCGTCCTCGCCGTCGTCGCCCTCGACCTGGTGATCTATTTCCAGCACGTCCTGTTTCACGCCGTCCCGCTCCTGTGGCGGCTGCACGGCGTCCACCACGCCGACCTCGACTTCGACGCCACCACCGGCGTGCGCTTCCACCCCGTCGAGATCGTCCTCTCGATGGGCATCAAGATGGCGGCCACCGTCCTGCTCGGCGCCCCGGCGCTGGCCGTCCTGGCCTTCGAGGTGTTGCTCAACGCCACGTCGATCTTCAACCACGGCAACGTCCGCCTCCCCGCCTGGCTCGACCGGGCGCTGCGCCTGCTGGTAGTGACTCCCGAGATGCACCGCGTACACCATTCGGTGGTGCCCCGCGAGACGAACAGCAACTTCGGCTTCAACCTGCCGTGGTGGGACTTCGCCTTCGGCACCTACCGCGCCCAGCCCGCCGCGGGCCACGAGGGCATGACCATCGGGCTGTCCCGGCCGCGCGACGAGCGGCAGGTCGAGCGGCTGGACGGGATGCTCCTGCTCCCCTTCCTCGGCCTGCCCGGCGCCGAGGAACGGCCCGTCGCCCCGCGCCAGAAGGACCTCGCATGAACGAACCACCCCCGACGCCCGCCGCCCTGACCGCCTGGGCACGGGACGCGCGCCAGCGCACCCTCGAACTTATCGCCGACCTCGACGACCGCCAGTTGCTCGGCCCGCCCTTGCCGACGCTCAACCCGCTGATCTGGGAAATCGGCCACGTTGCCTGGTTTCACGAGAAGTGGGTGCTACGCCGCGCAGGCCGACCGTCCCTCCTGGCCGACGCCGATGCGCTCTACGACTCCGCCGGCGTGCCCCACGACACGCGCTGGCACTTGCCGCTGCCCTCGCGCGACGAAACGCTCCGTTACCTGGTCCGAGAGCTGGAGGCGGTGCTGGAGCGCCTCGCCCACCGGATGGGCCCCGAGGACGTCTACTTCGCGATGCTGTCGATCTTCCACGAGGACATGCACACCGAGGCGTTCGCGTACACGCGCCAGACGCTCGGCCTCCCCGCCCCTCGCCTGTCCGACTGCGCCGAGGCAGCGCCCCCCAGCAGAGGGGCGCCGCTGACCGGCGATGCGACCGTCGTGGGGCAAACGTTTCTGCTGGGAGCAACGCCGGGCAAGCCGTTCGTGTTCGACAACGAGAAGTGGGCGCACCCGGTGGCGCTGCGGCCGTTCGCCATCGCCCGCGCGCCCGTGACCCAGGCTGAGTTCGTCGCCTTCGTGGACGACGGCGGCTACCGGCGCCGGGAGCTGTGGTCCGACGTTGGCTGGGCGTGGCGCGAGCGCACAAAGGCGAACCATCCCGTCTACTGGCGGCGCGACTCCGGTGGCTGGCTGCGCCGCGACTTCGACCGCTGGGCGCTGCTGGAGCCACACCGCCCGGCCATCCACGTCAACTGGTACGAGGCCGAGGCCTACTGCCGCTGGGCGTGCCGCCGCTTGCCGACCGAGGCCGAGTGGGAGGCCGCCGCGTCCTTGCCGATGGGTGGCGGACCAAAGTTGCGCTTCCCCTGGGGCGAGGGCGGGCCGACGCCGGAATTGGCCAACCTCGATGGCCGGGCGCTGGGCTGCGTGGACGTGGCCGAGCGCGCCGCGGGGGACAGCCCGTCCGGCTGTCGGCAGCTAATCGGCAACGTCTGGGAGTGGACGGCCGACGACTTTTTGCCCTATCCTGGCTTCGTACTCGATCCGTACAAGGAATATTCAGCGCCGTGGTTTGGCGACCACAAGGTGCTGCGCGGCGGGTGCTGGGCGACGCGCGGCCGGCTGCTCCGCAACACCTGGCGCAACTTCTATCGGCCCGACCGCCGCGACGTGTTCGCCGGCTTTCGCACGTGTGCCCCATGGTCGTGAAAGTTTGCCTCGTCACCCCCGCCCCGCCCGGCTCACGCAAGGGCAACCGCGTCACTGCCCTGCGCTGGGCGGGCATCCTGCGCGACCTCGGCCACCGCGTCGTTGTGCGCGAGGAGTACCGCGGCGAGCGCTGCGACCTGCTCGTCGCCCTGCACGCGCTGCGCAGCTTCCCGTCGATGGAGCGCTATCGCGCCGCCCGCCCCGATGCGCCGCTCGTCCTGGCCCTGACCGGCACCGATCTCTATGGCTCCATCCACACCGACCCCGACGCCGCGCGCGCCCTGGAGATGGCGACGCGCCTGGTCCTCCTCCAGCCGCTTGGCGTGGCCGAATTGCCGGAGGCCGTGCGGGGGAAGGCGCGGGTCATCTATCAGTCGGTGCCCGCCCCCCGCGTGCGGGCCGCCCCGCGCGCCGACTGCTTCGAGGTCTGCGTAATGGGCCATCTCCGCCCTGTCAAGGACCCCTTTCGCACTGCCCTCGCCGCCCGCATGCTGCCGTCAACCTCGCCCGTCCGGGTGCTGCACCTGGGGGGAGCGCTGAGCGAAGAGATGACGGAGCAGGCCCGCGCGGAGGCTGCCGCCAACCCGCGCTACCGCTGGCTGGGAGAGGTGCCGCGCGGCAAGGCGCTGCGCCTGCTGTCGCGCTGCCGGCTGCTCTCGCTCACGTCGGAGCTGGAGGGCGGCGCCAACGTCGTCTCCGAGGCGCTGGCCGCGGGCGTTCCGGTGCTGTCGTCGCGCATTGCGGGCTCGCTCGGCCTGCTCGGCGAGGACTACCCGGGCTACTTCCCGGTCGGCGACACCGTTGCCCTGGCCCGCCTGCTGGAGCGCGCCGAGGCCGACGCCGGCTTTTACCAGACGTTACGCGATCGGTGCGCCCGCCTCGCCCCGCTGGTCGATCCGGCGCGCGAGAGGCGGAGCTGGGAGGAGCTGCTGCGCGAGCTGGGGCGGTAGGAAGACGGCAACTTTCCACGTCGCAATACGTGAAGGACCAATGTAGCCCGCGACTCCGTCGCGGTGCCCCCGCCGCGGAGCGGCGGGCTACATTCCCGGGGCTTCGGATTGCGTCAGGCCCCGGCCACGATCTCTGTTTCACACAAGGGGTCAATACTGCCCGCTGTACGGCACCTCCGTGTCGAACGGGAAGCCGAGGTTGTACTTCTTGCGGAACACGTCCACGTTCGCGTCCCACCCCGCCGGCGTGGCGACGTTGGCCTGCGTCATGGCCTCGACGTGCCCGTCGAGGAAGGCGACGTTGGCCACGTTGGTGTGGCGGAAGTGCGTGAAGTTGAGGTAGTACCCGTAGGCGTTGTAGCTGGCCTGAAACGTCTGGGGCCCTTTGACCATGACGGCCTCCTCCAGATGCCAGCCGCCCGAGTCGGTGAGCAGCGCCGACTCGGTGAACAACACCGTCTGCGACGTGGCCGGGAAGTAGTTCATCCGTTTGGGCGACACGATGAGCGGGTAGTTGGGCGCCGGCCCGTACGATGCGTCGTAGGTGTAGCGGTTGTAGGCATACCCGCCGGTGTTGCCCCCATAGATCAGCTTCAGCGGCAGGTCTTGCACCGCGGGACACAACACCACCTTGTTGTTGTTCTCGTAGTACGCCGTCAGCACGCCCCCGACCGGCGTGGTCGTGTTGCTGCCTCCCGAGGCGGTGGCGACGCCGAACCAGTAGGTCGAGACGGGGTAGGAGGTCGCCGCCGACTGCCCCGGCGGGAGCGACTGGTTCGCCGACTCGTAGTTGTGGACCGCCAGGGCCAACTGCTTGAGGTTGTTGGCGCACCTGATGCGCGCCGCCGCCTCGCGCACCTTCTGGACGGCGGGCAACAGCAGGCCGATCAGGACGGCGATGATGGCGATCACCACCAGCAGCTCGATCAGCGTGAACGCCGAGCGAGCGACGGCTTGCCTCCGCGGCGCAGCCTGGTCGGTGGGATAGAGCTCCTGGAAGGCGAAGGGGGCGTGGTTGTGGACCTCGCCGAGTGCGAAGGCGACCGGGCGGCGGAAGAGCGGGCCATCGAAGGCGAAGGAGTGGTACTCCCCACGCTCCCCGCACGGATCGACTCCCGCCGGGAGGGAGGCGGCGAACGCCGGGGTGAGGAGTTGCCCGCACAGCTCCGCCGGGAGGCGTTCGGTGTCCACGCAGACCGTGACCGCCTGGAAGCCGAGCTGGTGGAACTCGCGGTAGAGCTCGGCGGTGTCGCGGCCCCACAGGGGATAGCGCCCCTCCAGGCCGGCGAGCGCCAGGAGCTTGTCGCGGAACGCCCGCAGGTCTTCGAGGAAGAGGTCCCCGAAGACAACGAGCTCGATGCCTTCGCCCTTGAGCCGGTGCAACGCCTCGAGCATGGTGCGCGTGTAGGCATCGTTAGGCGGGAAGGACGCGCCGGGCCCCGTGGGGGCCGTCGGGCAAGACGGGCTGTCGTGGTCGGGGAGGACGATGAACTCGACCGGCAGGCCAAGGGCGTCGGCCTGTTCCTCGATGAGTTGGCGGCGAACGCCGTGCATGGAAACGCGGTCGTAGGCCTGGCTGACGCAGGTGACGAGCTTGACGATCTGGAGGTCGGGGTGGCCCTGGCGGGCGTGGTGGAGGGCGAGGGCGCTGTCTTTGCCACCGCTCCAGAGGAGCGCGGCCTTGATGGGTGCGTGCATGAGTGCTACCGGCGAGCTGGCCGAGTGAACCGTGGTGTGCCAGCTCCGCACGCCAACGGCTGCCCTGTCGCGGGGCGGTCCGTGATCCTGAAGGGTGGCGGCAGAGGTCGGACTGTTACCGTGGCGGACCCGTGTGGGGATTTCACCCAATTCCCTGCCTCAGCATTTCTCGGTGCGTCGGCCTCCTGTGAACAACGGTGGTTGGTGGACGAAACAACGTGCGATCAGTGTATGAGAACGGGGCCCCGTCGTCATTTAGCCACCCCGCTTGCGGGGCGGCTAAATGGGGCGAACCGCGCGACCGGCCCATTGCAGCCCCGGCGGTCACTCCCTACCCAAGAAGAAGGTCGAGCGGCCAGCAACCGCGAACGTGCGGGCCGGGGCCACGGAGGTGATCGAGGATGGAGCGCTCGGCGCAGCCGGCGTCTTCCAGGGCGTCGGCGAGGATGGGCAGGCGGTCGAAGGCCCGCTCGTCGTAGGTGGACTGCGCCAGCCTCCGGATAGTGTGGTCCTCCCACGCCAACCACCCGGCCTCGATGACGACGGGGCGAAACGGATTGCCGAAGAGCTCCGCGACAAGCCGCGCCTGCGCAAGGCGCTCGGCAGTCCTCGCGCCAGCGGCCGAACCAGCGTTCTCCGCCGTCGCGGCGTGGTAGGCCGTCGAGGCGGCGTTGGCGGCCGCGTAGTCGGCAGCCTGCTCGACAGCGGCAAGGGTGGCACTCAGGGCGGCGAAGGCGGCGCTGGCGTGGGCCTGCCTGTCTGCGGTGTCGCTCGCAGTAGCGGCATCCTCCGCAACGCTTTCCGCGCCGATCGCGGCAAGGCGGACGACTTCGGGGGTGGCCTGTCCGTCTGCGAAGCGCTCCATCACCTCAACAGCCCGGCGACTTCGCTGCTCCGTCAACAAGGTCCAGACGCGCCGGCAGCAAGCCACCGCGAAGAGGCGCCGTTTGCGATCGCTGGCGTGGTCGCCCAAGTAGAGCAACATCGGTTGCGGGTCGGTGCAAGCCAGCCACGCCATCTCGTCCACGGCGACCTCCGTCACCCCTGCACGTACGCCCGCCCCTCCTCGTACACCGCCAGCCGCGTCCGGTAGTCCTCGCGCTCCCCCTCCGGCGCCAGCTCGATCGCCTTCCGCTGCCACTCCGCCGCCTCCGCGAACTGGCCGCACGCTGCACACGCCGCCGCCAGCGTGTCGAGGTGCCCCGCGTCGAGCCAGACCGTCCGCTCGCACGCCTGCCGCGCCAGTTCCAGCGCCTTCGGCCCATCGCGCAGTTCCGCCAGCGGGCACGTCGCCCACAGCCAGGCCAGGTTGTTGCTGGCGCGCGGGTCCTCGGGCGCCCGCCGGGCCGCCTCCAGGTTGTCCTGCAAGGCGCTGGCGTAGTCGCCCCGCATCGTGTGGACGCGCCCCCGGTTTAGATAGCCCGCCAGGTCGTCCGGCGCCAGCCGGATCGCCTCCGTGTAGTCGGCGATCGCGTTGTCGAGCTCGCCGCGGTCGCAGTAGACGTTGGCCCGGTTGTAGTAGGCCAGGCTCGATTGCGGCGCCGCCACGATGGCAGCGCTGAAGTCCAGGAGCGCTCCCTCCATGTCGCCCAGCCGCAGCCGGGCGTTGCCCCGGTTGTTGTAGGCGCCCGCGTGGTTGGGATGCAGACGCAGCGACTCCGTGAAGTCGGCGACTGCCCCCTCGAGGTCGCCCCGCTCGGCCCGCGCGTGGCCCCGGTTGTAGTGCGCCGCCGCGTGCTCGGGCGCCAGCCGGATCGCCTCGCTGAAATCGGCGATGGCCCGGTCGAGGTCGCCCTTCTCCGCGTGGGCGTTGCCCCGGTTGTGGTAGCCGCGCGGCGTTCCCGGCTCCAACCGAATGGCGCGCGTGAAGTCGTCGAGGGCCCGGTCGAGCTCCCCGCTCTCCGCGAGGAGGGCCCCGCGCCCGTTGTACGCCAGAGCGGTGGGCGAGCCCTGGCGGAGGGCCTCGTCGTAGTCGGCCAGGGCGCGCTCCGCCTCGCCGCGCCGCACCAGGGCCCCCGCCCGGTTGCACCGCGCCACCGCGTCGGCCGGGTCCAGCTCCACGGCCCGGTCGTAGTCGGGCAGGGCGGCGTCGAGGTCCCCGAGGTTGGCGTGGGCGTTGGCGCGGTTGGTGTACGCCGCCGCGTCGCGCGGCGACAGGCGCAGCACCTCCGTGAAGTCGGCCAGCGCGCTGTCGTGGTCGCCCAGTTCGGCGTGCGAGTTGCCGCGGTTGAAGTACGCTTCCGCGTGATTGGGCTGGAGCCGAATGGCCTCCGTGAAGTCGCTTATCGCCGTCGGGTGATCGCCGCGCCGGGCGTGGACGTTGCCCCGGTTGTAGTGGGCGCTGGCCGAGCTCGGCTGGCGCCGCACCACCTCGTCGTAGTCGGCCAGGGCCTGCTCGAACTGCTCGCGGGCCGCGTGGGCGTTGCCCCGCGCCAGCAGCGCCCCCAGGTGCTCCGGCGCCTGGCTCAGCGCTTCCGTGAAGTCGGCGAGGGCGCTCTCCAGGTCGCCCACGTTGGCGTGGGCCAGGCCGCGCTCGTAGTGCAGCGCCGGTCCCGGCTCGAGGCGCAGCGCCTCCGACCAGTCGGCGAGGGCCCGGTCGTGGCGGCCCAGTTCGGCGTGCGCCGCCGCCCGGTCGCACAGGGCGCGGACGTTGCCGGGATCGAGCTGGAGCACGCGGCTGTAGTCGGCCAGGGCGCGGACGTGCTCGCCGCGTTGGGCATGGCACTTGCCGCGGTTGCCCAGCGCCCAGGCGGCCTTGGGATTGAGCCTTATCGTCTCGGTGTAGTCGGCAATGGCCAGCTCCAGCTCGCCGCGCAGGAAGTGGGCGTTGCCGCGGTTGTAGTAGATCGCCTCGTCGCGCGGGTTCAGACGAATCGCCTCGCTGTAGTCGGCGATGGCCTTGTCGTGCTGGTTGGCCTGGGCGCGGGCCAGCCCGCGGTTGACCAGCGCCTCGACGTTGCGTCCCTCCAGGCGCAGCGACTCCGTAAAGTCGGCGATCGCCTCCTCCGCCTCCTGCTTGCGCGCGTGAGCCATCCCGCGCCGTCGGTAGATGGATGCGTCCGCGGGCGCCAGCTCCAGCGCGGCGCCGAAGTCGGCGATGGCGCGGTCGTAATCGCCCTGCCGCGCATAGGCGTTGCCGCGGTTCACGTACGTCGCCGCGCGCGGCGGGCCGGCGAGCAGCGCCGCCGTGTGGTCGGCGATGGTCGATTCGAAGAGGGCGCGCTCGACCCGCCCGATGGGCCCCTCGGAGTCGGGCAGGCGCGACAACCTCTCCAGCACGAGCCCCACGTGGGCCGGGCGCTTGCTCAAAACCCACTCGCAGCACTCGGCGAGGAGTTGTCGCCAGCCTTCCTCGATCAGCAACAGGTCCCCGCCGTCGGGCTGCGCCCGGCCCGTCAGCGCGAAAGCGCAGACGCGCCCGAAACTGTAGACGTCGGAGTGCGGGCCGACCCAGACCTGCCCCTTGGGCCGGCCAACCACTTCCGAGGGCGCGTAGGCAATCGTCCGTGCGACGCTGCGCCCCAGCGACGTCTGCGCCCGCGCCTCGGGGCTGCTGGCGGCCGCGTGGATCAGCGTGCGCTTGAGCGACAGCCCGGTGTCGAGCACCTTGACGCGCCAGGTAGTCCCTTCCTCGCCTTTCTCCGGACGCACCAGCACGCAGCTTGGCCGCAGACTGCGATGCAGCACCCCGCGCGCGTGCAGCGTCTGGAGGGCGCGGGCCAGCGGCCAGGCGATTTGCAGCCAGTCCTCCGGCGCCAGCGGGCCGTGTACGGCGACGTACTCGCTGAGCGTCACGCCCTCGAAGTGCTCGCTCGCCAGGAACGCCCGGACGGGGCCGCGCTCCTCCGCGACGTCGCCCACCGGCCCCAGTTCCCGGATGCGCGCGACGGCGGGGTGATCGAGCTCCTGCACGGTGCGCGCCTCGCGCTGGAGCGCGTCGAGGCCGCGGTCGAGGCTGTCGAGGCGCAGCGCCTTGACGACGACGCTGCCCCCGCCTGGCTCGCGGCAGAGGAACGAGGTGCCGAACCCGCCGGAGCCGAGGACGCGCAGCGGTTCGTACTGGGCGAAGGGGAACGGCTCGAAGCCATCGTCGAGGGCGACGGCCCGGCGCAGGGCGAGCAGGGCCTCGTCCCAGTCGCGCCGCTCGAGGGCGGCGCGGTAGACGTTGTGATGCGCCTCGGCGCGCGACAGGGGGTCGCTCACCAAACGGGCGACTTCCTGAAAGTCGTGCTGGCCCGCCTCGAGGTCGCCGACGACGACCTCGAGCTGGGCGAGGCTGTTGAGCAAGGCAGGGAGCCGCCGTCGCTGCTCCTCGGGGATGGCACGGAAGCGGGAGACGAGGTCCTGGACCTGCTCGCGCACGCTTTCGCGGCGCAGGGCCAGCCCGTCGCGCGGGCGCACCGAGCAGGGGTGCAAGTCGTGCCGCCGCTTGAGATCGAGCACCGCCTCGTAGAGGTCGCGCTGGCCCTGGCCCAACTCGTGCTGCTCCGCCTGGATGTCTAACACCGAGCCCTCCTCCCCCACGGGCCTCTTCTCCGCTCCCCATGCTTTCTACCGGCGCCGGCCCCGCCGAGCAAGCGCGGGCTCCCCCCTTCTTGCTGCCGTTTCGCGATCCCCGCTCCTTGCCCATCGGGCCGGGCTCGCGGTATCATCTCAGCAGGACGACTTCGAGCATTCTCCTCTGCGGGGGCCCTGCGATGTTGCGCGTGTGGAAAGGCCTTGGTGTGTTGCTCCTGTTGGCCGGCGTGGTTGGGCTGGTCCCGGCACAGCCGCCCGCGGCCAAGGGCAAGGAGCTTACGATACGTTGGTTCGGCCAGTCGTTCTTCGAGATCACGACGCCCGCCGGCACCAAGATCGTGATCGACCCGCACAACCTCGAGGAGTATCGCATCAAGGCCAACGCCCTGAAGCCCGACCTGGTGCTGATGACCCATTTCCACACCGACCACACCAACCTCGAGGGCCTGGCCAACGGCAAGACGGTCCGACAGCACAACGCGCTGAAGAAGGACGACAAGGGCCGTTTCGTCAACTGGAACGACGTGGACGAGAAGTTCAAGGACGTGCGCATCTACACGATCCCGACCTTCCACGACAGCCAGAAGGGCATCAAGAACGGCCTGAACGGCATCTGGGTGATCGAGACGGCGGGGCTGCGCATCGCCCACCTGGGCGACCTCGGGCACCTGCTCACCAAGGCGCAGTTGAAGAAGCTCGGCACCATCGACGTGCTGATGGTGCCGGTGGGCGGGGTCTACACGATCAACGGCATCGAGGCGCAGCGGGTCGTCGAGCAGATCAAGCCGCGGCGCTGGGTCTTGCCGATGCACTACGCGACGCCGGTGTTCCAGGACCTGCTGGTGTTGAAGTATTTCCTCGACGAGCAGGACGAGGACACGGTGAAGAAGATCTTCAAGCCGAAGGAGTATCTGCGCATCGACCCGAAGTCGCCGCTGCCGAAGAAGCCGAGCGTCGGGATCTTGCATTATGCGTGGTGGTGAGCGCGGCAAGGGGAGCCGGAGGCCTCGGGCGGGGGTGGGGGGAGAGCGCCGCTAATTCGTTTCGTCTCACCCCCCACGCACCTCCCCTGAACGAATCCAGCCCTGGGAAAAGAGGCATGGTTGAAGGGGGGGCAACAGGGGGTTGTCGTTTCTGTGCAAGTTGCTGTGCAAATCGCTCACACCCCCTGTCGATTTAGCTTGCGGAGCGTTCCCGCTCCTGGCAAAATCTCCACGGCGCTCTGTCGCGTCGCAGTGCTGCCTCGCATCGCCCGCCCGAACCGACCTGGCTCGGGCCTTGTCTCTACTGATCGAATGATCACAAGGCCAGGAGGTGCCGGTGGTCCGGGACGGAAGCCAATGGCGCCGCTGTCCGACGCTCACCTCCTGGGCTGCTTCAAGGGGGTGTTGTGTAACTGGTACGTCACCGGCTATGTCACCGTCAAGCGAGTGGCCGAGGATTGGGCCGCGAAAAACCTCCCCGATTTCACCCTCAAGGCCCTCGCCAAGTTGATGCACGAGCACGTCGAGGCGGGGGGCGAGATCGACCAGGTTCGCGAAAAGCGCCAGGGCCATACCGACCGGGAACATCACTACGACTTCCGGCTGGCGTGGGTCGGCCGCCTCATCTACGTCGAAACCGTCCTGGTGGATGACGACCCGACCGACCCGACCATTCGCATAGTGAGCATCCACGATGTCTGAGTCCGCCGCCAACGGAGTGAAGCAGTCTGCCGGGAGGCCATTCCCCTGGGTGTGCCCCCAGTGCGGCCGGAAGGAAGTTCGCCTCGCGACAGTCCCCTACCACGCCGAACGCATCCACGAGGGCCAGGTGGTGGCCGTGGACGTGCCGGAGTGGGTCGTCCCCCGCTGCGACAACTGCGGCGAGCTCGTGATCAATTACCCCGCGGAGGAGCAAATCCTGAAGGCCGTCCGGGCGCAGGCGGGGGAGGCCAACGGCGCCAGCCTCCCGGGCGACGCCACCTGCCCCATCACGCCTTACCACGCCGCCTACTACGCCCACGAACTGACCCGGCGCAGCGCCTCGGACAACATCGCCAAAATCGGCTCGTCGCTCTTCAACGCCACGGTGGACCTCAACCCGCATCAACTCGACGCCGCCCTTTTCGCCTTCCGCGCCCCGCTCTCGCGCGGCGCCATCCTCGCCGACGAGGTCGGCCTGGGCAAGACCATCGAGGCCGGCCTGGTCATCAGCCAGCTCTGGGCCGAGCGCAAGCGCCGCGTCCTGGTCATCGCTCCCGCCATCCTCCGCAAGCAGTGGGAGCAGGAACTGCGCGAAAAGTTCTTCCTCGACGCCCAGGTGATCGACACCAAAGAACTCAACGCCGCCCGCAAGGCGGGCCTGCCGGCCCTCACGCCCGCCGACCGCGTCGTTATCACCTCCTACCACTTCGCGGCGGCCCGCGCCGCCGAGATCGCCGCCGTCCCCTGGGACCTCGTGGTCATCGACGAGGCCCACCGGCTGCGCAACGTCTACAAGCCGTCCAGCAAGATCGCCAACGCCATCAAGAG
The DNA here is from genome assembly GCA_038239195.1 of Gemmatales bacterium. GTDB lineage: Bacteria > Planctomycetota > Planctomycetia > Gemmatales > Gemmataceae > JBBSEZ01. The sequence continues at coordinate 25,747 of JBBSEZ010000058.1, forward strand.
CGCCGTCGGCAGTTGCCCCAAGCTCCTCCTCACCGCGACCCCGCTCCAGAACGACTTGCTCGAGTTGTACGGCCTGGTCAGCTTCGTGGACGAGCACGTTTTCGGCGACCTCGATTCGTTCAAGGCCAACTACAAGCGCGGCCCCGCCGAGGAGCGGCAGCTCGAAGACCTCCGGCTGCGGCTGCGGTCGGTCTGCCAGCGCACCCTGCGCCGGCAGGTCTCCGAGTACGTCCGCTTCACCAACCGCATCCCCATCACGCAGGACTTCACCCCAACCCCCGAGGAGCAGGAGCTCTACGACCGCGTCTCGGAGTACCTCCGCCGGGACAACCTCTTTGCCCTCCCGTCGGGCCAGCGCAAGCTGATGACGCTCGTGCTCCGCAAGTTGCTCGCCTCGTCCACCTACGCCATCGCTGACACCCTCAAGGGCATCGCCGACCGCCTGCGCCACGCTCAACCGGCCGCAGGAGTGGGGGCAGGGGCCCTCGTGGGGGTCGGCCGGGGAGAGGCAACGCCCTTCAGCGCGGCCGGCCCCCTCGCGGACTTCGACCCCCTCGAAGACCTCGCCGAGGAGTGGGAGGCTGGTGAAGAAGCGAACGGCGCCCCGGCCGGGGGGGCCGACGTGGATGCCGAGGTTCGAGAACTGGAAGGATACGGTCGCCTCGCCGCTTCGATCACCAGCAACGCCAAAGGGCAAGCGCTCCTGATCGCGCTGCGGCACGGCTTCGCCAAGCTGGAAAAGCTGGGCGCCGCCCGCAAGGCAGTCATCTTCACCGAATCGCGCCGCACCCAGGAATACCTCCTCGCACTCCTCCAGAACAACGACTACGCCGGCCGCGTCCTCACCATCAACGGCACCAACGCCGACGACCGCTCCGGCGAGGTCTACAAGGAATGGCTCCGCCGGCACGCCGGTGAGGACGTGGTCTCCGGCAACAAGTCCGTGGACCTCCGCGCCGCCCTCGTCGAGCACTTTCGCGACCGCGCCGACGTCCTCCTCGCCACCGAGGCCGCCGCCGAGGGCGTCAACTTGCAGTTCTGCTCTCTCGTCGTCAACTACGACTTGCCCTGGAACCCCCAGCGCGTCGAGCAGCGCATCGGCCGCTGTCACCGCTACGGCCAGCAGCACGACGTCGTGGTCATCAACTTCATCAACCGCGCCAACGCCGCCGACCAGCGCGTCTTCGAGCTCCTCTCCGAGAAGTTCCGCCTCTTCGACGGGGTCTTCGGTTCTTCCGACGAGGTACTCGGTGCCCTGGAGTCCGGCGTGGACTTCGAGCAGCGCATCGCCGCGATCTACCAGGAATGCCGCAGCCGCGAGGAGATCGACCGCGCCTTCGCCTCCCTCCGCGCCGAGCTCGAAGGCCAGATCGCCGCCCGCATGGACGACACCCGCCAGAAGCTCCTGGAACACTTCGACGAGGAGGTCCACGATCGCCTCAAGGTCAACCTCGATGAGGGCACCAACTACCTGAAGCGGGCCGAGCGCTGGCTCTGGGGCCTGACGCGCCACGAACTGGCCGGCCACGCCACCTTCGACGCGCGCGACTGCACCTTCGACCTGGCCCCGCTCGGCCGCGGGTGGCCCGAGGGCATCCCCACCGGGCGCTATCGGTTCGTCACACGCCGCGAACCGGCCGAGGGGCAGCACGCCTACCGCCTGGGCCACCCGCTCGCCCAGACCGTCGTCGAGCGGGCCAAGGCCCGCCCCCTCCGCGTCGCCCGCGTCCGCTTCGACTACTCCAGCCACCGCGCCAAAGTCGGCGCCGCCGCCGAGCTCGTCGGCCGCTCCGGCTGGCTCCGCCTCATCCGGCTCACCGTCCAGTCGCTCGAGGACGAGGACCGCCTTCTCTTCGCCGCTCTCGACGCCGACGGCAAGGCCCTCCACCCCGACGTCGCCGCCAAGCTGTTCGAACTGGGAGGCGAGGCCGTCTGCCTCGAACAGCCGCCGGACGAAGTCGCCGGGGCGCTGGCGGCCCAGACGGCGCACCTGCGCGACCAGGCGGCCGCGCAGATCGCCCAGCGCAACAGCCATTTCTTCGAGCGCGAGATCGACAAGCTCGACCGCTGGGCCGACGACCTCAAGGGCGGCCTGGAGCTCCAGGTGAAGGAGCTCACTGTCCAGATCAAGCAAGTGGAGCGGGCCTCACGGCTCGCCCCGGACCTCGCCGGGAAGCTGTCGCTCCAGCGTCAGAAGGGCGACCTGGAGCGCCAGCGCAAGGAAAAGCAGCGGCAACTCTACGACTCCGAGGACGAGATCGACGCCCGCCGCAACGCCCTGCTCGGCGAGGTGGAGGGCCGCATGAAGCAGCAGGCGACCTTGACCGACCTGTTCACGATCGCGTGGGAAGTGACATGAGCAAGCAAAGCAAGCTGGAGCTGACCTGGGTCGGCAAGGAACAGCGGCACCGGCTCGAACCGCGCATCCTGCTCGAAGACCCGAGCAAGTCGTACCACGCCGCCGAGCGGGTGACGGAGAACGACGTCTTCGACAACCAGCTCATCTTCGGAGACAACCTGCTGGCGCTGAAGGCGCTGGAGCAAGAGTTTACGGGGAAGGTGAAGTGCGTCTACATCGACCCACCGTTCAACACCCAGCAGGCGATCGAGAACTACGATGATGGCATCGAACACTCTCTGTGGCTCACGCTTATGCGCTACCGGCTGACGATTCTGCACCGGCTGCTCGCAGATGACGGCACGCTGTTCGTGCATATCGACGACAACGAGTTAGGGTACCTGATCGTTCTGCTCGACGAAGTATTTGATCGTCCTAATCGTGTCTCTATGGTCACGTTCAAACAAGGATCGGCAACTGGCCACAAAGCGATCAACCCGGGCTGCGTTAACACGACGAATTTCGTGTTGATCTACGCCAAGAAGAAGACCGTTTGGAGGCCCAACAGGCTCTTTACGGGCCGTGAGCGCGACACGCGGTATGGGCAATACATCGTCAACATCGATGATCACTACCAGGATTGGGAGATCATCACGCTGGCCAAGGCTTTCGCCAAAGCTCTTCACCTTCCCGACAAAGATGCCCGCAAGATCATCAAGGATGAGCCGCAACGGATCGAACTGTTCGTGTTAGAGAACGCTCGCAGTGTGATCCGCACAGCACGGCCCGACTACGACGGGGTGAGCGAAGTCGCGCGTGACATGATCGATGCGTCGAAGCGGGCACCGAAAGTGATCCTGAAGCTAGCGCGGGATGACCATTCCGACATGTACTTCAAGAACGGCGAACGCATCCTCTTCTACTCCGATAAACTCAAGCTCGTGGACGGCCACTATGTCGCGGGCGAGCCGTTGACGACCTTGTGGGATGACATTTTGTCGAACAACCTGCATCAGGAGGGCGGTGTGGACTTCCCCAAGGGCAAGAAGCCCGAAGCCCTCATCAAGCGAGTCTTCGAGCTTGCGACCAACCCCGGCGACCTCGTCCTCGACTCTTTCGCCGGCTCCGGCACCACCGGCGCCGTCGCCCACAAGATGGGCCGCCGCTGGATCATGGTCGAACTCGGCGAACACTGCCACACGCACGTTATCCCCCGCCTCAAGGAGGTCATCGACGGCACCGACTCCAGCGGCGTAACCGCGGCGCTCGGCTGGCAGGGCGGCGGCGGGTCCCGTTACTTCCGTCTCGCTCCCTCCCTCTTGGAGAAGGACACGCACGGGCAGTGGGTCATCAACAAGCAGTACAACGCCGCCATGCTCGCCGAGGCCACGTGCAAGCACGAGGGCTTCACCTACGCCCCGAGCGAGACCGTCTACTGGCAGCAGGGCCACTCGACCGAGCGCGACTTCATCTACACCACCACCCAGGCCCTCGGGCGCACCCAGCTTCAGCGTCTCAGCGACGAGGTCGGGGCGAGCCACACCCTGCTCGTCTGCTGCAAGGCGTTCCAGGGCGAGGCGGCGGCCCTCCCCAACCTCACCCTCAAGAAGATCCCCAAAGTGGTCCTCAACCGCTGCGAGTTCGGCCGTGACGACTACAGCCTGAAGGTCGGCAGCCTCCCGCCGCCGGCCGATGAGGAGGCCCCACCCACCCCGGCGCCGCGGAGGACGAAGAGGGCGCCCGAGCCGACGCTCTTCGACCGCGTGGAGTGAGCCCAGAGGCCCCGCCGAGGAAGGCCGCACCCGAACCATCCCGAGCCAGCACCTCATGAACCGCCACGTCAACGCCATCAGCGGCCGGCTCAGCCTGCGGCCGCCGCAGCGCGCCTCCCTCGACGTCCTCGCCCGCGTCACCGACCTCGTGCATTTCGACAAGCACACCGACCCGGCCCAGGCGCTCGCCGCCATCCGCGCCGAGTACGCCGACGTGACCGACTTCGAGCGCGACTTCCCCTCGCTCTGCTTCGCCCTGGCGACCGGCGTGGGGAAGACTCGACTGATGGGCGCCTTCATCGCCTACCTGCACCTGGCCCACCAGATCGATCACTTCTTCGTCCTCGCGCCCAGCCTGACCATCTGGTAATCGGCATGCAAAAGGGGCCCACCCGGAGGCCCCGGATCGGCAAGTAAAATGGACCCACCCCAGCCGCCTCGGTTGTAATAGGCCCTTCGCCTGAAGGGCCCCTCGCAACGG
>JBBSEZ010000059.1:0-29985 GCA_038239195.1 Gemmatales bacterium
CTTGTCGTCTTCGCCTTGGGTTGGCGTCACCCCCGTGGGAAGACGACAAGCGAGGACGCTTGTCGCCACGGTCACTCCACCAGGCGCAGCTTGCCCGGTGCCGGGCCCATCGCCACGAGCAGCGGGCGCGTCATGTGGGGGAACGACACGATTGCCTGGCCCGGCGCCAGCCCCGGCAGACGCGCCCACAGCCCCTCGTCGATCCCGCTCACCGTCTTGCGCAGCACGCGCACCACGCCGGGGTCGGTGATCTTGTGCAGCACGAACGAGTTGACCAGCGCCAGCAACTGGCGCGGCAGGTGCTGCGGCAACTGGGACACGAACACCAGCCCCAGCCAGCGCTTGCGGCCGCGCTTGGCGATGCGCGCCACCTGCTGGAACAGGATGCTCGTCTTCTCGATGCGCTCCTCCGACAGAAACTCGTGCGCCTCCTCGATGATGACCAGCGCCCGCGGGGGAGCGTCGCCGCTCTTGCCGCGCTCGTGTTCCTGATAGATTTCGTCCTGCGTGTCGTGGAGGCCGCGCAGCAGGTCGGCGATGACGATGTTGTTGATCTCCGACATCCCCGTGTCCGACAGGTCGATCACCGACACGTTGCCCGGCGCGAGCAGGTCGCGGTAGGCGAGCGGTTTGGGGCCGGCGGCCTCGTCGTAGAAAACCTTGAGCCGGTTGAGCCGGGCCAGCCGCCCGATCAGGGCGCGCCACGAGATGACGTGTCCGGGCGGGTTGGCGGCGTGGACGCGCTTCCGCAGGACGGCACGCGCCGCGTCGCTGCTCAGCGCGGGACTGTTCGGCCTCCAGCCGTCCAGCGCCTCCTCGACCACTTTGGTGCCCGCCTTCTGCGCGGCCGGTCGATCGGCCCGCGCCAGGCACGCGCCAACCACGTCCATGAGCAGCGACAGCGTCAGGCGCGGGTAGCCGCGCTCGAACTCGTCGAGCTCGAGGGCGAACCGCTCCTGCTCTGGGTTGCCCTTGATGGGGAAGATGCTCAGCTCGCGCAGCACCTCCTTGGCGATGTCGTAGGCCTTGAGGAAGCGCTCCTGTTGCGCCTCGGACAGGCCCAAAATCTCCATCACGGCGTACGGCGACAGCCGGGCGAACTGGAGACTGAACGGCCTGACGTGCGGGTGGTCGGGGTTGGCGGTGTCGCGGCCGACGAGGTGGTAGAGCGTCATCCGTTCCGCCGGGACGCCCGCGGGGGCGAGCCCGTGCTCGCGCAGCGCGGCTCGCATGCGCGGGTCGTCGTTGGGCTCATGCAGATGGGCGTACTCGCCCTCGACGTCGAGGAGGACGACGGCCATGCCCGCGGCCTGCGCCTGGTAGATCAGCCCCGCGACGGTGGTGGACTTGCCGCCGCCCGTCGTGCCCAGGATCGCCGTGTGGCGCGGCAGCACCGCCTTGGACGTGGACGGCACGCCCACGGTGAGGGCGTCGTGGCCGACGGCGAGGCCGAGCCGGATGTCGCCGACCGCCTTGAGCACGGCGGCAGACTCCTGGGCGTCGAGCCGGAAGGCGGGGCTATGGGGCAGCGGCCGCAGGCGCGGCGGCGCCAGCGAGCCATCGGCGAGTTGTTCGCCGAGGATCGTCACCTGGACGCGTCCGTGATAGGAGGGCAGGTAGGCCCCGCTGCCGCGCGTCGCCACCGCGACGAGCACCGGCGAGTCGGCGCGCAGGCTGTCGGGCTCGGCGAAGGGGCCGGCGGTCACCACGCCGAGGTACTTGCGCCCGTCGGATCGGCTTTCGATGCGCAACAGGGCCTGGGCGGGCGCCTCCTGGGCCTTGTCCCGGGCAAGCAGGACGGTGAGGGTGGTGTCCTCGCTGCGGGGCTGGTCGAACATGGTCACGCCGATGGCCCCGCGTGGGGCATCGAGGGGCGGACTGGCCTTCAGGGCGGCCTCGATGTCGGCGTCCAGGCGCGCTTTGAGGTCGTTGGCGGCGGGGGCGCCCAGCGGGATGGGGGCGGTCTTCGGCATCATCGGCTCCTTTCTCGGGTGGCTCGTTCGCTGGCGTAGCGGAACGGGGCGTCGGCGGCGGCGTAGGCGGCGGCCGCCATCTGGTTGAGGCTCGCGCCGCCGTAGACGGAGCGGCAGTGCTGGTCGGCCAGGTCGATCAGCAGAGGAAAGCCGCGCTGGTCCTGAAACATGCTGTCGGCCAGGGCGATGCGCGCGGCCACGTCGGCGTGATCGACGTGAGCGTAGAAGAGTTGCGGCGGCGCCCACAGGGTCGCGCGGTAGACGCCGACCACGACACGGGACGCGACCTCGTCGCGGAAGCGCAAGAGCCACTGGGTGGGAGGGAGCTCGACGCCATCCCACTTCGCATCGACCGTCACCCGCGCGCGGAACGTGAGGTCGTCCAGCACGTCGCACAGGCGCTCCTCCAGGGTCGAGACGATGGCGTACTCCAGCGGGCGGAGCGCGTTGCCGATGGTCAGGAAGAGGCGGTCGGTCGGCGCGCTGGCGACGAAGACGAACTTCTGATGGCCGAGCACCAGGTCGCGGATGATCTTGACCGACTCGATCATCAGGTCGGGGCTACCGCCGCCGTTGAGCAGTTCGAGCGGGGCGGGGCTGCCGTGGCCCATGCGCCAGATGGCCCGGGAGTGTTGGAGCAGCACGGCCCGCTCGGCGTAGGACATGATGGCGCGCCGGGCGAGTTGCGAAAGCACGTCGCGCGCCGTCGCATGGTCGAGGCCACCCCGCCGGTCGCGCCGGCGCAGGGCTGCCAGGGCGTCCTTCACGGGGTCGCCGTTGCTCAGCCGCAGGTCGTGCCGGAAGAGGCGATGGCCCCACGTCCCGCAGTCGCCCTGGTACGACACCAGGCTGACGCCGATCTGGTGGATCGTCAGCGCCAGCGTATCGTGGACGTTGCTGTTGCCGTCGCAGGCCTCGACCCCGCCTGTGAACAATAACCCGCGGTGGATCGCTTCGAGCTCGGCCACCGGGACCGCGTAGCGGCCTGCCCCTTTCGGGGCGCCGGGGGCCCACGCCAGCGTGGGGTGGACCTCCTCCCGGACCCGCTCCGTCAACTCGTCTTCCCAGCGCACCGCGCAGGCCACTTCCGCCTCGATGCGGCGATATTCTTCGTCCAGCTGAGCCCCGGCCCGCCAGTTCTCGACGTTCAACGTCTCGCGGAGGTGCTCGCCGAAACCGGCGCGGTAGTCCTCCGCCGAGACGCCCTCGGGAAACAACGGAGGCAGCCCCTCGACCTCGAAGGGGGGACCAACGCCATTCGTCTCGTCGTGGGCCATGACCAGCTCCTCCCCCAGTAGTTCCCCTCGGGAGGGCCAAAGTTCGACGTCAGCTCACAATTTTTTCGCCATCCACAACCGCGCCAGCAAAGGCGACGGCCGAGGCGGCGCCGGGAGCAACGCGCGCGCGTAGGCGCCGGCCTGGGCCGTGGGCAGCCCGCAGACGTCGCGCAAGCGCGCGGCCAGGTCGGCCGCCCTCGCCGGTGGATCGGCGAGCATGCTATCGGCCGGGGCCAACAACTCATAAGCGAGCCGGTCCGCGGCGCGCTCGGACTCGCCCTCGTGCCCGACGGCGAGCCCCTCGACGTCGCGCGCCAGAAGATGCACGTGGCAACCGACCGACACTCGCCCCAGCAGCGCGTGCAAGCGCTCGCCCTCCGTGGGCGGACGGAGCCCGTCGAACACCTCGCGCACCGCGGGCCCCAGTCGCTTCTCGGCGCGCCGGCGCGGCCACCAGTAATCGCGCAGGAAGTGGGCCAACTCGTGCGCCAGCGAGAACCGGCGCTCGGCAGGATTGTCGTTCTCCTCGACGAAGAGGAAGTGGGCCCCGCCCCAGCACACCAGGCACGCGCGCAGGGGGCGGTCCAACTCGTCCAGGGGGCAATCGTGGCCCTGTTTCCGCAACCAGCCAAGCACGTCGCCGACGCTGAGCCCCGGGCGGTCCACGATGCTGATGGCCAGCGCCCGTTGGATCGGCCGGCGCAGGTCGCGCGGGAACGGCCCCGGCCCGCCCGCCAGGGCCCAGAAGGCCGACGCCAGTTCCGTCACCCACAGGGGCGCACTCACGGCCTGTCCTCGCGCGGGGGCTCGGCGTCGCGCGCCGCCATCAGAAACCCATGGGCAGCGGGGGCCACCGCCTGAAGGCGGAGCAGCGCCTGCCCGCGCCGCACGACTGAGAGCAATCGGTCCGCATCGACGCCGAAGCGATCGCCAATTTCGTCGAGGTCCTGCCCGAGCTCGGGCGCGGCCTCGCGCGGCGCCCGACACAGGCGCAGCAGGGCCAGCACGCGGGGCGCGCAGCCTAGCGCCCTCGCCAGGCCCGCCTCATCCAGGGACTCGCTGTCGGCGTAGGCGAGCAACACGCGCCCCAGGAAAAACGGGCTCGCGTCCACGCGCACGGCCAGCGCCTCAAGCGGATCGCTCACGTAGCCCTCCCGCGCGCCGGGCGCGCTTCTTGATGCGGTCCTTCGCCCGCTTCACCTCCCCGAACTGCTCCGCGGGCGAGAGGTTGCTCAGTTCCAGGACCGCCGCGAATGCTTCCGTCCGCCGCTCGCCCTCGGCGATGAGCTCCAGCACGCGCCGCTCCTTCTCGTCGAGCCCTTGCAGGGCCGGGATCGGTTCGATGGGGGCCGCGTCCTCTCTCCCAAGATACTTCCCCGCCTGGGGCGAATCTTCGACAATCGCCAAAGATATTCGCAGCCGATGGTGTCGCCGTTCCGAGCGCTCGGCGTTGCTCAGGTCGCACCGCGCCGACATGCGGAGATAAGTAGCCAGGCCTCCGCGCTCGGGGCGATACGACCACGGCACCTGCGCCAACTTCAGCAGAGCATCCTCGGCCGCTTGCGTGCGCAAGTGAGGGTCGGCTCTCGGCTCGACGCGCTCCAGCCAGGCCAGCAGATACGGCAGATAGGCCGCGCAAAGCTCCGCCGTCGCCGTCCGGCTGCCGGCGCATAGCCGCCTGTGGACGTCGAGCCCCTGTTCGGCTGAGGGTGGCGAGGAGAGGTTCATGGGGAAAGCCCATCTGAGAACGAAGACCTGTTCTCGCGTTCAGATGGCTGTCATCCTAATGTACGCACGGCCAGTGTTGCAAGCCCATCCGTGCGGAAAGGAGTTGCTGGCAGACGCGAAACCTATGCGCCGCAAAGAAAACAGGGCGACCTCCGTCTGTTCCCCGACGCGGTAACCGCCATGAAAGCCGCGGAAACGAAACAGCCCCGCCTCGTCGGTCGCTCCGCTCGCCCGCGTGTGCCAGAGGACGTCGATCAGCTTCTGCAAGTACCGAAAGGCAGGCGTGGGGGAGAGGTCGAGCCTCAGCAATCCGCCTCGGGCGCGCTTCTCCCCTTCCCAGAGCTCGTGCCAGAAAATGCCCCGGACGGCGGGGTGAGCAAAACAGAGCGCGTACAGCTCGGCCAGGCGGCGGGCGCTGTCTCCTTCGTGCAAGTCGGTCGTCCCGATGGTTTGACCGCAGACGTGGACGTCGAGCGGCGACCCGTCCAGCGCGAGTTGGTCCAGCCGGAGACGCAGGGCCCCCAGCGGGGCGCGGTCTGGAACGTCCACCCGGACCGAGCCCACAGAGGGCCCCTGCTCGGTTGGTTCGAGGTGGTTGAATGCCTCCCCGAGGCGAGGACGTTCAGCAGGTCTTTGAGGGAAGAGCCGGTGGGAGACTTGCCGTCTTTGAGGCTGTCGGGCAGGTAGGCGTCGGGGCAGCCGGCCACGTCGGCGAAGCCGCGGATGTCGCGCGGCAGTTCCCCGCCCAGTTCGTAGATCCGCGGCACGAGCGCCTCGAAGTGGTTGCGGTCCTCGATGCGAGCGTCCTCGATGATCTCCTTCATCCCCTCCCCTTCCATCCCGATGGCGGCGACGCGCAGGATGGTGTAGTAGTAGAAGGTGGTGAACTCGGCACCGGCGGCCGCGATCAGCTTCTTGAGCAGTTAGTCGATGTTGATCCCCGCCTTCTCGACAACCTCTCTGGCCACTTTACCCATCGTTGCTTTCTCCTTGATAGAACGCATCGCCTTTGCGGACCGGGCACGAACCTTCCCCTCTGTATCCTAGTGACGACGGGGCGCCTAGTTCCAGGGCCCGCGGCCAGCCTGGAATCGGCTGGCCTCGACGCTCTGGACGAGGGCTTCCACGCTTGCATCGAACGGAAAACAACTCACCGCCATTTGCCGGACGATCCCGTGCGAGTCGATGAGGAACTGGCCCCATAACATCTTCCCATCCGCCTGGAGCAGATCGTACAACCAGGCGACGCGGTCGTCGCTATCGACGATCAGGGGAAAGGCCAGGTTGCCCGGCCCTCCCTCGCGGCTGGGGCGATTGGCCCACGTCAGGACTTCCTTTACCCGATCGCGGCAGACGACGGCCAACTTGGCGGGCAGGCCCCTGAGTTGCTCCACGGCGTTGCTCAGCGCGATCAGGTGCTCGCGCGAATGGGTGGCACGCGCAAGGGAATCGAACAGGAGAACGAGGCGCTTGTTCTCGTGGACCTGGTGCCAACGGCACTGCACCAGGTTGCCCTTGACCACGGTCTGACAATCGAACCTGGGCGCGGAGAGCCCCACCCTGACCATGACGTTTCCACCCCTCTGGAACGGCACGCGGCCCTGCGACGGGAGAGACGGCGACTCTGTGGAGAGACAGGCGACCGAACGCGCAGTGGAACGACCGACGGCTCATTCCAGACCATCCGGCGGCGATTGTCTAGCGCCGACGAAGGCTTGTCAAAGGGAAAATGAACGGATTCCTTGCCCGCGAGCACGATTGCATTCAAGGGCCCGCCTTGGGCGCCGTTTGTCCCTGGATTCGTTGGGCCAACTCCTCGAGCTCCTCGCCGTTGAGGTCGGACGCGGCCCAGTACCTCATGCCACCCCCCGACCAGTGGACCAGATGATCGCCCTGCAACGTCCTCGGGCCGCCCCCCCAGGTCCCGCCTGCCTCGGAAGGCCAGACGAACAGGTTGATCACGTGCTGCCGCTTCCGGTAGACCAGCGCCGCGACCGGCCGATCGCTCAGGTAGTCGAGGCGCCCGCCCACCAGAACGAAGCCGTGGGGGGCCCGGTCGTGTGCGGGTGGGGCGAAGTCGAGCTTGCCCCGGAACCACGGCCTCACCGTATGCCGGTCGGAAGACGGCACGTCCAGGAGATGATCCGCCATCAGCGAGCGCACGTGACTGGAGACGACTTCGCGGGCCAGGCGCTCCTCCCGAGGCGAGGGCAACGACAGCCAGAAGGCGCCCCCGGCCGCCAGTGACGGCAGGGCCAGGCACGCGGCCGCGGTCAGCCAGCGCCGGGCCAGGAGCCGTCGGGGGGCCGCGGCCTGACCGGCCTGGCGCACGGCCGCGCGGATGCTCTCCTGGAGGCCGTGCGGAGGCGCATGGCGAACGCCCTCCGCGGTCAGGGCTTCGCGCAGGGCCCGCAGCCCGCCGCACGCCTGCCCGCAGGACGCACACTATCGCAGGTGCCCTTCGACCTCCAGGCCGCGGACGAAGTCGAGCTCCCCGTCCGCGTAGCCGTGCAGGAGCTTCCGAACGTCGGCGCAATTCATCTCAGGGCTCCTTGTTGATGCGCTGGGCCAAGCCTTGCTGGAGGCGGGCGCGGGCGCGGGTCAGCCGCGACGTCACCGTGCCCAGGGGCACGTCGGCGATGGCGGCGACGTCCTTGTACGAGAGCCCCTCCAGGTCGCGCAAGACCACGACTCCCGGAAGACCGCCGGCAGCTCTTCCCCGGCCTCGCGGACGAGCTCCACGGTCCCCTTCTGGAGCAGCGGGGCATCCGGGCCCGGGGCGTCGAAGGCGCTGTGCGCCGCTTCGTCGAATGGCAGCAGGTCGCGGGCCCGGTTCTGCTTCAGCCAGGTGTAGCAGCTGTTGCGCACTACGGTCAGCAGCCAGGCGCTCGCGTCCCCGCCGCGGTAGCGGTCGAAGAACTTGAAGGCGCGCAGGTAGGCCTCCTGCACCATGTCCTCGGCATCGTGGTCGTCGCGGGCCAGCTGGCCCGGCAGACAGTTTATTCCCCACCGCGGCGATCTTCGCCCTCTGCCCCTTGACAGCCGGCCGCTTCCCGGTCCAATACCTAAATCTGTAGGCTTTAATCGTTCGGCGAATGAGGAGTGGCCCTTTCAGGGAAATCCCGACACCAACCCCTCGCGAACTGGAGATTTTGAAGATACTCTGGGAACACGGCACGAGCAGCGTGCGCGGCGTGTACCTGCGGTTGCAGGAGCGCGAGCCGACCCTGGCGTACAACACCGTGCAGACGATGTTGCGCATCGTGGAGGACAAGGAACTGGTCGGGCACGAGCTCGACGGGCGAACGTTCCTCCAGGTGGCCCGGTTCACGCGCGACGAGAGCACGGTGCGCTTTCTCGATCGCGTTTTCGACGGGCGGCGGCGCAGCTGGTACAGAGCCTGCTACGAGCCGAGCGCATCGCGCCGGAGGAGCTGGAGCAGATCCAGGCGTCGATCGCGGCGGCGCGCAAACGGAACCGGAAGCGGGCCGGGGAGGTATGAGGGGAGGGCGTTGCGAGCGGGACGATGGCCACGAGTTGGTTGCTGCAAACGGCGCTGCACGGCGGGGCGCCACGGGAGCTCTCGGACCTACCAAACCTTTAGGCGGAGGATAGCCATGCTGTTGCAGAACGGAGGCCGGAGGGAGGCGCGCTGCCCCCGGCCGTGGTTGCTGGTGGCCTCGTGTGGCTTGCTGGCCCTGGCGGTGCCGATCGCGGGGGTGCGGCTGCAAGCGGTCGAGGGCGCGCCGGCCCCGGAGGAAAAGAAAGAGGCCCCCAAGAAGGAAGCGCCGAAGGCGCCGGGCCTGATTCCGAAGGCAGAAGACTTCCCCGTGCCGCCGGGCCTGGGCCCCACGGCGGAGAAGCGCTTGCGCGCCCAGATGAAGCAGATGGAGCAGGCGATGAAGCGCCTCCAGCCGGGCATGAGCCCCGCGATGGAAAAGCGGATGCGCGCGCAGATGGAAGAGACGATGAAGCGGATGGCGGAAAACATGAAGGGCGTGCCGGGCGGGTTGCCGGGGATGCCCGGCCTACCTGGCATGCCGGGCGGCATCTGGATCAACCCGCGGATTGGCGGCCCCGGCCAGCCTGGGATGAGCGAATCGCGCCTCGGAGCGCAGCTGGAGCCCCCGAGCGCGACGCTGGTGGACCAACTGGAGCTGCCGAAGGACCAGGGGCTGGTGGTGCGCGAACTGTCCCCGAACTCGGCGGGCGCCAAGGGCGGACTGAAGGCCCACGACATCTTGCTGGAACTGGGCGGCAAGGCGGTGTCGAGCAAGTTGGAGGACTTCGCCCAGCAGTTGAAGGCCCTCAAGGTGGATGCCAAGGTAGACGCGGTGGTGATGCGCAAGGGGCGCAAGGAGACGGTGAAGGGCCTGACGCTGCCCGAGGCGAAGGAGCCGCTGCGGCTGGTCCGCCCGGGCTTCGTGGCGTTCCCCATTCTGCCAGGCGCCTTCCCGGGCGTGCCGGCCCCTGGCATTGGCGGCATCGTGCCGCGGGGGATCAACGCCCGCGCCACGAGCATCTCGATGAGCCGCAACGGCAACCAGTTCACGATCGCGCGCCGGGACAACGGCGAGAAGATCGCGGTCAAGGGCACGATCGACGCGGGCAAGGCGGAGTTGAGCGAGGCGGTCATCGAGGCTGGGGGGGAGACGAAGGCGTACGACGCGCTGAACAAGGTGCCGCAGAAGCATCAGGAGGCGGTCAAGGCCTTGCTGCGGATGGTGGAGAAGGGCAATGTCAACGTGCGGATCGGCGGCCGGTAGGACGGTTGTCGGCTCGCGAGCGGCGGGCTTGTCCCCGCCGCTCGATACTGCGCGGAGGCAGCAAAAGAGGAGACGAGGGGCTTGATTTTGAGGGCGGGGCTGCCATAATCTCAAGGGAGCGAGCCGGAGTGGCGGAATTGGCAGACGCGCCAGGTTGAGGGCCTGGTCCCTGTCATGGGGGTGCAGGTTCAAGTCCTGTCTCCGGCATTTTTGCAAACCCTTTCCCTCATGGGCTTTACGCTTGCCCCGAACGTGCAAGGGCACCGTTCGGGGCACTTTTCATACAGGGAGGCATCGCCGGAACGACGCGATGCCTCGCCAAGCGAAACCCTGCTTCAGAAGCAGCAAGACTCGAGGAGAGGGAGTTACCGAAGTGGAAGGGCGGGCCTACCCTTGGCCGGTTGCGGGGAGGGCGGCGCTCACCTCCTCTTGAACTCGTACGTCTTGCCCTTCTCGTCCTCCGTGATCAGGCCCTTGTCCGTCAAGGACTTGATCTGGAGCGTGTCCTCGAATTCCTTGTGGCCCTGCTTCAGGCTCTTCTCGATCGAGTTGCCCTCGACGCTGCTTGCGCAGGGGGTGCTGGTAGGCGGGCTTGCCGTTCTCGAGCTGCTGCCGGCCGACCAGGGCGGGCACGCACGTGCAGTCGTAATCGACGAGGACCGGCTCGTTGCCGACGACCATCACGTTGTCGTGCTGCAAGTCACCGTGGGCGATGTTGGCCGTGCGCAGGTCTTCGAGGAGCTTGCCCCAGCGCTCGGCCATCTGGAGGAGGGCGTCGGCCTTGCCGGCGTAGACGCGGTCATGCACCCAGTTGCCGAGGGAAACGCCGGAGACCCAGTCCATGGTGACGAGGGGGAACCACCCGCCACCGACGCGGATGCCCTCCGCGCTGTAGTTGAAGGCGACGATGCAAGGCGGGCGCTGGGCGCTGAGGTGGTCGGTGATCGCGTGGTAGCGCCCCTCGCGCTCTTTCTCGGGGTAGAGGAAGACGCGAACGGCGATGGTGCGCGAGCCGCTGGTGAGCTTGTAAACGTTGGCAAAGGCGCCGGAGCGGGCGCGTGGAACGCGCAAACTTTGACTTCGATCTTGCCGGCCTGGAGCACCGGGCCCTTGAAGGCCAGGCCGGGGTGCTGCGGGCGTCGCGGTAATCGACGGCCGTTGGCCACGTGCTCACCTGAACGCCTCCCTATTCGGCTGCCTGTGGCAACACGCAGGAGCCGCGTACGGGCATCAGCCAGAGGATCAGCCCGAGAATGCCGAACGACCCCCAGTTCCGCAGCAACGCCGCCGTAGCGCGGCTCGCCTCCGCCCTTCCCCCCGAACGAGCAGTCGTTCGTCCCTGGGGCGTGACCTCCCCGCGGCGGATCGCCTCGTGCAGGGCCTCCCTGTGCGTCGAGGGACGCTCCCGCCGTTCGATTTCCACAGGCCTTCACTTCTTCCGAATGGCCCGCAGCGCCTCCTTCGCCTCGTCGCGGACGGCCTTCACCCGGTGCGTCGCAGCCAACGTTTCGAGAGCAGGAACGCTCTCCTTGGCGCCGGGCCCCATTTCGCGCAATGCGCGGACGGCATTCAACAGGGACCGGCCGTCCTTGTCCCCCAATTTCTTCAGGAGGGCCGGCACCGCGTCCGGGCCGATCTTCCCCAGCGCGAACACGGCGTACGGTATTACGTAGGGGCCTCGGTCGCCGTTGTCGTTGAGCAACCGCACCAGGTCCGGAATGGCGGCTTTTGCCTTGGGCCCCATCTCCCCCAACCTCAACGCGGCAGAATGGCGGCGGCGATGTTCCGCGCTCCACAATTCGCCGATGAACGCCCTCACCGCGGCCGGCGAGCCGATCTTGACGAGCGCACCCCGCGCCGCGCTCTCGGCGAAATAGAGGTCGTCACTCAGCAGGGGCCTCAGGTCGCTCACCGCGGCCTCGGCCTCCGGCCCCATCCTCCCCAGCTGGAACGCGGCCGCCCCGCGCACCCCGCCGTTCTCGTGCTTCAGCAACGCGCGCAGCCGAGGCAGCGAGGCCTTGTCCGCCGGCCCGAGGTCCTGCATCGCCTTCGCCGCCGCCTTGGCGATTTCCTGATCGTGCGAACCGAGGTAGTACTCGAAGGCCATCAGTCCCGCCAGGTCGGGGATGGCCTCCTTCGCAGTCGGGCCAGCCTTGCCCAGTGCCCGCACGGCCGCGAAGACGACGGCGCGTTCCTCGTGCGCCAGCAGGGCCGCCAGTGCCCGGGCCTCTTCCTTCGAGGCCGGCTTCACTTTCTTGGCGGCTAGCAGGGCGGCCAGTTCCTCGTCGTCCCGTTTCAGACGGGCGGCGGGCGTCGGCTTGAACTTTTCGTTGGAGAGGCCGATTCGGTCGATGACCCGCTTGTGGGAGCCTTCCACCGCCGCCGCGTACGCGCGGATCGGGCCGATGATTCGGTTGGCCTGGGCGCGCCCGTAAACCCCGGCCAGAGTGACCGCGTCTTCCTGAACCTTTCTGGACAAGGTCGCCGCCTGGCGATGACTTCGTCGGACGGCGTCGTTGGCGTCGGCCCCGAGGGCGACGAGCAACGCCTCCAGGTTCGCCCGCGACTCGGAGACGTTTCCCACCGACGGGCACCAGAGGTGCGCCACAATCGCGTCGATCGTCTTCCGCTTCGCCCCGGCCAATAGCTTGGCCGGCGCCTCGCCGCCTTGTTGCCACACGTGGAGCCAGAGCAGCAAGTCGGTGTCCAGGTCCGCGAACGCCGCCCCGCCTTGCGCGGCGAACAGGTCGTAAGCGCGATCCTTCGCCCGGGCCTTGACCAACTCGGCGCGGAGCAGATCGGGGAGCCCCGCCTTTTTCGACCTCGCAAGGGCGAGCAAGACGCGGGCATGGCCGTCCTTTTCGTCCAGCTCGACCGCCTTTTCCAGGTCTTTGATTGCGCTGTCGAATTGTTTCTCGCGCAGTCCGATCAGTCCGCGAAGCAGGAAGAGAGGCGCCGCTCCCTTCCCGGAGTCGATGGCCGCGCCCAGTTCCCCTTTCACCTTGGCGGCGAGCTGCTTCAGTTGCTTCTGTTTGCCCGTCGCGGGCTCGTCCTTTTTCGCGGGGGCCGGTTTCTCCTCCGCGACGGCGATCGCGTTCTCTCGCGCCTCGACTTCCGACGCGGACGGAGGTGCCGCAGCGGGCCGACACGCCGTCAAGAGGCTCAAGGACAACAGCGCGGTGACCGACAGACCGGTGGGCCGAAGCATGAAGGAAGTCTCCTCGACCAGGGGAAGCCGCCGAACGGGCCCTCGACCGAACGGCGGGCGTGAGCCGGGCAAACCGCTTCCACCCATACTACGCGAGAAACGAGGAGACCTTGCACCTGGGCCCTGAAAAAGGTGGACCGACTTACCGGACGTCGGCGTCTGCTGATAACCGGAGACGACTTAGCGTTAGCTGGCCTCGGGGGCCGCGCGGACGCCGATTCCCACCGCGAAGCGGTTTTGTTCAACAGGAACGGTACGGCTGACGAGAGGAGCTGCGCAGGCGGTAGGCGCCGGGCTCGGCGTAGTTCAGCCTTCAGCTTCGCTCCCGAGGACCAAGGCGGCATTGGCGGTCACGGGCGTCCCGGCCCAAACCCAGGTCTGCCTTCCCGGAGCTTCTTCCACTCGGCAAACTGCTCCGCCGTGAGGACCTTCTGAATCTTCGCCTCGACCTCCTTCTGAAGTTCCGCCATCTGGCGCTTTTGCTCCACCCTCAGCTTCAGACGGTCCTGAACCGGGCCTGGCATCACCTCGCCGATACGCGGCGGGCCGAGCCCTCCAGGGCCGCCGAAGCCCCCGGGTCGGCCGAAGCCGAAGACCGCCGGGACGAGCCCTTTGCTCTTCCCGGCCAGCTGGGCCGCCACCGCCTTCGGCCGCTTCTCGAAGAACGCCCGCGGCGGCAGCGAGGCGCCGAACACGCCCCCCCCGAACGGCCCGACGCCCCCCGCCTTCTCCTTCCGCGCCGCGGCCGCCTTCTTCTCCCGGGCCAGGGGCCCCTTCAGCGCCGCCTCGACCGCGTCCACCTCCTTCAACAGTTTCGCCTTCGCGAACGGCCCGGCAGTCAATTCCTCCAGCACCTTGCGGTACTTCGCATTCACTTCCTTCGTCGCCAGCAGGCGGTCGATCAGCTTGTTCTGCCCGGCGTGGGGGTGCATGACGCTCAGCTCGAGCTGCTGCTCCGGCGTCCCGCCGGCCGGCCACGCCGCCAGCGACAGGTCGAGGTCCCAAGGGATGAAGACGAACCTGTCGTCCGGCCGGAGGTAGAGGTAATAGTTGTGGCCGAAGGCGAGGAAGCTGTCGAGGTTCGACAGCAGGGCGTTGGCGGCAAGGAAACGCAGGAAGGCGTCCACGTCGAGGAACGAAGCGACCTCCTTCCGGAACTGAACTTCGGGGGCGCTGTGGACGAGGCGGGTGAACTCGATCAGCCGCTTCTTCTGGGCCGGCGTCGGCTCCCCCTTGGGGCGGTAGCGGTCGGCGTACGGCTTCCAGTCGTCGCCGAAATGTTGGAGCCCACCTTGCAGCCCCTCCGGCTTCAGGAGCATGCCCTCGCTGCCCTTGAAGTGGCGCCGGAGGAATCGCTTGTCCACAGGCTCGACGAGGGTGTAGACGCCGACGCACTCTTTGTTGTACTTGCCCGGCACAGTGAGAGTCAGCTCGGCGAAGGCGGTTCGCGAGGCGGAGACGCCGGCGGCGCGGAAGAAAGCGAACGAGAGCGCCTCGCGCGCGTTGCTCGGGTCGGTGACGCCGCAGTTGAGGTTGAGCGTCTTGACGCCATCGAGCTTCTGGCCCTCGCGGTGCCGGCCGAGGTTGATCTTGAGCGACTTCTTCAGCCCCCGCGAGGCCACGTAGGTGAAGTTGCCCTTGTAGCGGACGCCGACGGCCTCCAGGGCCTTGCCCTCGTGGGTGAGTTCGCCCCGTGCCCACGGGAACTCGATGCCGAAAGTGTTCCGATGGGTGCCAGGCGTCGGTGTCTTGGGCGCGCCTGGCGGCCCGAAACCGCCGAAACCGCCGCCCGCCGGCACCATCTTGGCAAACTCCTTGGTCTCGAGCCGCAGGTGCAGGCCGACCACGTTCGCCGTCTTGAAGACGGCGTCGCCCGCGTTCGTGCCCTTCGGCTCGCCGAGGGCCGGCGTGGCTGCCAGCGCGGTGAGGGGCAGGAGAAGCCAGAATCCTCGGCTCATGGAACACTCTCGCCTTCTGCATTGGGAACACCCACAACAAGAACCCCGCAGAGAGGATTAGGGCTCGCCCTTCCCAAGAAACCTCCCGCAAACAGGGGCTTTCTGGATAGCGTCTCACCGCGAAACAACCCAGAACGACCAACCATCGATGGGTCGGGTGAATGGCCAGACGCCCTCGCGGTGCGCTACGCAGTAGCACCTTCCCGAATGCCCTGCGGTGGAAACATAGTGCTGACCACACGCTCCGCGTGCGCACGGCCTGCCGAAGGCCCTCAGCCGGTGTTTTACGTCGCTGGCACCGCAGCGTCACCGCGAGGAACGGACATGCAGTTCGGCCAACGTCGGACGCCCGTAACTCGGGGCCAGGCCGATGGAACGTGAAGTGCTGTGAAGAGGAAAGGGCCGGCGAGATCGGATGGGGGCTCAGTTTGCCGGCGGCGCGTCTTGGTCGGGCCCCTCGGTGTCGGCCTCCGTTCGCGCTACCCGACCAAAAATCTCGTGCGCGGCCACCCATCCATCCGCCCGGCCCGTGCTGTTGCCGATCAGGAACCGCCCCGGCTCTCGCTCCAGGACCTGATGAAGGACGAGGAGCCAGCCGCGCACCCGTGCCAGAACGATGTCGCCCACCGCGAGGTCGTCCGCTCCGCACGGCTCCAGGGTCACCGGGTCGCCATCGTTGATGCGCGGGCGCATGGAATCGCCGTGCGGGCGAACTTGTACGCGCTGGCCCCGGGAGAGGGCCTGGTACGCCTCAGTCGCCCACGCGCGCTCGTCCAAATCAGGCCTCACGAACGGGGCCTCTGCCAGGGCCGTGCCGAGGGCCGGTTACGGCTGCGCCTGTGCCTCTTGCCGCTCTTCCTGCCGTTCCCTCGTCATCACCGACATCCCCCCGCGGTCGTCCAGCTCGACGCGCGCCGCCATCACCGTCGGGGCCGGCTCGCCGACGACCTCCCGGGCCAGCGCGGCGTAGTCCTCGGCGCCGTGGCACGAAGGGCTGTAGGCAAAGATCGACTTCCCGAAGCTGGGGCACTCGGCCAGTTTGATGTTGCGGCGGATGCGCGTGCTGAAGATCTTCGCCTTGGCCCACGGGGCGTTGCTCGCGCGGCTGCGTTCGAGGTAGTCTTGCAGGTCGGCGATGACCTCGCGCGCCAGGCGGGCGTTCGACTCGTAGAGCGACAGCACGATGCCCGTCACCTTGAGCGACGGGTTGATGCGCTTGGCGACCAGGGCCGTCGTCTCCAGCAACTTGCCCATGCCGTGCAGGGCGAGGAAGTGCGGCTGGAGCGGGATGAAGACCTCACCGGAGGCCGCCAGGGCGTTGAGCGTTAGCACGCCGAGCGAGGGCCCGCAGTCCATGAAGACGAAGTCGAACGAGCCTTCGTCCTGCATGAGCAGATCGCGCAGGATGACCTCGCGCCCGACCACCCCGGCCAGTTCGACCTCGGCGGCGGCGAGGTTGATGTCGGAGGGGGCGACCCAGAGGTTCTCCTCGACGCGCTGGCGCACCTCGGAGATGGGGCGGGAGTTGACCAGGACGTCGTACATCGACGGGGCCTTGCCGTCGGGCTCGATGCCCAGGTGAGTGGTGGCGTGGGCTTGCGGGTCGAGGTCGATCAGGCACACGCGCTGCCCTGCCGCGGCCAGGGCGGCGGCGAGGTTGACCGTCGTCGTCGTCTTGCCCACGCCGCCCTTCTGGTTGATGATCGCGATCCGTCGCATCGTTGGTCCTCGTAAACGGGGCCCTGCGGTGTTCCTTCACACAGGCGGGGATTATACGCGGGCCGGGAAAGGGCGCGAGCCCCAGGTGGCGGGTAGGGGCGGCGTCGTTTAGGATGGTGCCGTGGGGCCGGCTTTCCAGCCGGTCACGTGGGACGAAGACCGGCTGGAAAGCCGGTCGTACGCTCGATGGGGCTTCTCGATGTCCTTCGCTCTGCTCGACGTGCGCCCGCCGGTGGCCGATGCCCTGCTCGCGCGCCGCCCGGTGGTCGCCCTCGAATCGACGCTAATCGCCCACGGCCTGCCCTGGCCGGCCAACGTCGAAACGGCCCGCGCCGCCGAGGACGCGGTGCGCGCCGAAGGCGCCGTCCCCGCGACCATCGCCGTGCTCGCCGGCCGGCCCACCATCGGGCTTTGGCCGGACGAGATCGAGCACCTCGCTCGGGCGGCCGGCGTGCGCAAGGCCAGCCGGCGCGACCTCGGCGCAGCCGTCGCCCAGAAGGCGACGGCCGCGACCACCGTTTCGGCGACGATGGCCCTCGCCCACCTCGCGGGAGTGCGCGTCTTTGCCACGGGGGGCATCGGTGGCGTCCACCCTCTCAGGCCGGGGGCGCCGCCCGACGTGTCGGCCGACCTGATCGAGCTGGGGCGCACGCCCGTCGCGGTCGTTTGCGCGGGGGCCAAGAGCATTCTCGACCTGCCGGCGACGTTGGAGGTGCTGGAAACGCTGGGGGCGCCCGTGGTAGGCTACGGCACCGATGAGTTTCCGGCGTTCTACCTTCGCTCCAGCAGCCGGCCCGTCGCGGCGCGCGTCGATTCTCCCGCCGAGGCGGCCGCGCTCCTCTGGGCGCACTGGGCCCTGGGCGGCGCCGGCGTGGTACTGGCCCTGCCGTTGCCGGCCGGTCGCGCCCTGGAGCCAGAGGAGTGGGTGGGGGCGCTGGCGGTGGCGGAGGAGAGCGCCGAGGCGGCAGACGTGCGCGGGCCCGCGCTGACGCCGTTTCTGCTGGCGCAACTGGCCGAGCTGACCGAGGGGCGCACGCTGCTGGCCAATCGGGAGTTGATCGTGGCCAACGCCCGTCTGGCGGCGGCGGTCGCCAGGGCCCTGTGCGAGGGAGGCTGACATGCGCATCCTGGCCATCGGCGACGTCCACGGCTGTCTGACCGCGCTCGACGCGCTTCTGGCCCTTGTGGCGCCGACTCCCGACGACCTTCTCATCACCCTGGGCGACTACACCGATCGCGGGCCCGATTCGTGCGGCGTGATCGACCGCTTGCTCGAGATCCAGGCGACCGGGCGATTGGTCGCGCTGCGCGGGAACCACGACGTGATGATGGTAAACGCACGCGACGGGCACGACGCGCGCATGTGGCTGGGCTGTGGGGGGAAGCAGACGCTCGAGTCCTACGGCGTGCGCGTTCGCAACAAACCGCACGGCTTCGATGCGGTCCCCAAGTCGCACTGGAAGTTCCTTGACGAGCTCGTCGATTGGTACGAGACGGACGCACACATCTTCGTCCACGGCGTTGCCGACCCCAACCTCCCGCTCGCCGAGCAGCCGACCGACATGCTGCACTGGGACAAGCTGATCGATCCGGTCGCTCACTACTCGGGCAAGACGATGGTGTGCGGGCACACCAAGCAGCACCGGGGGATACCGCTCGACCTGGGGACGACGATTTGCATCGACACGGGGGCGTATGACCCGGCCGGGTGGTTGACGTGTCTCGACGTGATGAGCGGGCGTTACTGGCAGGCGAACCAGGTGGGGCAGGGGCGGACGGGGCGGTTGAGGGGCGCGGAGTGAAGCGGGGCCACTCGCCACGTCATGCGATCGAGGTTGCTTCGCGGATGATCGCCTGGAGGGCGCCGAGGATGTTTCCCACGTTGTCGAGGTAGTAGCGCTTCCGGTCGAGCAGCGCCGCCGGCTCCGCCAGCCGGAGAAACTGCCAGGTCTCGCCGCTCGTCACGCAACCGTAGACCGGGGCACCCGTCCGGGAGGCCGCCTCGTTGAATTGGCGCGCGGCGACCATCTGAGCAATGCACTGACCCAAGCCTGCCTCGACGTCGTTCTTCTTGGCCTCGACAACCGTGGCGAGCGGTGCGCGCAGGGGCGGGACGGCCGGGCCGAGGGCGAGGATGAAATCGCACTCGCCCACAAGGCCCCGGGCGGGATCGACGTCAAGCCGTTGCCCCGAGAAGATGGCGAAACGGTCGGCGCAGAGCTCGCGCGCCGCCATCAAGATCGGGGCAACGATGAATTCGCTTCGCGACTTCTCGCTGAGGAGCGCCAGGCGAGTTCCCCGCTCGAGCAAGGCGGGCAACCATTCCGGGAGTGCCGCCGCCCCAACCCCGGGAAACAAGTCGGCCTCCTGGGTGGTGATCCCCAGAGACCGCTCGACCTCTTCCAGAGTAAATTCGCTGAAAGCCATGGAACCACTCAACAAACGGTCCTGGGGAGGCCGCCTCACGCCACGGCCGCGTGCCACACCGCCTCATCCTCACCCCGCCTCTCCCTGCCGTCAAGCACGATTCGGCTGCGGCGCGCCCTCCGCGCGGTGACTTCCCCCCCGCGCGTGGGCGAACGGCGCGAGGGGCTTCACCCCAGGCGAATCATCAACGCCCTCGAGTTGGCGCCGTTCAGGTTGGGGACACAATCGATTGAGCCCTCGTCCTCTCTGTCGAGCGTTGTCGCAACAGCACTTCCAGGTTTTGCTGGGCCTCGGGGTGTCCCGGCGCGAGCGCCAGCACGTCGCGAAGGGCCGTCTCGGCGGCGCCCATGTCGCGCCCTTCCTTGATCAGAGCGTGGGTGAGCAGCACGCGCAGCGCGAGGGCGCGCGGGGCCTGGGCGATCCCCTCTGCGAGCATTCGCCGGGCGAGCCCGTAGTCCTCCCGCGCTAGCAAGCTCCGCGCCCGCAGGATTCGCCCGTTGACCGGCTCCCCTCCGTCGCCTTCCAGGCGCCCGGCCACTTGTTCTGCCTCCAACCAGCGCTTCTGCCCGAGGAGCAACTCTCCCAGCCCCAACCACGCCGGCCCGAAGGCCGGATTGTCCGTCGAGGCGGCGCGCCACTGGACTTCGGCCTCGTTCAATCGGCCCTGCTGCCGATACCAGTCGGCAAGCAGGTGCCGGGTCTTGTAGCCGCGCAACCCCGCATCGACGCTCGCGAAATACTGGCCCGGCCGGACGTCCAGGAGCCGGGCCAGGCAAGCACAGGCTTGGTCCCGATGGCCCGAGTCCCACAGCAGCAGCCCTTCGTGCAGCAGAAGCTCAAGGTCGTCGGGGCACGCCGCCAGGCCCTTGCGGCACCAGGCGAGCGCTTCCTCGCGCTGGCCAGACTGACGACAGCAGGTGGCAAGGAGGTCGTACAGCTTGCGAACGATCGAGGAATCGGCCGCGGCGCGCTCCAGGCTGCGGCGCAGAAACGAGAGGGCCTGTTCGGTCCGCCCCAGGTCGAGGGAGGTCCAGCCGAGGTTGAATAGGGTAAAGGAGTCGTCTGGCCGTTCGGCGTCGTCCTGTTCCAACAGCCGCAGGTTGCGATCCAGCTTGCCCTGCCGCACGCCGGCGTCCTGGTAGCCGGTGTGGTCGATGACGACGTCGGCCCAGCGGATCGCACCACCCGCCCGGTGAACGGCGGGCAAAATCTGTTCGTAGACGCGGTATTCCCAACGGACGGACGGCAGGTTGGGAAAGAGCCGCACCTGATCCAACAACCGGGAAGAGCGGCCAGCCGTGTCGAGGATGGAGCGCACCTTCAAGGCGTAGGCGTTCTTCTCATCTCCCAGGCTGGCAAACAGGTCGCGCAGTTTGCGCCGGCTGTCGTCACTCAGGCGGTCGTCGGCGTCGAGCCACAATACCCAACGGCCGGTGACGTGCCGCAGGCTCTCGTTGCGGGCGGCGGCGAAACTGTTGCACCACGGAAACTCGTAAACCCGGGCGCCGAAGCGGGCAGCCACATCCCGCGTGCGGTCGGTCGAGCCGGTGTCCACGACAACGATCTCGTCGAACAAGTCGGCCGCGGTCCGCAGGCAGTCGGGCAGGTTGTGTTCCTCGTTCTTGACGATCATGCTGAGCGACACGTGGACCGGGCGGGCCGTGGCTGGTTCGGCGGGCACCGGGCCGACCGGCCCGAGCAGAGCGGCGGGCGCGGCCGGCCCCGGAGCCGCCCCGTTCGACGGTATCTCGATCAACTTGTACCCAGCGCTCTCCTCGGGCCCCCACTTGGCCTGGAACCGCTCGAAGTTCTGGCGCAGGAGCTGGCGCGTGTCCAGGCCCAGTCCGCGAAAAGTGCGGCTGCCGAAGTGGTGGACGAAGACGTCCAGAGCGATCAGGGGCCGGAAGCCGGCCCGGCGAGCGCGGACGCATAGGTCGTCATCGTCGAAGAAACCGACGCCGTATTGCTCGTCGAAGCCGCCGATCTTGTCGAGGACGTCGCGCCGGGCCAGCATGCAGAAGCCGGTGATGCGGCGACTGTCCAGGGTGCGGCCGGCGTGCGCTTTTCGGTGCCGTGCGGCAAACCCCTCGATCCCCGCGGGATCGTCGTAATCGACGGGGACGAACTGCGGCTCGGGAGCGCCGTTGGTCACCGGGCCGACCAGGCCGACGTGCGGCCATGCGGCCAGCAAGGGAGCAAGAAGCCCGTCCAGCCAGCCGGGCGTGACGATGGTGTCGTTGTTGAGGAACACGAGATAGCGGCCGCGGGCCTTGCGCAGGGCCTGGTTGCAGCCCGCCGGGAAGCCGACGTTGGTCTCGTTGCGCACGATCTCGACGCGGGCGGGCCCGGGCCGGTCGCGCAGTTCCGCCAGATAGTCGGGGGTGCCGTCGCTCGACCCATTGTCGATCAGGACGAGCTCGTAGGGCCGGCGGGTGTGGCGCAAGACGCTTTCCAGGCAGAGCCGGGTGAAGTCGAGTTGGTTGCAACAGAGCACGATGATCGATGCCAACTCGTCGCCAACAGGCGGTGCCTCAACGAACCAGGGCTCCTCGGGGAGGACGTGGGGCATGGCGTGCCTGAGGAGGCGACGGTCGCGGGCCAGGCGCCGCCGCCCTGGTTGATCGCCGAGGGCGGTGAGGACCGCGAAGAGGGCGTGGGCGGACTCGCGGTCGAAAGGGTTGGCTCGCACGGCGGCCTGGAGGTGTGGCAGGGCGGCCGGGGCCTGCCCGAGCGCGGACAAGGCGCGGCCGAGGCGCGCGCGCCCGGCGGGCAAGTCCGGCCGGGCCAGCACGGCCTCGTAGAGGGAGGGGAGCGTTTCTGCGAGCTCGGCCGCCAAGGAGTGCAGCCGCCAGCGGAGCAGGGCCCGCTTCGCATCTGCCTCGCCAGCAGGCGAGCCCGCGTTCGCCCAGGCGGCTCGCTCCCATTCCATCCGAAACGGTCCGTAGTCCAGTCGGACGTGCTGGTCGTCGAGCCACGTGGGAAGGCCCGGACCGTCCTGATCCAACACGATCAGGGCCTGGCGCAGTTCCTCCAGGGCGGACGGCACCTGGCCACTCGCGGCCAGCGATTCAACCAGATTCAGCCGGGCGACCGGGTTGTCCGGGCAGCAAGCCACCGCGGCCCGGAAGCGCGGGGCCGCCACGGCAGCCGCGGCGCCGGAAACGGCGGGGTGACGGTCGGCCCAGAAGACGGCGAGGCCCAGCGCGTTTTGCAACGCAGCAGACTCGGGAGAGGTCGGGGCCACCGCCTCCAGGTCCCGAACCAACGTCGGGCCCTCGGGCCGCAGGGCCCCGGCCGCCTGCCAACAGCGGCCGAGTAGCGCGTCGGTCGTGGAGCGAACAGGCCGGGTTACGGGCTTCCTCCAGCACGGACCAGTCTTCCTCGATGCGCGTTGCACACCCCTCCCAGAGAGCATCAAACCTGCCTCCTCGCGCCGCGTCGCCCGCCGCCCGGGCCCGACGCACGCGCTCGTCCTCATCGGTGAGGAACTGTTCCAGCAACGGTTCGAGGGTAGTCGGGGTGAAGGAAACCCATTCGGGGAGTTGGGGCACCTCGTCGGGCCCCTGTCCTACCGCGGCTGCGCGGAACAGGAGGGCGCCCGAGAGCGGGGCCTCAAAGATGAGGCGATCCCCATCGCCGCCCGCGCCTTGCTGGACGACGATGCGCGCGCGGGCCAGCAGGTCGCGGTAGGCCTGCCCGGTAACGCCGGGGTGGAATGCCACGCGCCAGCGTTCGCCCAGCTTGGCCAGACGGGGAAGAAGCGACACTCGCTCCGGGTGGACGGCGGGATTGAGATTGCCGACGACCAGGACGTCGACGTCGCGCGGGGCCGAGCTTGCGGGCAACTTGTGAAAGGACGACTCGGTGCCGCAGAGGAGAGCGGGATGAACGTGGGGGAAACCGTCCCGGGCAAGGGCGGCGGCGCCCTCCGGGTCGGCCAGGACCAGGTCGCAATCCCCCAACCGCCGCCGGTAGGAGTGCCACAGGAGCCGCCAGTCCAGGGCCAGCCCCACGACGGGCAGGGGGGCCGAGCAGAGACACTCGGGAATGGTGGTGTAGGGGAGGTAGAGGACGACGTAGTCCGGCAGCCAGTCAAGGGGCAACCGGGCGAGGACGTCGGCCCAGGCATCGCCGGAACGGATGACCAGATCGGCGTCGCCCTCGGCGTTGAAGGCGCGACAGGCCCCGGCCTCGCGTTGGGCGGCCAGGTTTTGTTTGGCAAAAGTGCCCGGGACGGGCCCGAAGAGGTAGCGACGGGGCATGAAGGGCCTTTCTCCGACCAGCGAGTGAGACGATAGCAGCAGGGGCTCGCAGGCCGAAAGGAGGGGGCAGCGCGGCACCGAAAACACGAGCGAAATTTTTTCCCTTGCCGAAGTTCCTACCTGATCATACAAAAGACAAGCTATTCGGCAACTGCCGCAAAACCGCATTCCTCTCCCGAACGGGTCTTTGACCTGGGTGCTTCGTGCCCCGTCAGGCGTCCGCAAGGAGGCAGCCCAATGCCCCACAGCTTGCCGTACAACAAGCCGCGCTGGAACTTCTTCCGCCCTGCCCCCAAGAACCCGAAGCCCCGCCAGGTGCGCCCCGAGCTCGAGTTCCTCGAGGAACGCAAGCTCTTCAACGTATCCAGTTTGCTGCCGCGCAACCCCACCCCGGTCGAAGGCGTCTCGGGGGGCTCGCAGAACCTTGCTCTCTTTCGCCCCGTCACCGGCGCGCTCACCCCGCCGACGGGCCTACAGGCCGGCGCCCTGGTGCTGCTCGGCACTTTCGCCTCCTCCGACGCCGGCAATTACTCGTTCGCCTTGCACGAAGAGGGCACCACCGCCGATGGCAGCGCTTTCGCCTTCGACGAAAGCGCGACGGTCAGCTATACGATCGCCCTATCCGGCACGTACGCCTACGGCAGTTTCGCCTTCGCCTCCGTGTCCATCCACCAGGACGCGCTCGTCTTCTTCGTGTTTTCGACGACCCCCGTTGGGGGCGCCCCCGTCGTCACCACCGGGCTCGACACGTTTTCCCTGGCGGGCCCCGGGCCAGGCCCCTTCGACCCGTTCCAGCCGGGCCTGTTCGACTGGCAAGACGTGACGGCGCACGAGGCGGACCTGCACGGCCTGGGGCTGGCCTCGTGGTCCGTCACGACGCTCGCGATGAACGAGACCGGCACGGGCTCGTTCGCCAATGGCCAGAGTGGCGTCGAGAGCCTGAGCAATGCCATCGGGCACACCGCCCTGCCCGACCAGTTGGGTGCGATCGGCAGCCAGGACCAGAGCAACCCCGCGGGCCAGTCCCCCTTTAGCGACCCCCTCGGCAACACCGGGAGCGAGACGTACCAGTTCAACGGCCTGGCCACGTACCAGTTCGACCAGTCCGGCAGTAGCACGTTCGTCCTGTACGAGGACGGCACCTACGCGGCGAACAGTTACGCGCTGGCCAGCATCGCCCTCGACCAAAGCGGATCGACCACGTTCGCGTTCAGCGAGACCGGCGCCCAGGGCTTTCTCGGGACGGCGACCCAGGGCAGCAGCGACCTGTTCTCGGGCAGCAATCACACCTTCGGCGACAGCGACGGGCAGGGCTACACCTTCGCGGGCACGCACACCTTCGGCTATGCGGAGAGTGGGGGCGGCCCGTTCACCTCCCACGAAGCCGGGGGCTACAACAACGGGAGCTTCGCCCTGGGCAGCGTGGCCTACCAGGAACAGGGGGCCGGCAGTTTCACCTTCCAGCAGACCTGGGCCGACAGCCAAACGGGGACCGGCGTCGCGTGCCTGGGGCTCAACGGGACGGACAGTTACGGCCATCTGGGCTCGCTGACCCAGCAGGGTGGCTCGCTCGAGTCTTACGCCTTCACCGCGCAGCACACGTTCCAGAGCGCCGAGGTCGGGGCGGCGACCTATGCCCTGCTCGACGCCGGCAGCTACCAGAACGGCGTTTTCAGCCTCAGCAGTTTCAGCGTGGACGAGGGGGGCACGGGCAGCTTCACGACGCATCGCAGCGGGCTGGAGACGATGACCGGCACCGGCATCTCGTCGTACACCCAGGCAGCGACCGACAGCTACGCCAACGCCACCGACGGGTCCATTCAGAACGCCAACTCCTCGGGCTTCAGCGGCTTCAGTTTCACCAACACGCTCAGCTACACCAACGACGAGACGGGGGTCAATCCGCCCCACCCGGCCTGCTACGCCCTGAACCTCGACGCCTCCGACAGCTTCGGCCTGCACGCCGCCGGCTCGGCCACCATGGGCGGCCCGTCCCTCGGCAGTTCGGCCGGCAGTTTCAGCCTGAACAGCTACGTCTCGGACGCGCGCACCAGCGAATCGTTCGTTTATCAGGAAGCGGGCAGCAACAGCCAGAGCGGGACACAGTGGGACAGCAACAGCAACACGGAGGTCGGCAGCAACACCTGGGGCCTTGGCGGGGGCAGCGGCACCGGCCTGGCCACGGTCGGCCTCGGAGGCTCTTCGTCTTCTTCCTTCACCAGCGCCGGGTCGTACACGCTCCTTCAGGACGGCAACCTGGCCACCACCGTGCGGCACGAGGAGGGGAACTTCGCCAACGGCAGTTTCAACCTCGGGTGCGTCGTCCTGGACCGCTCGTCGGTCTCCACCTACGCGCTGGGGCAAACGGACAGCCAGACGCAGACGTCCACGGGCTCGGTCTCGCAGACGGTGAGCAGCACGAACAGGAGCCTGGGGACGTTTGGCTTCGTGACGGCGGGGAGCACCGGCAGTTTCGCGACGAATAGCACCGAGTCGGTCAGCCTGAGCGCGACGTCCACCCAGGTTTATGCGGAAAGCGGGAGCCACGCGTTCGGTCTGGCGCAGCGGGGCACCTACGCTGGCGACAGTTTGAGCCTGTCGAGCGTTTCGGCCGACGATTTTACCTCGTCCGGTTCGACCTACACCGAGACGTCGCTCCAGACGGGCAGCAGCGGCGGGCAGACCAGTTTCAACAGCGGTAGCGCCGGCAACGCCAACAGCACCTTCGGGGGGCTCGCCCAGGGAGGGACCGGCAGCGACTCCGTGGCGGGCCTGAACCGATTCACCGGCAGCAGCAGCGAATCGACCGCGTTCGCTTTGTACTCGTCCCAGAGCACGACGCTGCACGGCGAGGGCACGTACGGCAACGGCAGTTACGCGCTGGGCTGCTTCACCTCAACGCAATCGACCACGGCCGTCAGCACGGCGCAGGACAGCAGCACCAACGCGATGACGGGGACCGGCACCAGCACCACGAACAACAGCAGCAACGGCACCCGCGCGGGGACGTTCGGCCCATTCAGCACCGGCGGCACGAGCAGCGACACGGCCAGCAGCAACGACAGCTACAGCTTCACCGACGTGGTGGCCGCGACGACGAGCGCGACCAGCACGGACACGACCGTTGCGCGTCAGGCCGGCAGTTACGCCCACTTCAGCTTCGCGCTGAGCAGCGTGAGCCTGAACGAAATGACCGTCAGCTCGCAGTCGGCGCACCAGACGGAGGCGCAGTCGGTCCTCGACAGCGGTTCCGCATCGTCCAACCGCAGCGGCACGGGCTCCAACGGCGCGCTGGTGGGCGCGCAGGGCCAGAGCGGGACGGGCAACTTCAGCTTCAGCAGTTGGGAGAGCTTCACCAGCAGCGGGACCGCGAGCAACAGCGCCGACGCGAGCGGGACGGACTGCGCCACGCTGCACCAGGATGGCACGTTCGCCAACGGCAGTTACGCGCTGGCGTGCTATTTGTTCCAGGACACGGGGACCAGCAACAGCACCGAACTGCACAGCGGGACCGACACGGCCAGCAGCACCGGCCACAGCACGACGAGCCAAACGCAGACGGGGAGCAGCACCGGCACGTTCGGCGCCCAGGGCGGTAGCGGCTTCGGCAACGACTCGTACACCAACAGCGACAGCTTCACCGCGACGAGCGCGTCGAGCTCCAGCCAGAGCGACGTCACCACCGACAATTTCACGCTGACACAGGCGGGCCAGTTCGCCAATTTCAGCCTGGCGCTGAGCAGCCTGACGCTGAGCGAACAGTCCAACGACGTCTCCACGTCGAACCAGAGCGCGACCGCCGCGGAGAGCCACGCGGGCATCACGACCTTCAGTTCCACGGGGTCGTTCGCCGACGGCAACAGCGGTTACGCGCGCCAGAGCGGCAGCGGCGCCGGCAGCTTCAGCTTCGGCGGGGCCGAGACCTACGCCTCGACGGCGCAGACCACGGCGAGCCTGTCCGTGATCGGCTCGCAAACGGTCACGCAGTTTTTGAGTGGGACGCAGGTGGGCGACAACCTCAGCCTCACCTGCGTGAGCTCCAACGCGGTGGGCGACAGCACGTCCGAGCTCGCGCAGACGCGGACGCAGACGGTCGCCAGCCTGGGGAGCAGCACCAGCAGCGGCGGGGCGAGCGGCAACAGCCTGAGCAGTTACGGCTTCAACCTCACCAACGAGTTCGGCAGTTCGCAGTCGGCGAGCAGCGACAGCTTCAACAGCAGCAGCGCCAGCACCGACAGTTTCACCAGCAGCGGCAGCGACAGTTTCTCGTTGGTTCAGCGGGGCGCCTTCGCCAACTACAGCCTGAGCCTGTCGTGCTACCTGTACCTACAAACGACCACGACGAGCAACGACGACCAGCAGACGTCCCTGGCCACGACGGCCGGGGCGGGGACCGGCAGCAGCACCGACAGCGGCACCCGCACGAGCACCGGGACATACGGGTTCGGCACGGGGGGCGGGGGCGGCGGCAGCAACGCGCAGTTCGCGAACGCCTACCAGAACAGCAGCACCACGCAGGGCAGTTCGCACGACGTGGCGCTGGAGACGACCAACCTGTATCAGGGGGGGAACTTCGCCCTGGGCAGTTTCGCCTTCAGCAGCGTGACCTTCGACGACCGGGCCAGCGACCGTTTCACCGCCAGCCAGCAGGCCCAGACCAGCGCCAGCCTGAGCGACGTCGGCAGCGGGACCGCCCTCACCAACAACTCCAGCGCCATGGCCTACACCGGGGGGCTGGCGTCCGGCTTCGTCGGCAGCACCAGCAGTTTCAGCCAGAGCGACAGTTCGAGCAGCACGGCGGGGGAGTCGGACGCGCTGAGCGGGCTGAGCACCTGGGGGCTGCACGAGGAGGGGAGCTACGACAACGCGACGGACTACAACTTCTCGTGTCTGAGCTTCGACCAGTCCTCGTCCAGCACCTTCGCGCAGACGCAAACGCAGGCGTCGCTGGCGACGACGAGCCTGGTGGCCCTGACGCAGACCAGCAACGGCGGCGGGGCCAGCGCCAGCGACGGCGGGCTGGCGGATGGCTCGACCGACAGCGTGGGCAGCACGGAGACGAGCACGACCGCCCAGGCCGGCGGCGTACTGGCGACGACGACGTCGGGCGGCGCGGACAGCTGGGCCCTGCACGAGGCGGGCAGTTACGCCAACTTCAGCACGGCGCTGGGCTCGCTGGCCTTTGACGAGCAATCGACGCAAACGAGCAGTTGGCAGCAGAGCGCGGCCTTCGTGCAGGTGAAGACGAGCAGCCTGACGGGCAGCGGGTCGGACAGCGCCAGCGCCAGCGTGGCGGCGGGCAAGGGCGGGCTGTACGCGCAGGCGGCGGCGGGGCTGGGCAGTTACGGCAACACGAGCGGGGACTGGACGACGTTCAGCCAATCGTCGGTGGAGACGACGGGGCAGGCCATCGCGCAGGCGAGCACCGGCAGTTGGGGCCAGCAGTTGCACCAGGAGGGCAGTTACGGCGGGGACAGTTACAGCCTGAACAGCACGACTTCCACCGAGCAGGGGGGCAATTCGTACACCTACCTGGAAGTGGACACCAGCGCCATCTCGGGGACGGGGCTGGAGAGCAGCACGCGGTGGCAGAATTCGACGGGGAGCGGGACGGTGACGGGACTGGGGAACGCGGGCAGCCAGGGGAGCAGCACCGCGGCCAGCGACAGTTTCAGCTTCGCGAGCGTCAGCCTGGCGACGGCGACGGGGCAGGGCACCGACAGTTCGACGCTGCACCAGGAGGGGGCGTACGGCAACTTCCTGGCGAGCCTGAGTTGCTTGCGGTATCAGAGCGGCAGCACGTCGAGCTTCGCGCGGAGCGAGAGCGGCGGGGGCACGCGCACGGGGACGCAGAACAGCACGACCACCGACAGCCGCAGCGCGACGGGGACGAAGGCGCCTGCGGCGGTGGGGCTGACGAAGACCGGCAGCGGCTGGGAATCGAGCAGCGGGACGAGCAGCGACAGCCACGGCTACGCCAGCAGCGAGAGCTACGTGCAGACGCTGAGCGAGGCGGACGGCAACGCGCTGGTGGAGGAGGGGGCGTGGGCCAACGGCAGTTACGGGCTGTCGTCGTTCAGCCAGGACGCGTCGTCGGGGGGGAGCTTCAGCCTGCTGGAGACGGGGACGACGAGCAGCACGGGGACCGGCAGTCGGGGCGGGAGCGACAACGCGCTGGGCACCGCGACGACGACGGGCAACGCCCTGTCGGGCGCCAGCAGCATGAGCCTGAGCGAGACCGCCTTCGACAACAGTTCGATCGGCGAGACGTTCGGCTACGTGGGGACGGCGAGCTACAGCCTGAACCAGTCGGGCAGCGACCTGACGACGTGGCACCAGGCGGGGGCGTTCGCCGGCTACAGCTTCAGCCTGAACAGCGTGACCATCGACCAGAGCGCGGCGGGCAGCCAGTCGTTCGCGCAAGGGGCGACGCAAAGCCTGAGCGGGACGGCGCTGCTGAGCAGTTCGGCAGGCGCCAACCGGAGCGGCAGCCAGGGCGTGGCCGGGCCGCAGCCGGCCAGCGTGGCGCTGAGCGGGAGCGAAGGGGGCCTGTACACGGGCAGTTACGACTACGCGGCGCTGGCGAGCCAGACGACGGCGCAGTCCAGCGCGGGGAGCTACGCGCGGCACGAGGAGGGGACGTTCGCCGACGGGCTGTACGCCTTCA
>JBBSEZ010000060.1:0-29807 GCA_038239195.1 Gemmatales bacterium
AGTTCTCCCAGGATAACAACTTGAAGTCTGGTTGCGGCATTGATTTCGCCTTACCCGACTCGGTGAAGCAGCATTTGCCACAACCTCTGACTGGAACTCACGTTACGCGGGATGCCGAGGCATTCGCGGGAGGGATGAGCGAGAAGTGTCAGGGAAACGCCCTCAATCCCCCGCCCCAATTAGCACGAACGGCGCCCAGTACGCCGGCGACGACCAGCGGGCCTGCGACCGAACCTTCTGCCGGGCCTTCTGGAGGGCGTGGGCGTAGGACGGGCCTCCCGGGCGGCCAGGCGCGATTACCTCTTCGAAGAAGGTGCCCATCAGCTCGGCGGTCGAGCTGTCCTCCACGCACCAGTGGCTGGCCACCACGCGGCGCGCCCCGGCGGCCAGGAAGCCGTTGGCCAGGCTCATGCCCGCCTCCAGCGGGCGCTGGGGCCCAACGTTGGTCGAGCAGGCGCTCAGGGCGGCCAGGTCGCAGTCGCC
Organism: Gemmatales bacterium; assembly: GCA_038239195.1. Classification (GTDB taxonomy): domain Bacteria; phylum Planctomycetota; class Planctomycetia; order Gemmatales; family Gemmataceae; genus JBBSEZ01. Next base: position 484 of record JBBSEZ010000060.1, read on the forward strand.
CAGAGGCAATCGGTAGATCTCGTGCAGCATCAGGAAGCCGTCGTTGTCCGGCGAGGCCTTCCCTGGCGCCGGCGGCGCGAGGGCCAGGGCGCCGAACAGGTTGCCGTGGCGCTCGTCCACGAACCCGTGGGTCGCCAGGTGGAGGAAGCGCCGGCCGCGCATCGCTGCCGTCGCGGCCTTCTCGGTCGCCCGCGCGCCCTCCAGCGCCACCACCTTGTCGGCGGGGAACAGCTTGGCGATGCGCCGCGATTCCGGGCCGGTGTGCGGCAACGCCGGACACGCCCCTCGCAGGGCCAGCAACGCCCCTCCCTGCACCGGGCCGTCGATGCGCTCCGCCCCGCGCTTGCCCGGTGTCTTCGCCTCGGCGGCGCCATAGGCCACGTTGCCGACCGTCAACAAGGAGGGAGGCCCCACGACCGTTCGCGCCGACCTTCCTGCCAGCACGGCCAGCACGGCGGCAGAGGGAGAATAGACCAGCGGCGGGAGCTCGTCCAGGACGTAGCGAGGTTCCTTTCCGCCGCGCAACAACAGCGCCTCCAGCGGCAGCGCGTGCAGCGGGCCGTCGGGGACCACCAACACGTGGTCCAGCCGCAGGGCTCGCAATCGCGTTCGCACCGCTGGCGGCAGGAACGCGGCGGCGGGCACCTCGACGGCCAGCAGGGGCGCCTTTCCCGGCGCGGCGCGCGTCAGGCGCATGCCGCGCGTCGTCTGGAAATCGCCGTCGAGGACGTGCGCCAGGTAGCGCTGCACCAGGAGATGGGCCGCGTCGTGGTCGAGGGGAGCGGCCGGTCGCGGGGCGCCGGCCTTGGGGGGCGCTTGCCGCACGCGCATGCCGCGCAGCGCACTGCCCTTCCCGGCCCCCGGCGACTGGGCGAGCGCCTTCGTCAAGGCGTCGTCGATGCCCGCGGGCACCGTCAGCGGGAAGACCTCCAGGGGGCGGCGGTCGCTCACCAGGAAAAGGTAGCTGCGCTCGCGACCGATCCAGTACAGCAGCAGGGCGTTGTTGCCGCGCAGGGCCTCGCGCCGCAGCGTCGCCAGCGTCTGGCCCTGGTCGGCGGAGAGGCCCCGGTAGAACGCGCTCGCGTTGAGGACCTCGCGCCAGGTGCCCGCGTGCTCCTTCTGCGCCTGCGCCAGTTCCTTGGCCAGTGCCTGCGCAACCATGCCGTCGGCATCGCCCTCCGGGATCAGCCGCGCCCGCGCCTGGATGGCGGCCACGCGCCCGCCCAGCGCTGCTTCCCGGTCGCGCAACTCCTGGCCGCGCTTCCCCTCCAGCCCCTGGCGCGGATCGACCCCGGCGAGCTGGAGCTGGTCGAACAGCGACCGACTCCGGCCGCGCACGGCGATGCGCACGGCGTCGTCGAGGCGGCCGTCGCGCACGTGCCAGTCCACCAGCCGCTCGAAGCCCATCGCGAACTGGGCGAAGAACGCGGTCCGCTGGCGCGCGTCGCCGTACAGCCGCACGCGGGCGGTCTCCGCCACCTCGATCCCCTGCTCCAACGTCTGGCACGCTTCCTTGTGCCGCCCCATGCCGTCGAGCGACTCGGCCAGGCGCCAGAGGCTGATGAAGTGCGTGGCCGGCAGGGCGCGCCCGCTCTTCTGCTGGAGCGCGACGGCCCGGCAGTACAGCTTCTCGCCTTCGCTCTTGCGCCCCTGGGACTCGGCGACGAGCCCCAGGTAGTTGAGCGTGCGCGGCAGGAGAACGTCGTCCCGCTCCTCTTCCTGCAAGGCCCGCAGCGCCTTCCACAGCTTCTCCGCCGCGGCGGGCTGGCGCTCGTGTAGCAAGTGCAACGCCTGGCAATGGCGGGCCGTCACCACCAACGGCCCTCCGGTTATCTTGTAGAGCTCGCACAGCCGCAGGATGCGCGCCGTCCGGGCGTTGGCGGCGGCGTAGTCGGCGCGGGCGGCGTGCAGGCTCGCCAGCGCAGCATCGAAGCCGGCGAAGCCCAGCGCGTCGGCCCCGGCCACGGTCGCGAAAAGGGCGCGGGCCTTCATGCCGGTGTCGAGCGCCGCGGCAAGGTCGCCCTGGGAGCGATACAGGATGGCGCTGTTGAGCAACAGGGCGCTGTGCTGCACGTTGGCGTCGGCGCCGATCTTCCCGGCCACCTCGATGCCCGCGCGGTAATGCTCGAAGGCCCTCGCGTACTCGCCCGTGAGGGCCGCCGCCGTGCCCAGCACGTTGTAGGTCTCGACCAGCACCACGTCCTCGGGGATCGCGTGCAGGCGGTACAGGGCCAGGGTCTTTTCCCCCAGCACCAGCGCCCGGGCCGGGTTGCCGAGCGCCTGTTCGGCGATCGCCAGCGCGTTGAGGACGCGGGGGTATTCGATCAGGTCCGGCGGGGACTGCTTTTCCAGTTCGGCGAGGGCGCCGCGCAGCGCGGGGCGGGCCTTCTTGTAGGCGGTGGTCAGCACCAGCAGGCTGCCCTCCTCTGCCCGCAGCCGCACGTGGGTCAGCGCGTCCGGCGTCCAGAACTGGCCCTGCTCGCGGGCCAACTCGACGGCGCGGTGATACAGTTGGGTGTGCTCGTACAGGCGCTCCAGCTTCCAGAAGGCCGCCGCCGACCGCGCCGACGTGGAGCGCGTGGCCCAGGCCTTCTCCACCACGGCGAGGTAGCTATCGATGGCCTGACGGCGTGCCTTGCCTGCCTCGTCGGCCTTCCCGCGGCGGTCCAGCACCTCGGCGAGCTCCACCAGCACGTCGGCGCGTCGCAGGGGGTGGGCCTTGGCGATACGGGTCGCCAGGGGGAGGGCCTCGCGCAGCGCGGCCTCCGCCCTGGCGTGGTCCTTGCGCTCGCCGTGGCAGGCCGCCAGGGCGCGGTGCGTCTCGCACTTGCCCTCCAGGTCCTCGGCGGAATTCTGAAGCGGCAACAGGGCCTCGAGCTCGGCAATCGCTCGCACAGGCTCCTTGCGGGCCCGGTAGGAATCGGCGAGCTGGCGCAGACACAAGGCCTTCTCGGTCGGGGGCAGCGGGCGGGCCCTGTCGCCGAGGGCCCGCCGGGCGAGCCGCTCGACCTGGAGCCAGCAAGCCTCGGCGCGGGCCGGCGCTCGCGTTCTCTCGCCGATGCGGGCCAGGTGCCCCCAGGCCCGGAGTTGCTCGGAGATCGTCAATTCCGTCTCCCGCGCTGGCCTGCCTCTCCCCTTCGTGGCGCCCTTGCCCAGGGCCTCGTTCAGCCAGGAAGAGGCCCGGGCGCAGTGCCCGAGCGCCAGGTAGCTCTCGCCCAGCCGCAGCGCGACGCGCTGGGAGGCGGGGCGGTCATCGAGGTCGAGCAGCCAGCCCAGGTAGGGCAGGCCGACTTGCACGGCCCGGTCGTCGCGGCCGAGGCGGACGTACAGGGCGAGCAGCCGCTCGTTCGCCTTGCGGTAGAGCGCCCGGTGCGCGGGCGCCTTTGCGCCGGGGCGCGACGCGGCGAGCTGCTTGTAGAGCGGCTCGGCCTCGAGCAGGTCGCCGGCGGCGTAGAGGGCCTCGGCCTTTCGCAGGGCCTCGACGGGGGGGAGGGGCTCGGCGCGGGCCGGGCCGAGCAACACGAGCAGCGCAAGGCAGGCGCCAATGTAGCCCGCGGCCCCGGCGCGGGGCCCCGCCGCGGAGCGGCGGGCTACATTGCCCGAGGCGCTGTTCGCTCGCTCGGTGAGAAAGCTCCCAAAGCGGTTCATGGGCCCTCCTTGCTCCGGCGCGGCTGGACGACGTACAGCAGAGACTTCACCGACGTCCGCGCGCCTTCCGTCGACTTTCGGCGGACCGCCATGCCGCGCAGGGCGACCATCGCTTTGTCGCGTTCCGCGCCCTTGCGGAAGAGGACGAAGGGCCCCGCCTTCTCGCCGCTCACCGCGTCCCACTTTTGCGTCGAGGCGAAGACCCAGACAGCGTCGGCCCGGTTTGGCGCGGTGGCGGTGGCGTCGATCTTGTAGTGGCCGGGCACCACGCGCGGCTGGCCGGCGCGCACCTCGTTGTCGGGCTCGTCCTCGTTGGGGAAGAGCTGGGTAATGGTGCCGTCCGCGTCGAACGTCCAGATGCCGACGTACGCCGTGCGCTCCGCCGTGACGCGAAACGTAACCTTGTCGCCCTCCGCGTAGAGGCGCCGCCCCTCGGGCCCTTCCTTCGAGCGCGGCAACTCAACGGTCAGCCCAAAATCGTTTCGCGCCCCCTCGGGCAGGTCGGGCCCTCGGCCCAGCAGCGCGGCCTGGTCCTGCCCGGGGGCCGGGCCCGGCTCGGCCGGCCCGCTCGACGTCTCTGGCCGCTTGTCCCGGTTGGCCCAGTAGGCCCCGCCAACGCCGAGGGCCGCCAGCAGCACGCCCCCCGCGAGGAGGCCGGCGAGCAGGCGCCTTCGGGGGGCGACCGTCGGGCCCGGCGAGGGCAGTGGCAAGGTCGAGCCGCTCGGTTGGCCCCGGCTCGGCGCGCCGGCGGCGTTCGTTCCGGGCGCATCGATCACGGTGTCCGCGCGGCGGGCCCAGTCGGCGAGGGCCTCGCCCAGGGCCTTTGCCGAGGGGTAGCGGTCGCCGGGAGACTTCGCCAGGCAACGCAGGCAGATGGCCTCCAGTTCGGCGGGGGCCAGGGAGTTGACCGCGCGCGGAGGCACGGGCGGCTCTTCGATCACCTGGCGCAGCACGGTCACGGTGAGCGGGCCGCTGAAGGGCGGGTTGCCGGTGAGCAGGAAGTAGAGGATGCCCCCGAGGGCGTAGACGTCCACGCCGGGGCTGATGGCCCGGGCGTCGCCGAGGGCCTGCTCGGGCGCCATGTACTGAGGCGTGCCCAGCAGCTGGCCCGGGCTGGTGAGGCCCCCCGCCTCGTGAAAGCGGCGGGCCAGGCCGAAGTCGGCGACGCGCGGGCGGCCGTCGCCGAGGAGGACGTTCTGCGGCTTCAGGTCGCGGTGGACGACGCCGCGAGCGTGGGCGTGGGCGACCGCATCGACGAGGGGGCGAAGCAACTCGACCGCCCAGTCGGCGGCGGGCAGGCCGTGCGCCTTGACGTGCTGGTGGAGGTTTTCCCCCTCGACGAGGGCCATGGTGAAGTAGGGGCGCCCCTCGATCCAACCGCTGTCGTAGACGGGGACGATGTTGGGGTGGTCCAGCCCGGCGGCGGCGCGCGCCTCCAGGGAGAAGCGCTCCAGGGTGCTGGAGTCGGGGTCGGCCAGGATCATCTTGAGGGCGACCAGCCGGTCCAGCTCGCGGTGACGCGCCTTGTAGACGATGCCCATGCCCCCGCGGGCGATCTCGGCCAGCAACTCGTAGTTGCCGAACGCGCAGGGCAGCGCGCGGATGGGCGCGTGCGAGCCGAACTCCGGCGACAGGGCGCGGGCGGGGGTGGCGTCGGCCGGCATCAACGTGTCGCCGTCCCCGGCGTGCTCTTCCAGGGCGTTGTCGGTTCGGTCGTTCGGCCGTTCGTTCATGGAGCTCCTCTCCTTCAGGTCGGGCAGGGCGAGGTGCTCTTCGTGCGTCCCACTCCGTCACCCTTTCCTACTCCCCGCGCCCGAAAGCGGCGATAGTAGCGGTTGCTCGCCACGAGGGCACTCAGCGCCGTCGCCGTCGCCCCAAACAGCCCCCATCCCCAGGCCATCGCGGCGCGCGGTGCGCGTTCCTCCTCTTCGGTGCGGCCTCCAGGCCCCGCCTCGTCGGCCGCTGCGGCTAGCGAGACGGTCGGCAGCGGGCGCCGGCCGGGCGCCGGTCGCGGGGCGGGCGGCCCGTGCGCGGCCGGGGCGGGAGCGACCGCGACCGTGGCACCGGCGCTTTGCTGGCGCTGGATCAATTGCTCGAAATGGAGGGCGTTGTCGTCGGCCTGACCGAGCGAGGAGGCGAGCAGCAAGTCGCGCGAGCCCGAATTCGGTTCGGGCTCTTCCGTGCCGGAAGACGCCCCGCTCCCGGCCGTCGGCGCGACGAACGGAAGCGGCGAGAGGCTCATCGTCGCCGCGGTCGCGCTCGCGAGCCCGGGCGGGGCGTATTCGCGGACGGCCGCAAATTCGGCCGGACCGCTCACGGCGAAGGCGATCGGGCCCTCGCCCCCTCCGTTGAGCGTCGAGGGCGAGGCGGTCGCCAAGGACAGCGCGTTGGGCGAGATAAGAGTGGGCGGCGCGGAAGCGGGGGCGCCGGGCTGAACGGCGCTCCCCGGTGGCAGAGCGGAAAGCGCTCGGATCACCGTGGCGTCGGGGACCGTGGGGACCGGGACCGGAGGGACCGGGACCGTGGAGACCGGGACCGGGGGGACCGGGACCGGGGCGTCAGGGACTGGGGCGTCGGGGACCGGGGGGACCGGGACCGAGGGCACGGGCGACACCTCAACCGTCGTCTGCGCGGAACTGGCGAGGAAGTGGCCGTCCCCTGCGTAGTTCGCGGCGAGGACGTGCGTGCCGAGGGACAACCCTGTCGTGACCAGGCTGGCCTTCCCCGCATTCAGGATGGCGGTGCCCAGGGTGGTCCCGGTCGTGAGATCGACGAAGACGACGCTCCCACCTGGTGTCCCAGCGCCCGGCGAAACAACCGTAACGTTGGCGCTGAGGAGAACGGTCCCCCCCGCGAACGTCTGACTGGGGGTGGCGTCGAGCGCCGTGATGGTCGAGGCGGGGCCCACGGTCGCATCGGCGAGCCCGGCGCTGCCGGCAAAGTGGTTGTCCCCGAGGTAGGTTGCCTGGATCGCGTGCGTGGCGACGTCGAGCGACGAGGTCGTCAGGGTCGCGTGGCCCTGGGCGTCGAGGGCAACCTGGCCGAGGTCGGAGCCCGTGGTGGCATCGAAAAAGTCGATGGTCCCGCTGGGGGCCGTCGCATTGGAAGAATTCGGCACGACCGCGGCCACGAATGCGACCGGCTGCCCGAAAACGCTCGTGGGTGGGGTGGCGAAGACCGTCGTGGTCGTGGCGACCGGGTCGATGATGACGGTCGCGGTGCCGCTGCTGGGGTCGAAAAAGGCGTCCCCGCTGTAGTTCGCCTGGATCAGGTGCGTTTGCGCGTCCAGCGACCCCGTCGATAACGTGGCCCCTCCCACGTCGGGGTCGAGGGGAACGCTGCCCAGGTCGGTGTTGGTGGTGACGTCGAAGAAGTCCACCGACCCTTCGGTGACCGTCTCGCCGCTCTGGGTGACCTGGGCGACGAGCGCGATGCTGGAACCGAAGTCGGCGCGAGGGGGGGAAGCAGTCAGCGACGTGCTGGTCGGGCTGAGGACGGTACGATCCTCAAGCGGCTCGAGAAAAGGCCGGAATTGGCCGACGCGCTGCCCGCGTGGGCTCGCCCAGCACAACCGATTCCGTCTCCACCACGCCGATGCTGTCATGGCACCCACGCCTTCCGAAGGGCCTCGGGACGTTCGCGTCCGTCTCGTTGTCGGACGCGCACTCTCTTTGATGGATCGACGGATAGTGCCCTCCAGGTTCGCCGATTCGCGACGGAGAGGGCCCGATCGGGGATCGCGCACTTCCGGTCGGGAGGGAAGGTCGTGCCAGGAAGGCGGGACGAGGTGCGGAGCGGATTGTAATCTTCCGGCCGAAAGTCCGCAAGTTGGATGCGAGGGCCCGTTCGCGCCTCACCGCCTCCACTCGTCGATCAGCGTCGCCACCAGGCCCGTCCACCCCGTCTGATGGGACGCCCCCAGCCCCTCCCCGGTCTCGCCGTGGAAGTATTCGTAGAATAGCACCAAATCGCGCCAGTGGTCGTCTTCCTGAAACTTGCGGCGGTAGCCGTGGACCGGCCGCCGCCCTTGCCCATCCTTCGCAAACAGCGAAATCAACCGATCGGCCAGCCCGCGCGCCATCTCGGCGGGCGTCACCGCCGGCTCGCCCGCCACGGGGCTGTCGATGGCGAACGTCGGGCCGTAGGCCTGCCCCAGCTTGCGCAGCGACTCGATCAGCAGGAACGTCGTCGGGAACCACACCGGGCCGCGCCAGTTCGAGTTGCCGCCCTTGAGCGAGCTCACCGCCTCGGCGGGCTCGTAGCGCACCTCGTTCCCGCCGAAGACGAACGGGCGGTCGAGGTGGTGCTTCGACAGGCTGCGCAGGCCGTGGGGGCTGCGAAACTCCTCCGGCGACCAGACGCGCGCCAGCAGCCGGCGCAGTTGCTTCTCGTCGATCAGCGACAGCACGTGGATCTTCTTGCCGTCGCGCTCCACCGTGGTCACGCAGCGCTGGGTGAGGTGGCTGCGGTTCTCCAGGAACCAGCGCAGGTCGGAGAGGAACGTCGGGTGGGGCGCCAGCCACTCTTCCGGCAGCCGTTCGATGGCGTAGAGAGGGATGAGGCCGACCAGCGAGCGGACGCGAAACTTGTGGAAACTGCCGTCGGGGTGGCGCAGCACGTCGTAGAAGAAGCCCTCGGTCTCGCTCCACAGCTCGAACTGTCGGCCACCCGCGTTCTTCATGGCGGCGCCGATGTAGGCGTAGTGCTCGAAGAACTTGGTGGCCAGCCCGCCGTAGGCCGGGTTGTGCTCCGCCAGCTCCAGCGCGATGCGCATCAAGTTGAGGCAGAACATCCCCATCCACCCGGTCGCGTCCGACTGCTTGAGCGCCATCCCGGGCGGCAGCTTGTTGCTGCGGTCGATGACGGTGACGTTGTCCAGACCGAGGAACCCGCCCTCGAAGACGTTGTTCCCCTCCGCATCGACCTTGTTGACCCACCAGGCGAAGTTGATGAGCAACTTGTGGAAGCACTTCTCGAGAAACAGCCGATCCTCGCGCCCGGTGCGCCGCTTGTCCACGTGAAAGACGCGCCAGACGGCCCAGGCGTGGACGGGAGGGTTGAGGTCGCTAAACTCCCACTCGTAGGCCGGTATCTGGCCGTTGGGGTGCTGGAACTGCTCGAACAGCATCAGCCAGAGCTGTTCCTTGGCAAATTCGGGATCGACCAGGGCCAGGGCCACGGCATGAAAGGCGAGGTCCCAGGCGGCGAACCAGGGATACTCCCACTTGTCCGGCATCGACAGGATGCGCATCGAGTTGAGGTGCCGCCAGTGGACGTTGCGGATCGTTCTTCTCGACTCCGGCGGAGGGGCGGTGGGATCGTCGCCGTCCATCCAGCGGGCGACGTCGAACAGGTAGATCTGCTTGGTCCACAGCATCCCGGCCAGCGCCTGCCGCTGCACGAGCCTCTCGTCGAGAGTGGCCTTGGGGGGGTGCAACGCTTCGTAGAACTCGTCCGCCTCGCGCCGGCGCAGCGCCACGACGCGATCCACCTCCCCGATCCCATCCGGGGAGGAATGGGGCGTCAAGCGCAGGCGAAAGACGGCCGAGGCGCCCGGCGCCACCACCGTGCGGTAGTGAAAGCAGGCCTTGGTACCGGCCTCGTGAGGGCTCAGGCAGTCTTCCCTGTCGATGACGTGGCGGTGGAAGGCGTCCTTGACATAGGGGCTGCGGCGGCGCGCCTGGGGCCCAAAACAGCGCTCGGCATTCGTCTCGTTATCGGTGAACAGCAGGCGAGCGCCGGCCTCGCCGTGCAGGTAGCGCGGCCCGAGGGCGTACGCGAACGGCAGGCCGCGCAGGGGCTCGCCCACGCTGTCGTCGGCGAACAGGCTGTCGACGCCGGGCCCCCGGCGCACGATCGGCACGGCGAGGGGCCCGGGGCCCCAGGACCAGCGGTTGCGGAACCACAGGTGGGGCAGGACGTGCAGGGGCGCCGCATCGGGCCCGCGGTTGAACGCCTCGATGCGAACGCAGACGTCCTCCGGGCCGGCCTTGGCGTACTCGACGAAGACGTCGAAGTAGCGATCCTCGTCGAAGATGCCCGTGTCGAGCAGCTCGTACTCGGGCTCGCGGCTGGTGCGGCGCCGGCTTTCCTGGACGAGCTGGGCGTAGGGGTAGGCGGGCTGGGGGTACTTGTAGAGATATTTGAGGTAGGAGTGGGTGGGAGTGGAGTCGAGGTAGAAGTATTGTTCCTTGACGTCCTCGCCGTGGTTGCCTTCGGACGGGACGAGGCCGAAGAGGCGCTCCTTGAGGATGGGGTCGCGCTCGTTCCACAGGGCCAGGGCGAAGACGAGGAGTTGGTAGCGGTCGCACAGCCCGGCGAGGCCGTCCTCGCCCCAGCGGTAAGCGCGGGAGCGGGCGTGGTCGTGGGGGAAGGACTGCCAGGCGTTGCCGTCGGGGGAGTAGTCCTCGCGGACGGTGCCCCAGGAGCGCTCGCTGACGTAGGGGCCCCAGCGCTTCCACGGAGCGAGGCCGAGGCGGTCCTGTTCGAGGCGGTCTCCCTCGGCGGTGCGGTCGGGCATCGGCGCGCTCCGGGGCGGCGGTGGGCAAATCAGGGCGGATCATAGCAAGCGGGCCCGCGCGCCTGCAACAGCGACAGCGGGCTGTCACTCGGCGCGAGTGTGGCAAGGCCCGAAGGACGCCCACCCAACCGTGTAGCCGCGACGCGGAGCGGAGCGCGGGGCCGCCGGCGCGCTCCGCTCCGAAGATGGGCCCTCGTCTCGTCGCCCCTTGCCGGTCGCTCACCCCGCGATAGAACGCTTGTGGTCCCACTCGGCGGGCCAGTCAGGAGGCCAGGTCTAGCTTGGGTGCTCTGCACCGGGGCGGCGTTGCGCCGCCCGAGCGTCTGGTCTGCCGTGCATCGCGAGGAAGGCTGTTTCAGCCCCGCTATCCATCGCGATGTCCTCATCGGTGAGGCGGCCTGGAGCAACCCCGCCGGTCGTGGTGCCGCCTCACCGATGAGGACATCGCGATGGGCGTGGCCGTGAGCCCTCCGCGCCCCAGGTCACGTAGTAGAGGCCTCCTGATTCCCACCGGCCGCCTGGTTTCTCCGGGCGGCCGGTATTTTTCAGGCCCCGCCTCCCCTCCAAGCTCCAGTTCCCCTCGCAGCTTTCGGCGCCCGGCCGCTCACAACCCTATCCCGAACAGGTCCTTCCTGACTCTCCCCGTGCTGAGGGGCACGTCGCGGCCAAAGGCGTCGCGGACCACCAGCGACGGGCGCACGCCCAGCGCGTGCAGGACGGTCGCCTGCACGTCCTCCGGAGTGTACGGGTCGGCGGAGGGATAGGCGGCGAAGCGGTCCGACTTGCCCAGGACGCGGCCCCCGCCAGCCTTGCCGCCGGCGACCGCGAGGGAATAGCACGCCGCCCAGTGGTCGCGGCCCGTCGCGTTGACGCCGTTGCCGGTGAACTGCCCGAAGCGCGGCGTGCGGCCGAACTCGCCCATTGCCAGCACCAGCGTGCTCTCCAGCATGCCGCGCGCTTGCAGGTCGTCGAGGAACGCCGAGAAGCACTGGTCGAACGGCGGCAGCAGTTCGTCCTTGAGCCGGCGGTTGTTGTTGAAGTGCGTGTCCCAGTGCGGGCTCGGGTTGTTCACCTTGCCGCCCCAGTAGACCGTCACCAGCCGCACGCCCGCCTCGACCAGCCGCCGGGCCAGCAGTAAGCTTTGCCCGTACTTATGCCGCCCGTAGCGCTCGCGCACTTGGCCAGGCTCCCGGCCGAGGTCGAAGGCCCGCCGCGCCTCGTCCGAGGTCAACAGCCCCAGGGCCCGCTCCCGGTAGCGATCCATCCCCTGGGCCCCGGGCCCCGACGCCAGCCCGCGGTCGAGGCGCTTTCGCAGGGCCTCCCGGCCGGCGAGGCGCTCGGGCTCGTCGGACAGCCCGTCCACGCGAAAGCCGGGCTCGTTGGGGTCGCCGAGGACGCGAAAGGGGGCGTAGCGCGCGCCGAGAAAACCGCCGTTCTGGCCGGGGGTGGTGTACGGGCCATCGGTCACCGCGTCGGGCAGCGAGACCGCCGACGGCATGGTGCGGCGCGCGGGCCGGCCGAAGGCGACCTGCGCGCCGAGGTGGGGGAAGTCGTTTTCGGTCGGCGTGAAGGCGATGAGGTCGCGCAGCGGCGCGTGGCCGGTGGTGACGGTGTAGGTCGCGGTGTTGTGGTTGATCGCGGTGTGCGTCATCGAGCGCACGATCGAGAAGAGGTGCGCCCGGGCGGCGAGGCGCGGCAGGTGCTCGCAAATGCGGGTGCCCGTGACGCTCGTGGCAATGGGCTTGAACTCGCCGCGGACGTTGTCGGGGGCGGCGGGCTTCATGTCCCAGGTGTCGAGCTGGCTCGGCCCGCCGTGCAGGAGGAACAGGACGCAGGAGCGAGCAGCCGGCTGCTGGTGGGAGGGCGCTCCGGCGCGCAGCAGCGCCGGCAGCGACAGGCCGAAGGCGCCGAGCCCGCCCAGGAGGAGGCAGTCGCGACGGGCGAAGGCGAGGTCCGGGACGCGTGGCATCAGGGCCCCCTTTCCCTGGAGAGTAAGCGGCCTCGCACCAAATGTCAAACGACAACCGCTGCGATCTGTCGCTGTTGGGGCGACAAGCCGCTAGGATAGTGGGGGGGCCTTTCCGGCGCCCATTGGAGACACCGAGGGCCACCATGCCAAACAGGCCGCCTGCCGCGTTCTCGATGGGCCAGCGCGTCCGGGTCGTCGTCAGCGACCGCAATCGGACGGCTCGCGAGGGCACCATTCGCGACGTCGTCTGGCACTTCCAGGCGGAGCGCTACAACTACTACCTCGAAGAAGCCGGCCGGAAGGCCCCCGAGCGCTACTTCGCCGAAGACCTCGAGCGCATCGAGTAGCGCGGCGGAAGGCGCCGGCCCCAATCCGGCGAGGGCTTCGGCTTTGTGCCACGGCCGTTTCGGCCGTGGCACAAGATCAACCTCTCGCCGCGCCCCAATTGCCGCTTACTTGATCGGCACCTCGTAGGTGAGCGCCCCGACCAGGTCGCCCTCCTTCAGGCCGGCGTGGCAGTTGAGGCACGACTTGAGCACCACCGGCACGACCGTGGCGGCCCGTAGGACCGGCTTGCCCTTGACCGCGCCGACCTCTTCGTAGTACCCCTTGCCCTTCTTCAGTTCGGCCACCGCGCGCTTCTCGAAGGCGCTTTTGGCCACGTTCTCCTTGTTGATCGGCGTGCCCGTGGCATCGATCAGTCGAGCGGTGTGCCAGCCCTTGGCCGCCATGTCCTTGAACACCTTCTTGGCGACCGTCGCCGCCGGCGTCCGCTCCCGCGCCCCAACGTAGGTCGTGGTCACGTGAACGACCGACAACTTGTACAGGTCGTCCAGCATCTTGACTGTCTCGCGCGTGCGAGCCACGGCCGCGGGATCGGGCTTGCCCTTGTCGGCCGACTCCCGGCCCGGCAACGGCGCCCCCATCAGCCCCGCCGACACCACGAACGCCAACGCCACCCCGCGACGGAGATACGTCATACAGCCCCCGGGAGAGAGGAGACAATGGCCGAGGGAAGGCTCGACGGGCCCACCCCGCGCAGCCCCTTGGCCCGATCTGGCCAATTTAGGACAAAATTGTCCGAATGACCAGGACGAGGGCCTTCTTTCCAGGTGGTGGGCCCGCTCTCAAGGCGCCTTCCCCGGCGGGCGCACTCCTTCGCCCTTCTGCCTGGTGGCCGAGTCGCCGAGGCCCCGGCGCGCCCCCTCGGCGAGCTTCCGCAGCCGGGCCACGACCTCCGGGCGCTTGGAGGCGACGTTGGTCTTCTCCCCGACGTCGTTTTGCAGGTCGTAGAGGGCCAGCGGCGTGCGGGCCGTGCGGTAGGCCGCCGGCTTGCCGGCCTTGCCGCCGGGCCCATCGCCCAGGGTGCGGTAGTCGTGCGGGAAGTGCAATTTCCAGCGCCCGCTCCGCACGGCCTGGAGCTCGCGGCCCCAGTAGAAGAAGTACGCTTCGTGGGGGGAGCGCGCCCCCGCCTCCCCGGCCAGGAGGGGCCAGACGTCCTTGCCGTCGATCGGCAGACGGGGCGGGGCAGCCCCTGCCCGGCGCACCAGCGTGGGCAGCAGGTCGATGGTCATGGCCGGCTCGGCGCACGTGGTATTGGCCGGCACGCGGCCTGGCCAGCGCACGAGGAACGGCACGCGCACGCCGCCCTCCCAGGTCGTGCCCTTGCCTTCGCGCAAGGGCCCCGCCGAACCGGCGTGCTCGCCGTAGCTGAGCCACGGCCCGTTGTCCGACGTGAAGATCACGAGCGTGTTCTCGTCCAACCCGTGCTTGCGCAGGGCCCCCAGCACCTGCCCGACCGACCAGTCGATCTCCAGCACGACGTCGCCGTACAGCCCCCGCTTCGACTTCCCCTTGAACGCAGCGGAGGCGTGCAGCGGGACGTGGGGCATGCTGTGCGCCAGGTAGAGGAAGAAGGGGCGCGCCTTGTTGCGCTCGATGAAGCGCACGGCCCGTTCGGTGTACTGGGCGGTCAGCCGGGCCTGGTCCGGGTCGAGGGCGACGGTGCGCGTTCCGTCGAGGAGTGGCAGGGCCGGGAAGCGGGCGGTGGGGTGCCGGGGCCACATGTCGTTGGAGTAAGGCAGCCCGAAGTAATCGCCGAAGCCGTGCCGCGCGGGTAGGAAGGGGGGCAGGTGGCCGAGGTGCCACTTGCCGTAGAGCGCCGTGGCGTAGCCGCGCTCCGCGAGCAGTTCGGCCAGCGTCTTCTCCCGGTCGCTGAGGCCGATCTTGCTCGTCGGGCCCAGCGCGCCCAGGATGCCGATTCGGTTGGGGTAGCACCCGGTGAGCAGCGCGGCGCGCGAGGCGGAGCAGACGGGCTGCGCGACGTAGAAATCGGTGAAGCGCCGGCCCTCGCGGGCCATGCGGTCGAGGTTGGGCGTGGGCGGGGCCTTTGGGCTGTAACAGCCGAGGTCGCCGTAGCCGAGGTCGTCGGCGAGAACGAGGACGACGTTGGGCGGCCGGCCGCCGCGCCTGTCCGGGGGCGCGGCGGCGGGGGCCGACAGCGGGGCCAGAAGGGCGACGCCTCCCAGGACGGTCAGGAAGTGCCAGGGGGGGAGCATGGCGTTTCCCCGAGGAAGAGGGCGAAGGTGTTTTCGGCGGGCGGAAAGCGCCGCTGCGGCCCCATTTTTTCGCCGGCCCGATCCTCCTGACCGCACGGTCGCCTCTTCCGCGCGATTTCCCGAGGAAAGCGACCCGCGCCGGCCGCAGGTGGTCAACGCGATCGCCCCCCAAGGCAAACCAACGCCAGTCCCATTCTCGCCTTGGGCTTCCGGAAGTTCAAGCTCTCGGCCACTATTTGCCCCACCTCTTCCGCAGCGCTGGATGACTTGCGACGTCGTCGCCCACGCAGATCGACTTCTGTCATTTTTCCCGTGGCGAATGGGAGTGGTGTTCTTCGGGGACGAGCAGGGCGGAGCGCGGGGCGTGGGGCCACAATTCCGGGAGGGCCCCGCCAAGCCGCAAGCGGCGGGCCCTGGCGCTGTTCCGCTTGCGGCTTGGCGATCCGCGCTCCCGGATCTTTGGCCCCACCCAGCCCGGGGGGCCCGACCCCGACCTCACCCCTCTCCTTGGCCCAACCCGGGGAGCACGGCCCCGCCCTCCACGTCTCCCGGGCCCTACCTCGCTCCAACGGCCGCGCAGAGGTGTGGCCGGACTTGACGGGGCATCGGGCGCCGCTATAAGCGGGCCGATTCCAGGGGAGATGCCGCGCTCCCTTTCTCGTCAGGACCGAACCAGGGGCCCCGGACACTCATGAACCGCCCGAAGCGCTCCCCCCGTGTCGCCGTCGGCCTGGCCATCGCGGCCGGCACCCTGCTCCTGGCCCAGGCCCTGCTCGGCGCGTTCGGCGTGCTGACGCCCACCGCCTCCGGTCAGTCCGCCCCTTCTACCGAGGCCCCCACCCTCAGCGACTTCCACCCGTTCCCGCTGCCCCCTGAGATGGTGGGCGCGAACCTGATGCGGCAGACCGCCGACGCGGCTGGCCGCAAGAGCGCTGGCTGCGTCCACTGCCACAAGAACACGCACGACCCCCACTTCAAGGCCACGCTCCGCCTCGGCTGCGTCGATTGCCACGGCGGGGACGCGAGCTGCGTCGAAAAGGAAGGCGCGCACGTCGTGCCGCGCTTCCCGGAGGCGTGGACGTCGTCGGCCAACCCGGTGCGGTCGTATGCCCTGCTCAACCACGAACGGCCGGAGTTCGTCCGCTTCGTCAACCCCGGCGACCTGCGCATCGCTCACGTGAGTTGCGGCACGACGGGCTGCCACACCCAGGAGGTGCTACAGGTCCGCAAGAGCATGATGACGCACGGCTGCATGCTGTGGGGCGCTGCCCTCTACAACAACGGCGCCGTGCCCAGCAAGCGGGCCCTGTACGGCGAGAGCTACAGCATGCACGGCGTGCCGCTGGCCATGCAGACGGTCCCGCCGCCCAGCGAGGAAGAGATGTGTACGAAGGGCGTGCTGGCGCGGCTCGATCCGCTGCCGCGCTTCGAGGTCAGCCAGCCCGGCAACATCCTGCGCATCTTCGAGCGCGGCGGGCGCTTCCGGCCCGAGATCGGCATTCCCGAGACGACCGAAGACCCCGGCCGGCCAATCCTGACGCGCCTGAGCCTCCGCGGGCTCGGCACCGAGAACCGCACCGACCCCACGATGGTCGGCCTCCAGAAGACGCGGTTGCTCGACCCGACGCTCAACTTCCTCGGCACCAACGACCACTCCGGCGACTACCGCTCCAGCGGCTGCACGGCCTGTCACGTCCTCTATGCCAACGACCGCTCGCGCGTCAATTCCGGGCCCTACTGCGCCTATGGCCATCGCGGCGAGAGCTTCTCGGAAGACCCGATGATCCCGCGGAACGAGCCGGGACACCCGATCAAGCACCGCTTCGCGCCCGGCAACGCCATCCCGACCAGCCAGTGCATGGTCTGCCACATGCACCCCGGCACCAACGTCATGAACAGTTACGTCGGCACGATGTGGTGGGACGAGGAGACCGACGGCGAGCTGATCTACCCGGCCAAGCAAAAGCACCCGACCGCGGAGGAATCGATCCGCTCGCAGCAGAGCAACCCCAACGAGTCGGCCGTGCGCAACCGGCTTTCGGAGCCCGACTTCCTGGAGAACCTGCGCGACCTCAATCGCGTCGCGCGCCACACCCAGTTCGCCGACTTCCAGAGCCACGGCTGGGCGTTCCGCGCCGTCTTCCGCCAGGACCGCAAGGGCAACCTGCTCGACTACAAGGGCAACAAGGTGCCTCGCGCCGACAACCAGGCCCTGCGCACCGGCATGCGCTTCCAGGACCTGGCGCCGTGCGACCGCAAGCACGTCGAGGGCGTGCCAGTTCACCTGATGGACGTTCACATGGAAAAGGGCATGCACTGCGTCGATTGCCACTTCGTCCAGGACAGCCACGGCAACACCAAGCTCCAGGGCGAGGTGCGCGCCGCCATCGAGGTCCAGTGCATCGACTGCCACGGCACCGTGGGCAAGCGCGCCACGCTCCGTACCTCGGGCCCGGCCTCGTATACGTCGAGCCGAGAGGGCGGGCGCAACCTGGAGGCCTTGCGCACGCCGTGGGGCAAGCGCCGCTTCGAGCGCGAGGGCGACAAGGTCTATCAAAACTCGATGGTGGAGAAGGGCCTGCGCTGGGAGGTGACGCAGGTGGTGGACACCGTCACGCCAGGCAACGACCACTTCAACCCCAAGGCACGGCTGGCGAAAACGGTACGTTTCGGGCCCGATGGGAAGATGATTTACGGCGATCTCCCGCCGGAGGGGGAGGCGGGCTGCGCGCACAAAGACTCGAACATGAGTTGCATCGCCTGTCATTCGGCGTGGAACCCGAGCTGTTACGGCTGTCATCTGCCGCAGAAGGCCAACGTGAAGGGGCCACAACTGCACAACGAGGGCGACGTGACGCGCAACCACGTGTCGTATAACTTCCAGACGCTACGCGACGAGGTGTACATGCTGGCGCGCGACGGCGACGTGACGAAGAACCGCATTGGCCCGGCCCGGTCGTCGTGCGCCGTCCACGTCGGCTCGTACAACCAGAACCGCGAGTCGATCTACGTGCAGCAGCAGACCGTCTCGGCGGAGGGCCTGAGCGGGATCGCCTTCAGCACCAACGTCCCGCACACGGTCCGTGGCCGCGACGGCACCAAGCAATGCACCGACTGCCACGTCTCGAAGGACAACGACAACAACGCGCTGACGGCCCAGCTCCTGATGCAGGGCACCAACTACCTCAACTTCATTGGCCGCTATGCCTGGGTCGCCTCGGGCGAGGAGGGCATTCACGCCGTCGTGGTGACGGAGCGCGACGAGCCTCAGGCCGTCCTCGGCAGCCATCTGCACAAGCTGGCGTTCCCCGATTACTACAAAAAACACCTCGAACACGGCAAGAAGCTGGAGCACGCCCACGAGCACCCCGGCGTGGACGTCGGCGAGCATTTGCTCCACCCGTTCCACAGGCCCGAGGTGCTGGCGGTGCAGTTGCGGGGCGAGTACCTCTACGCCGCCTGCGGCGAGGACGGGCTGCGCGTCTTCGACGTCGCCTTCATCGACCACAAGGGCTTCTCGGAGCGGATCGCGACGGCCCCGGTGTCGCCGCTGGGCCAGCGCTTCTACGTCAAGACGCGCCACGCGATGGCCGTGGCCGCCCCCACGACGATCGCGCCCGACCCAACGCGGAAGCGCGCCCCGCGCAACCGCGAGCCGGAGGTGCATGCGCTGTATGGCTACGTCTACGTCGCGGACAAGTACGAGGGCCTGATCCTGGTGGGGGCGGCGACGCTGCTGGACGGCAACCCGCTCAACAACTTCCTGAAGCGCGAGGTGACGTTCAACCCCGACGGCATCCTCTGTGGGGCCAGCGCCCTCACCATCGTCGGCACCTACGCCTACGTCTGCTGCGACGCCGGTCTGGTGGTGGTGTCGCTGGAGGACCCGAAGAGCCCCGTGGTCAAGTCGGTGTTGGGAGCGCCGGCGCTGAATCGCCCCCACGCAGTGCAGGCGCAGTTCCGCTACGCCTTCGTCTGCGACGAGGACGGACTGAAGATACTCGACATAACCAATCTCGAAAGTCCTCGCCGCGTGAGCGAGGTCAAGCTGCCGGAGGCCCACAGCGTCTACGTGGCGCGGACCTACGCCTACGTGGCGGGGGGCAAGAGCGGGCTGGTGATCGTGGACGTGGAGAGCCCCGAACGGCCGCGGATCGACCAGGTGTTCACGGCGGGCGGTTGCATCAACGACCTGCGCGACGTGAAGCTGGGGATAACCTACGTGAGCGAGTTCGCGTACCTGGCGGACGGCAAGCACGGGATGCGCGTGGTGCAGTTGACGTCGCCGGAGACGCCGGGGAACTACGGCTTCGCGACGCGGCCGACGCCGGAACTGATCGCGACGTACAAGGTCCCGAAGGGAGGCAAGGCGTTGGCGATCTCGAAGGGGCTGGACCGCGACCGGGCGGTGGACGAGTCGGGCAACCAGATCGCCGTGTTCGGGCGCATCGGGGCCCGGCCCTTGAACGGGGCGGAGCAGCGGAAGCTGTACTTGCGGGATGGCAAGGTGTGGCGGGTGAGCGACGACCCGAACGACCCGATGTACGTGAGGCAGGGGGCGGCGGGGACGTTGCCGCCGGTGGGGACGAGGTTGCCGGCGTCGTGTCCGGCCGCGCCGGGCGCGCGGAGGCCGAGGTAGGCGACGTCGAAGGACAGCGACAACGGCCGGGCTTGGAGCACGGCTTGTTCATCGCCGTTTTCTTTTCTTGGGCCTTCCGGCTTGACAGTTCTTTCCGCGGTTTGTCGGGATCGCGGCAGAGCAAGAGTCGTAGGTGGGCCAGGAAGCACCCAGGAGCTGGTAGGGGCACTTGCCAGGCGGCTTGCCCGAGCGGAAGGCCCGGCAGTTCCAATACAACCGCTCGAGGCCCAGCATCTCTTGACTGAGGGTGCGGTGCCGCGCCTGCTGCATCCGCAAGACACTGTTGACGCACACGACCGCGCTGCTCGCACGCACCACCCTGCCCAAAGCCGCGATCACCCTCGCGTACGCCGTCGCCCAGTCCTTCGCCAGGCGCGCGCACGCCACCCGCAGCACCACCGCCGTCCCCAGCCTCGGCCCCGTCCGTCGCCCGTGCTCCAGCCCCCACAGCACCCCTGGTTGAGCCACGCTGCCCAGCCGGAGCAGGTTGTAGGCGCGCACCTCAGCCCGGGTCGTGTTCTTCAACGGAAGGTCGATTTGTGGGCCGCTATCCTGATACACGCGTTCGTGCCGTTCGACGCCCCGCAAATACGTGTCGGTCCCGAAGTCCTACGCGACGTCCCCGCAGATCGCCCCTGCCCGGGCCAACGCCTCTGCCGCTGGCTGGTGGGCAACATTCCCGCCTCGCCCTCACCTCACCTGTCGATCTCCCCCATCACAATGTCGATGCTCCCCACGATCGCCGGCACGTCCGCGATCAAACACCCTCGACAAATCTCGTCCGTCACGCTCAAATTGCAGAAGCTCGACGACTTCGCCCGCACGCGCAGCGGCACCGGCGACTTCCCCGCCCCGCCGACCACGTAGAACCCCATCTGCCCGCGCGGGCACTCCGTCTCCACGTACGCCTCGCCCTGTGGCAAGTGGCGCGGCGGGTCGATGCGGTGCGAGCCCTGCGCCGTCGGGTAGCGCTTCAGCCCCTGCTCGACCAGCTTGATGCTCTCGATCACCTCGAGCATGCGGACGTAGAACCGGTGCCAGCAGTCGCCGATCGCCGCACCCTGCGGCGCGCGGTACGGCACGCCGTAATAGTTGTCGTCGAACGGCGGGACGACCGCCTTGAAGTCGTAGGTCTCGTAGCCGATGTACGGCTCGGTCTTGCGCAGGTCCCAGTCGGGGTCGCCGGCCTTGCGATTGAGCGACCCGCGCAGCATCGGCCCCGAGCAGGCGTTCGACAGGGCCAGCTCCTTCGACAGAATGCCGATCCCCGCCGTGCGCTTGACGAAGATGTGGTTGGTCGTCAACAGCGCGTGATACTCTTCGATGCGCGGCTTCAGGTAGTCGAGGAACTGCTGGCAGCGCTCCACCCAGCCTTCGGGCAGGTCGTCGTGGGCCCCGCCGATGGTGATGTAGCTGTAGGTCAGCCGCGCCCCGCACACCTCCTCGAAGAGGTCGAGGATCATCTCGCGCTCGCGGAAGGCGTAGAGGAAGGGGCTGAACGTGCCGAGGTCGAGGCCGTAGGCCCCCATGCCGACGAGGTGGCTGGCGATGCGGTTCATTTCGGCGATGATGACGCGGAGGACCTGGGCCTTCTCGGGGAGCTTCATCCCGCACAGCTTCTCGACCGCCAGCGAGTAGGCGAGGTTCATGTTCATCCCCGCCAGGTAGTCCATGCGGTCGGTGTAGGGGATGTACTGAATCGGGGTCACGTTCTCGCCGATCTTCTCGGCGCAGCGGTGCAGGTAGCCCAGGTGCGGCACGACTTCCGAGATCGCCTCGCCATCGGTGCGCAGCACCAGGCGCAGCACGCCGTGCGTGCTGGGGTGCTGCGGCCCCATGTTGACGAGCATCTCGTCGGTGCGGACGTCGAACTCGATGATCGTCTGGTCCTGGCCCTTGGCGGGCAGCGTGGCGGTCGCCATACAATCCTCTTCCTGGGGTCAACGTCCGCGGATGCCGTGATACTCCAGCGGAAACTCGTAGTCTTTCCGCAGCGGGTGCCCCACCCAGTCCTCGGAGAGCAGGATGCGCGTCAGGTCGGGGTGGCCGGTGAAGTACACGCCCGAGAGGTCGTACACCTCGCGCTCGTGCCAGTTGGCCGAGCCCCACAGCCCCGTCACCGAAGGCACCTCCGGGAGCTGGCCCGGCTTGTCGTCCTTCCAGCGCGGCAGCGACAACTTGACCGTGAAGCGATGAGTGTGGCGGAAGCTCGACAGGTGGTAGACGACCTCGGTGTGCGGCTCGAAGCCCGACTTGGGCGCCTTCTTGGGGTCCGGCTCCAGGTAATCGACGCCGCTGACGCAGTTCAGCATGTCGAACGCCAGCCGGTCGTCGTTCTTGAGAAAGGCGCACACCTCCAGCAAGTCCTCCGGCGCCACCACGACGTGCGCGTCGATGCAGGCCGGCGCAAGTTGGCCGGCGTGCTTGCCCTTGATCTTGGTGCCGAAGCGCTGTTCGAGCAGGCCTGTGATCCCGGCGGCGTCCATCGTCGTCTCCCATCGCGCCGAGCGGAGCTCGGCGGCTAAATCGTTCACGCCTTGGCAGGGGCGGCCTGCTCCTTGGTGCGCTTGGCGAAGGCGTTCTGTTTCTCGACGGCCTTCTGCGGGTCGGGGTCGCTCAGCTCCGGGGGCAGCAGCGTGTAGCCGGTGCGCGACGGGATCGGGAGCTGGAGCGGCTGGTCCTTGGTCAAGTCCTTCATCGCCTTGACCTTGTCCTGAATCCGCATCAGCCCCTCGAGCAGCGCCTCAGGCCGCGGCGGGCAGCCGGGGACGTAGACGTCCACCGGCACCACCAGATCGACGCCCTTGACCACGTTGTAGCCGTACTTGTAGTAGGGCCCCCCGCCGCAGGTGCAGGCGCCCATCGCGATCACGAACTTCGGGTCGGGCATCTGGTTGTACAGGCGCCGCACCCGGCTCGCCATCTTGAAGTTGACCGTGCCGGCCACGATCATCAGGTCGGCCTGGCGCGGCGTCGCCCGAAAGGCGCCGGCCCCGAAGCGGTCGATGTCGTAGCGCGACGCCCCCGTCGCCATCATCTCGATGGCGCAGCAGGCCAGGCCGAACGTCATCGGCCACATGCTCGACTCGCGCGCCCAGTTGATCGCCTGCTCGAGCGACGTGGTGACGACGTTCTCCTCGAACCGTCCTTCCAGCCAGCCCATTGGCAAACACCCCTTGTTAGTGGACGGGAGAGGGGGCCTTCACGCCCGCGCTCGTTCCGGCCCCCACGCCAGCGAGCGGCCTGTTCGCGGGAGCGCCGTTCGCGCCATCCGGGCCCGGCGCGGGGGCGCCCTCTCGGGCGCTCATGCTGCGCACCCAGGCCAGGTCGCCGCGCCGCCACAGGTAGGCGAAGCCGACGAGCAGCACCCCGAAGAAGACCAGCACTTCGCCGAAGGCCACCCAGGCCAACTCCCGGGCCTTGTCCTGGTTGTCCTTGACGGGCAGCGGATCGACCACCGCCCGCAAGCCTGGCGTCGCCTTCTCCACCTCCGGCAGGTCTTCCGGCGCCAGCTTCTTCAGTGTCTTCTTCGCCGCAGGCGAAAGCTCGGTCAACTCTTTGTTGCTCGTCGTGTCGATGGCGGCAAGCTCTTCCGCGGTCAGCTTCTTGAGGGCGGCGCGCTGTTCGTCGGTCAGCGCCTGGAGCGCGGGCACCTCGCCCGGCGAGACCTTGCGAAGCGACTCGACCTGGGCACGGGTCAGCGTTGTGCGGAGGTCGAGGTCCGCTTCGGTGACGTGCAAGAGGGCCTCGTAGCGGGCGCGGTCGCCGGACAGTTTCGGGTCGCGGGAGTCGCCGGCGGCGGGGGCCGCCAGGTCGAGGGCCAGGCGGGCGTATTCGCGGTGCTCGGCGGCCGTCTTCGGCGCCTCGGCGTTGGCGACGGCGTTGGCCTTGCCGAAGACCTCGGCCCAGGGGAAGAAGAAGGCCACCTCGACGTCGAAGATCACGAAGAGCAGGGCGACGACGTAGAAGCGCAGGTCGAACTGAATCCAGGCGCTGCCAATGGTCGGCTCCCCGCACTCGTAGATGGTCCCCTTCTCGGCGTCCGGCTTGTTCGGGCGGATCATCTTCCCGGCCAGCAGGTGGACGAGGATGAACCCGACGCCGACGGCCAGGAAGAGCAGGAGGTACGCAGCCAGAGGGGTCATGGGGGCCCTACCGGATTGGGGGAGAGATTGGCCGGGCTCAGGCGAGGCCGGCGTCAACCGTTAGCTTCTGGCGCCCGGCGAAGCCGGCCTCCAGTTCGTGCCAGTGGCCCACCTCCGCCTCGCCCAGGCGCCAGCACAGGTAGACCGGCCGGCCTTCCATCCAGGCGGGGAAGTCGAGCAGCCCCGTGAACGGGTCCTTCAGGTCCACGCCCAGTTGCCGCAACTCCGCCTCGTATTCCCGCATGCGCTCGTGGGCGCCTTCGAGCTCTGCTTCCATCTGCTGCATTTCTTCCTGGTGCGCCTCGCTGGCGGCGCCTCCCGGGCGGTTGCGGCCGAGGCGCTGGTAGCGCTCGCGCAGGTCGTGCGCCAACTCGGCAACGTCGCGCGCGATGGCGCGGACGAGGGGCAGCGCGGAGTTGGCCTCCTGGACGGTGAAGTACTTCTTGTTGGGCATCGGCTTGCGGGCAGCCATCGTTCCACCTCGTTTCGCGGACGTTGGCCCTCCGTGGACGCCGGGTTGGGAAGGTCAGGCCATTGTAGGGCTCGCCGTGGAGACGGCGAGCGGTTCACTTTTTCGCTTCCTCTTTCTTGGGGGGCGGCGGCGGGTCGGGCGGCTTGGTCCAGATCGGCTCGACGGCCAGCTTCGACGCGGCCACGGCGGTCGGGTTGAGCGACGCCTGGCCCCAGGCGACCTCGAGGGGCACCTTGGCGAAATCGACGATGCAGCCATCGCGGCTGAAGCAGCTCTGGTCGAAGGTCGAGCCCATGAAGATGCAATCGACGGGGCAGGGATCGACGCACAGCGCGCAGAACATGCACTTGGTGTAGTCGATCTTGAAGCCGTTGACCCGGAAGCCCTTGCCGACGGGGTTCTTGATCTTCTCGATGTAGATGCAATCGACCGGGCAAGCCTTGGCGCACTTGTCGCAGCCGATGCAGGTGGACAGGTCGAAGCGATGGAAGCCCCGGTAGCGCGGCTTGACGGGCACCGGCAGCTCGGGGTACTCGAAGCGCTCGGTGAAGGTCTTGCGCCGGTAGGTCTGGAGGAAGTACCAGAGCGTGATGTACATGCCCTGGGTGACGGTCCGCACCGCCAGGTAGACATTGTTGAACCAGAGACGCATGGCGGGCCCCGCGAGCGGAGGGTGGAGAGGATCGACGCTCCTCCCCTTCATTATAGAAGTGGGGAGGGGGCCCGCAAGATGACAAGGGCGCGCCACTTCTCCGCACGAGCCTCATTCACGTGCTACGGTAAAATCGTCCCGTCTCTGAATCTCTCCCCGTTCCGATCCCGTGCGGGGTGACACGCGCCACGCTCTTCGGAGCGCGCTCTCTTCTGGCGGTGCTCAATCTACCGAGCTCTTTGGGGCCAACCATGCGCCGAGACCAAGACGACAAGATCGACCCGCAGCAACCCGCCCTGATCGTGACGTACGGCAACACCAAGCGCAAGCATCGCCCGCTGGATCGCGAGGTGATCTTGCTGGGCCGCTCGCCGGGGTGCGACCTCGGACTGGTGTCGCCCGAGGTGGCGCCCGTCCACTGCGTCCTGGTGCGGGGGACGGGCGGCTGGCGCATTCGCGACTGCTCGGGCCGGCCCGGCACCTACGTCAACGGGCGACAGGTCCACGACGAGCCCCTGTGCGACGGCGACACTGTCCAGGTCGGCAGCTTCAGCTTCCAGGCCCATCTGCCCCGCGCTCACCCCACGCCCCAACCGGCGCCCGGCGCGCCCGTTGCCCCGAGCGAGGTCGCCGAGCAACAACACCGGGAGCGCTCGCGCCGCAACCTGGCACACCATGCGCTTCGGTTGCGGCGCGAGGTGCGCGCCGGCGCCAGCGCCCAGGCGGCCCTGGCCCGGCAGCAAGCCGACCTCGATCGCCAGGAAGCGCGTTTGCGCGGGCTCTGGCGCGAGCACGAGGCGCGCATGGCCCGGCCCGCCGCCCCGCGCGAGCTCGCCGTCGAGCTTCCCGCTTCGCTCGATCGCCGCCGGCAGGAGCTGGCCTACTACGCGGCGCACCTGCGCCGCCAGGGAGAGAAGTTGCGGGCACAACAGGAGTCCCTCGCCCAGCAGGAGCAAGAGTGCGGCGACGGCGAGGCGGAGCTCCACCAGTTCCGGCTGGAGTTGGAGAGCGATCGGCTCTTGCTGGACGAGCAGTTGCTCGCCGCGCGGCAGCGGCTGGCCGAGGTCGAGGAAACGGCACGCGGAGTGGAACAAGAGCTCGCCCACGAGCGGGCTGAGCTGGCTCGCGAGCGGGCAAAGCTGGAGCAGCAACGCGCCTCGGCGCGCCCCGAGCGCGAAGGGATGGAGGAGGACGTGAGCGCCAAACTCGAGTCGGTGCGCCGGCTGCGGCAGGAGCTCGCGGAGCGCCGGCAGGCCCCCAGCGGGGCCGTCAAGCCGCCGAAGTCGCGGCAATTGCGGCGCCTGCCGAACGAGCAACGGCCCGTTTAGGCGTGCGGCTGGAAACCATCTCCCTGGAGGACGGCTCGGGAGGGCCGTCCTACAAGGATGCCTTCTCCTGCCGCTCGCCCAAGGCGCCCGCGGGCCCCTGCGCGGCGGAGGGAGGAGCTAGGCCCCCACCAGTGACGGGGACGGGCAAGCCGGGGGCGTTAGCGCACCGCCTCCAGGAAGCGGTAGTCGTACATCCACCCCTCGCCCTCCTGGTCGCTGAGGACGGCGATCCGCCCCGTGGTCGTGAACGCCACCTTGAAGATTTCCCACTCGCCCTCGCCAATGTCGCCCTGTTGGGAGGTCACCCCGCCCTCCTCCCACACGATCGAGACCCCGGACCCGCCGGCGTTCTCGAAGTGGCCCAGCCGGGTGATTCGGCCATAATGCCACTCGAACTTGGCCCCCGCCTCCTTCGCCTGCGCCGCCTCCAGCGCTTCCGAGCCGGCCTCGTGCATCTGGCGCTTCGCGTCTTCGGACTTCCGCTTTGCCATAGACTTTGTCCTGTTAGCGTGCTTCTCGCCGCCCTTGGTTCATTGCCTACGTCGCGGCAGCACGAGGAAGAGTGTCGCGTTTCGTTCCTCGACCGTCAGCCGTCCGCCGCTCTGGCCCTTGTGAATCAGCCGTTACTCTACGGCACTGAAGGAACCTTGACCAGGATCGCAGGTGTTGGCTGTCCGGCAGGCGGGAAAGGATCTTGGTCCTGTGGGGTTTCGGCCCCCATGGCGGGGCGCCCTGTAGGCCCAAGCAGGTCGCGCGCGGAGGAACTCGACCAAAGACCTCGCCGGGCGGCCCCGTTGCAAGGCCATCAACCCTCCGGCTCTGTTCAAGTGCGACGAGTGACGGCCCACCCCCTTGCGTCGATACCACGGCCCCGGCCGAAGGCCGAGGCCCGATTGCGAAAGCCTCGCCACGGGCGAGGCGCGATCCGCCCGTCGGCGGAAGACGCGGGTCGGATACGGCCGGCCCGCGTTCCCGTCGCGACTGCCGTGAGGGGCTACTTGGCCTCCTCCTTCTCGTCTTCCAGGGCGTCGGCGGCGGCGATGGCGTCGATGACGTCCTTGGCCTCCTGGACGCCGCCGGACAGCTTGACCATCCGTCGCGCAGCGGCCACCAGCGCGTGGTGGACGTCCCAGGCAGCAGCCGCCAGGACGAGTTTCTCGGCATCGTACTTCCTTTTCGCCATAACTTTCCCTTTCCCGTTCGGGTGCTCCATTCTGACTGAGTTCCCTCCCTTTTTGTAGGCGCGCCCCATCCCCCCGTCAGCCCCCCCCCAACGTCCGCGCCAGCGGAGGGCATCCCGGCCGCCCTGTTGGAGGGCGACCGGGGCGACCTCTCTGTTCCGCGCCTGCACCCTGGTCGAGACAGCTTGGCCCGACGCGCTCACTTCTTGCCCGGGCCCCCTGCGGGGGCAGGGCGACGGCGAGGCGGGGCGGCGGGCCGAGAGTAAGGAGGGGCACCTGCCGGTTCGCTCTCGGGGCGTTCGCTCACACCGGCCTCAGCGGCACGTGGGGCCCCGAAGGCACCTCGACGCGGACGCGGTCGCCAGGCCTCACCACTCCGCCCAGCAGGACGACGCCCATGATGCCCGCCTTGAAGACGACCCTGCGTCCCGCCCGTGCCGACGTCGCCGTCCTCAGCCCCGGCCGTACGCGGTTCAACTGGGCGCACGGGGTGCGCAGGCCGGTCACCTCGACCACCGCCGTCGTCCCCAAATGGAGCCGAGCTCCGGTCGGCAGGTCGAGCAGGGCGATGCCGCGGGTCGTGACGTTCTCGCCCATCTGACCGGGGGCCAGGTCGAGCCCGCGTGCCCGCAACTCGTCGTGCAATTCGGCGTGGATCAGATGCACCTGCGACAGGTTGGGCCGGTCCGGGTCGCGCCTCACCTGGTAGCGGTGGCGCACCTTCTCCCCCGCGTGCGCGTCCCCCTCGACGCCCAGCCCGGCGAGGAGCCGGATGACTTCCTGGGGCGCCTTGCTCAGCGTTTGGTCGGGGAACGGCTGACGGCGACGACTGCGCCGCCGGCGCCTTCACCTTCCACTGGTGCTCGCACGCTTTGCATCGGTATTTCGTCTCCGTCGCTTCCACCACGCCCTGCTCCGGGTCGGCGGCGAGCTTCTTCCGTCCCCGGAAGGTGTATTCGCCGCCGCCGCACGCAGGGCAAGCCCTGGCTGCCGGTTTCTGCTGTTCCATTCGTCGGGGCCACTGCCTCACGGTCCGGGCGCATTTTACTGGCGGACCACGAGGATGAAAGAGAAGAGGCCAGCGACTGGGGGAAGTCGCTGGCCTTCGTGGATGAGCCAGGGGGACGGGATTGGGGCGTGGAGGGCGGGCCGGGGGAAGCGGCCCGACAGGTTATTCGCTAAGGGCATCGAATGCACTCCGCGTGCCAAATGCGCAGCCCGCACCTGCTCGACGGCGCAACCGACTGCGCAACATGACTATCCGCACGGACGGACGGGCCTGGCCTCTGCCCCCACATGGGGGCAGATGGTAACTTTTACCGGCAGGACGTGCTTATGGCACGATCCTACCCGAAGTCGTCGCGGCGGGGAACGAAAAACGGGGTGAGGTGGCGCGGCAACGAGGGCCTGCCCGGACCTCCTCGATCCACGGGGCCTCGCGGCGAGGGGCTGTCAACAGCGCCGCGGGCTGGCCCCGAAAGAAGACCGGCCGCCTGGGTGGTCCAGGCGGCCGGTGGGGATCAGGAGGCCTCTACTACACGACCTGGGGCGCGGAGGGCTCACGGCCACGCCGGGGGTACGCCCCCCTTAAATCGGGTGGGACCATGATCGGCGGGGTTGTTCCAGTCCACCCGATTTAAGGGGGGCGTACCCCCGACAGCGGGGCTGAAACAGCCCTCCTCGCGACGCATGACAGACCAGACGCTCGGGCGGCGCAACGCCGCCCCGGTGCAAGGCACCCAAGCTAGACCTGGCCTCCTGATTGGCCCCCAGAGCGGGACCACAACCGTTGTACTGCGGGGATTGGGCGAGGCAATAGGCCCCCGGGAAGCGGGGTGGCCTTTCGGTGGCGGGGGAGAGGGGGCAAGCGAGCCGCCCGGCTCACTTCCGACCGAGCACCCAGTCTAGCACGTGGCATCCCTTGACGTGCCCGCCCTGCCGGCAGGGCTCCGCGGCGGCCTTCTCGCCCAGGTAGGCCAGCGCGTCGGCCAGGATGAGAAAACGGTCGCTCGCGAGCGGGAAGGCCCGTCGTTGGGGGGCGCCCGGGGGCCCGCGCACCACGGCCACCGGGGGGCGGCCAACCGTACCGCGGACCCCCCCCCCCCCACGCAGCCCCCCCACCAAAGCTGGTTTTGGGAGGGCCCCCCCCCGGGCGGGCGGGTGGCCCCGCCCCGGGCGCCCCCCCCCCCCACGGGCCTTCCCGCTCGCGAGC
>JBBSEZ010000061.1:0-29735 GCA_038239195.1 Gemmatales bacterium
GAGGGATTGCTTCTCCCTCGCTGGCGCGTCGGGCTGCCAGACGGCGGGCTTGCGAAACGAACATCCTGTCCGCCCTCGCGTGGACGCCGTGAAGACGGCGAGCCCTCTTCTCCCTGCGAGGCCCAGCCATGATCCCCGCCACCTTCCTCCAGGCGATCCGCGAGGCCCCCGACGACGTTCCGCGCCTCGCTTACGCCGACTGGCTCGAAGAGCGCTTCGGCTCCGGGCTGAACGAAGAGGAGTGACGGGGGGCGAAGGCGCCACCCGCCGAGGGCCGGCAATGAAGCGCCGGCGGCAACCATCCATTACTCGGGGCCCGCTTTCTCTTCAAAAAGAGGCCCGGCGCCTCGAAGCGCCGGGCAGGGGGGACAACCGGAAGGGGCTCAGCGACCCGTTCGGGCCGCCGGGTGCGGGCTCGTTAGCTCGCTCAAGGTTCGGACCAGTCGGGCGAAGCGATTGTGGCGCACGGGCTCGCCGGGGGCCAGCAGGAGCAAGAACAGCGCCACGGGACGTTCGCGCACCGCCACGCGGATCGCCACCTGTTGACACTCGGCCAGCCCCGCGCCGGACGGCGGTAGGAGGTCGGCCAGGCGCCGGTCGATGACCGGGTCGATCACCACGACGAATGGCTTGCCCCCCAGGGCGCGGGCCACCCGCTCCGCCGGGAGGTCGGGGACCGCCGCGCGCTCCACCCCGTCGGCGTGGACGCAGCAGAACTTCGCGCCCTCCAGGGCCCAGACGCAACCCGCTTCCGCGCGCAGTTCGCGCACCAGTGCCTTGTTGGTCGAAGCCAGCGCCCTTGGCTCCAGGCCCGGCGAACGCGGGCCGTCTGGCCGGGCCCGATGAAACGCCCAGAGCAGTTTCGTCTCCAACGAGCGCTCCTCCGACCGGGCCACGGTCTCCAGCGCCTGGCTTGTCATGTCGGCGACCGCCTGGAGGAAAGAGAGGTCCCCCGGCGTCAGGCCCCCGTGGGCCCGCCGGCACACGAGGAGGGTGCCGAGGAACCGCCCCCTGGCCCGCAACGGCAGACAGGCGAGGGAATGGAACGCCTCGAGCAGTTCCCGGTTGGCAGGTTCCTCCTTCAGAATGGCCTCGACGAGAGGCGCCCGGGAGGCCTCCGCGAACGAGGCGTGATCCAGGACGAGCATTCGTTGCGATTGCCAGACGCGCCCGGCGATCCCCTCGCCCTTCCGCCGCGCCAGCGGGGCTCGCAGGCCCCCCCAGGCAGGGTCGCTCGCCAGCGAGTGGGCCAGGACCTCGACGGGCCCCTCCTCGCCGAGGTCGACCTCGTCCACGATGCGAGCCCAGCACGCGCAGGGCCCGACGCCGCGCTCCACGGCCTCGAAGGCCCTCTTCCCGAGGCCCCGGTGAGACTTCGCCCGGACGAGACAGGCGGCCAACCGCGTCAGGGCTGCGGTGTGCCGCGCTTGGCGGTGCTGGTAAAGGGCCCCCGCGAGCCGCGCGGCGGCGGCCAGGGCTATCTGCTGGTCGTAATCGCCGAACCCACCCTTGCTTTCTCCGCGGCCCACCCCGCTGGCCAGGCGCAACACCCCCAGCACCTCGTTGCCCACCGCGACCGGGACGGCCAGATAGGTCAAGTTCCGGTCCTCGCGAGCCTCCCCGTCGAACCATTTGTCCTTCCAGACGGGCGGGGACAGTGGGTCGATGGCACACAACTCGGCCCGATCGCTCAAATTGGCGATCCGCAAAGGCCGGTTGTGCTTGGCGACCCACCCGGTCAGGCCCTCTCCAGGAGCGTACCAGCGCTCGGGGCCCCACTCGGGATGCAGCATGCTGGCCGCGAGGTGGTACAGGCCCGTTTCGGCCCGCCGCAGGAAGATCGCGCCTTGCCGGGCGCCGACCATCTGGGCAACGGCATGGAGAAACCGCCGGTACGCCGAAGCGAGGCCCGCCTCCCCACCCTCCTCGAGCCCGAGCGACGCAACGAGGTCGTCCACCACGGCGGAGAGCGCCTCCACGCCGAACGCTTTGAAAGCGAGAGCGTACTGACCGGCGAGCTCTTCGAGGCCCTGGCGGGCGCCCGGCGGGATCGACCCGGGGCGCTCCCAGTCCACGCTCAACACGCCCAGCAGGTGCCCGCCCTGGCGCAACAGAACGGACGCGTGCCCCCTGGCTTCGGGGGAGATGGGCTGGTAGTGGACCGGGCACCACTTTCCCGCTTCCCAAACGTAGGCCTGAGCGGTGTCCTCGAGGTAGTAGCTCTTTCCGGTCTCGAGCGCGAACGTGGCCGCCGCGTCCTCGTGGAGCGAAATGGTCCGTGCGAGGAAAGGCTCGGGCCAGGCCCCGGGGGGGCCGGCGTGGCCCAGGACGACGAGGCCGCGCCGGTCGGGGGTGATGAAGCGCACGACCGTGCGAAACGCGCCCACCCGCTGCCGGGCCTGTTCGGCGAGCTCGCGGGCCAACTCCTCCAGGGCGGCTGCGGGGCACCGCCTGGCCACGTACTGCTGCCAGCGGGCCGGCAGGAGCTCCAGGGGAGAATCGGCCGGGGCCTCGGCGCTTTCGCCCCGCTGCGGAAGGGCGACCGATTGTCCTTGCTCGCCCAACCAGTACGCGAGCTCCGCCGTGGCGCGGCCCGCCAACTCGCGCAGCACCTCCACCAGTTCGGGGGGGGCCTCGCCTTCCAGCCGCAGGTGCAAACACAAGGAGCCCAGCCAATGGGGCCCACTCAAGAGGGGGAGCAAGACGAAGGAGCGAACGGAGCTCAGCAACGCGCCGTACTTTTCCGCCTCCTTGACGCCGTAGCGAGCCAGGAACTCTCGTCCCCCTGCCAGGGCGACCCAATCCGAGGCCTTGGCCCGCCTCCGGTCAAGCACGAAAGGCTCGCCGCCTTGCCGCGCGGCGGGCCCGGCACCCAGGTCGCTGGGCACGAGGAAGGGGAGCTTGGCGCAGCGCGGGCCCGCCGCGGCCACCAGTCGCGACCAGCCCGGGTCGGGCCCCGCGGCGCGGACGTAAACGGCGTCGCAGCACGCCCTCTCTTCCGGCAAGTCGCGAATCGCTTCCTGGCACGTCTGCAAGACGGCCAGCAGCCGGGCGTGGGGGCTGGCGCTCCGCTCCAGCCGGGAGCCCAGGGCAAGTGCCTTGCTCTGGGCGTAGCGGCCCCAGTACGCCGGCCCCGGTTCGACCTTCTCGCGCCAAACGCGGTAGGCCCGGATGGGCCTCGCCGCCTCGCCGGCCGCGAGGCCCAGCAGCGGATGAACGTGATGGTGGCCCAGCAAAAGGAGCGCCTCGCGAGCGGTGGGGACCTGGACCACGAGCAGCCCGTCCCCACTCAGGGACTCCACCCGGAGGCGCAATGCTTCGAGGTCCTCCTGCCCGAGCTCGCCGAGGCCCACGTCGAGGCGCTCGGCCGCGAGCGTGGGCGAAAGGGCCTCCAGGGGGGGGCCTGTGACCGAAGAAACGATCAACAACCGAACCTTGCCGGGCAGAGCTCTGTCCTCGAGGCGCCCGAGGTGTTTGGCGGTGCAAGGTGACTCGTACAGCCGTTGCACCAGGGTGGAGATGGTCTCCCCGCCCCGGGCACCCAGGGCGAGCTGGCATTTCTCGGTCAGCCCCTCGGTCGGCTTCAGTTCCAGCGAGGCCTCGAAGAAGTCTCCAGAGCACACGGCCCAGGAGGGCAGCGGGCGACCGGTGGCGGCGGCGACGAGGCCGCACGCGACCGCGAGCTCGTAGGAGGCGTCAGGGGCGAAGGCGCACTCGGGGAAGCCGAACGCGTAGGGCGAACGTTCCTCGGGGGCCGGGAGAGGGCCCTGCAGCATCTCCAAAGGTTCCAGCGAATAGCCCCCGCGCCGCAGCGTTTGCAACTGGAGCCGGTCCGCGAGGCGCCGGAGGCGAGCGCAGGAGAGGCCGGGGAGGTGGCTCGACCACTCCCCAGCCGTCGGCGCGATGCGCAGGTGGAACAGCCAGGAGGGCGGCCGGCGCTCGAGTTGAGCAACCAGTTCCTGCGGCCCGAAGCGCAGTTCGTCGTGCGAAACCACCTCTCCCAGCAAGGGGAAGCAAACCGTGACGGGCGCCCCGCCTCCCTGTGACGCACTCGTCTTGTCCCAGGCGCAGGCCGCTTCCGCGCCGGGCGAGAACAAGTCCTTTGCGCAGATGCACCGGGCGCGTTCGGCCTTCCGCTGCCCGACTTCTTCCGGCCGCGCCGGGGGGCCCGGCGGCTTGCGCGGCGCGTCCGCCAGCGCCTGGGTGGCCTCCAGCGCCTTCCGCAGCCCCAACCACTTGTCGAGGGCTTCCTTGTTCACCAACAACCAGGTCAGGCGCTCGCGAGCTTTTTCGTCCGTCAGCTTGGCGTCCTCGCAAAACACCAGGTCATCGACGCCCGGCCCCGGTGGGGGCGCCCCTTTGCGGCGGGCGGCCACGTAATCGGCGACTTTCGTGGACCAAAACGGTGCCTCCTTTCCTGCGTTCCAGACCAGGACGTGTAACTCCCTCAGCAAGGCGCTCTCGCGAACGATGTGGGCGACGTCGCAGGCTGGCAGCGATTCGACGTCGGTCAGGACCGAAATCATGAGCTCTTCGTTGTGCGGCTGCGGGCCGCCGGGGCTTGCTCCGCCCCCCGCTCTGTCGGTCCCACTGGATACGGGGCCCACCAGGTTCTGTGTCGCGTTCACCGTAGTCCCTCCATTCACGTGCGCTCCTCCGACTTCCTTGTTCAGTCGTGCGTTGCGCTCGCCGGCTGCCACGGGCAGCGAGCTCGGCGAGGGAGGGGAGGGGCGCCATCCCCTCCCCTTACTGGAGAGAAGAGGTCAAGTTGCATCCTGTTCGACCTGTTCGAGCAACCGGCGCAACCGTTCCAGCGCCCGCCGGACTCGTCGCAGGGCGGTTGGGATCGAGCGCCGGAGCTCGCGCGCCAACTCCTTCAGCGGGGCATCGTCGAGGAAGCGACGCCGGAGCAGAGCGCGATCCGCCTCGTCCAAGTGACGGAGGTACTCCTCGAACTCGGCGGCCCACGCCTCTTCGGGGCTCCTGGGCGCCAGCAACTTGGCGTCCGGCGCTCCGGAGAGCGGCACCTCGCGTCGCCGCGCCTTGCTCCGAAGCGCGTCCCGTGCGGCGTTCACGGCAATTCTATGCATCCAAGGCCCGAAGGCGCAATCCGGGCGAAACGTCCGGCGAGACCCCAGGGCGCGAGCAACAACCATCTGGATGAGCTCGTCCAACTCCAACCCACGGGGTCGCTGCACCCCAGCCAGCGTCACGCGAGCGGTGGCATCCCACTCCTCCACCCAGGCGGCGAACTCGCAGGCGGGAACGAGGGTCGCGTCAACGGCCCTCTCGACGATCTCGCGAAACCAGTCGCGAAAGCGCTCGGGACCGGGACAGTTCGCTCGCTGGAGCACCGCTTCCTCGACGATGGCTTCCGCGAGCTCGATCCTTCGCTGCGGGGGGACCTCGCGCTGGGTCGCGAGGTGGTGAATCAGGTTCGCGAACGCCTGGCACAGGCTCGCGGCCGACTCTCTCCCGTCCGAGGTCGGTGCCAGAAACGCCGCGATCAGGCGCTCCTGTTCCTCGATCGCCCGGCGCAGCGTCGCTGCCGCGAAAGCGATCGTCGGTACGACGGCCTCCTGGGCCGCGGCCTGGCGGCCGGTCTGGGTTTCTTCCCGCTTGGGGCCGTCTCTCGGCAAACGGGCCCGGTGCGAGCTGTTCGGCCCCTCGAGGACGGCCACGGCCGAAGCAGGCCCCCCACTCGCGTCGCCGTCCTTCGGCCCGCCTGGCCCGGGGGGAGCGAGCGCATCGGCCTTTCCGTTGCTGATTTCCGTCCCCAACCCGACTTCCAACGTCGTCGGGTTGGGGCAGCCGCCTGGGGTTGAGGGGTCGCCCCCGCGATCGGAATGGCCAGCCGGGCGCGAGCCTTGCGGCTCGGCCGGCTGGCCTTCCGGGCCTTCGATCAACTTGGTCACGTAGAGCCCTCCTCGTTGCACGCTCGGGCAATGAGGCGAAACTCGGGGAGAGTCGCGATTCGTGTTCTGTGCTTCTCCTCTCCAACCGCCGATCCGCCACCGATGCGGGCAGGAGCGGGCCTGCCACACGTGGGCGATGCTGAGATACGCGTAATCCATGCTTCCCGAATCCTCGCGGCCAAGAGCCCGCTCTCGCTCGACCGCGCTTCGCACCAGCACAGAGGCCACTCGATGCGCTGGACTGTTCCCTTAAAGGGCCTGGGCTCGGGTTGCTCATGCCGACCGTTTCAGCTGGCTCCTTTCTGTGCCCAACCAGGCGAAAACGTCCTGGCCCGAGCCGTGGCTCGGCTTCCCCGGTCCCCAGCGCCGCGAGGCGTGATCCGAACGACGTAAAGGGCCTTCGCGGCGGATGCCTGGGACCGCGGTGTGTGCATCGCAAAGGAACTACTCCGAAGACGACGATTTTTTTCAGCACAACGGTTTTTTCGCGGACGGCCCCGGGAGAACGCGCTCTGAGCGGTGTGAACGGATGACAAGTAGAGGGGGGGATTGCTACAATGAGAAAGGAGGGAGTCGGCGTGGCGCGGAACACCCGCCGAGAGCGACCTCAACTGCAACTCGCGATCCCGCGCCCGAAGGAGGGGTAGGCACGCGCCCGAACACGTGGACGCGCGGACTGTCCGTTTGATGCGCGGGGAACGCCTTGCTCAGCGTCGGGAGAACCGGTGTGCCTGGTCGCATGGGAACGCTCCCCGTGCGGTGCCACTCCGGGCCACACCGGTTCTCCGGGCGCTGAGGAAGAAGATTACGGGGACGCGAGTCGCTCCGTTTTTCGAGCTCCTTCCAGGCTACCTACCTCCGGCGACGCGAACAAGTCGCAACTACCTCACTTCCGAAAAAAGCGCGCACCGGCAAACTTCGGGCAGCGCCTTCTTCCCGCCCTCGCGCAACATTCATTAGTCGGGGCCCGCTTCATCCGCTATGCTGGTCAACTCGACCGAGAAGCTCCGCGCCCCGGAGACGTCCATGTTTCGCCACCTGTGCTGGTTGCCCCTGTTGCTCGCCGCCGAACCTCTTCGTGCCGAGCCGCCCGCCGCCGAGGCCCGCGCCCTCGCCGCCATCGCCAGGCTCGGCGGGCGCGTCGAGCGCGACGGCAAAGCGCCCGGGAGCCCCGTCGTGAGCGCCTACCTCGGCAAGACGAAAACCGCCGACACCGATCTCGCCCTCCTTCGCGGCCTCCCGCAGCTGCGCCTGCTCGAGCTCGATGGCACGCTTGTCACCGACGTCGGCCTGGCCGATCTCAAGGGCCTGACGCACTTGCAATGGCTGGGGTTGCGCGAGACGGCCGTCACGGATGTAGGGCTGAAGCACGTCGCGGCGCTCAAGTCGCTCTCCGGCATCTCGCTGGGCAAGTGCAAGATCGCGAATGCCGGGCTCGCCCACCTCGCGGGCCTGACGAAACTGCGCTGCCTCGTGCTCGATGGCACGGCCGTCGGCAATGCTGGGCTGCTCCATCTGAAAGGCTTGAGCGAACTGCACACGCTGGAGCTCCACCATACGCCCGTTGGGGATGCGGGGCTGGCGCATCTGAAGGCGCTGCCCAATTTGCAGGCGCTGGGGCTCAACGGCACCCGCGTCGGCGACGCGGGGCTGGCGCACCTCGAAAAGGTGGAGTGCTGGCGAGGCCGCGGCAGGCACGACCTGAAGGTGGCGGAAGGCGTGACGGGGCTGCCGGCGCTGCCGGGGCTGGCGCTGAGCGAGACGCTTGTCACCGACGCGGGGCTGGAGAGGCTCAAGGGGTTGACGGGGCTGAAGCGGTTGGTGCTGGCGAAGACGGCGATCACGGACGACGGGATGCCGCATTTGAAGAAGCTGGAGCGCTTGCAGGTGCTCGACCTCCGCGGGACGGGCATCACGAACGCGGGGCTTGAATACGTGGAATATCTGGCCGAGTTGCGCACGCTCGATTTGCGCGGGACGAAGGTTACCCGCCCGGGGCTGGCGGCGCTGTTCCGGGCGGTGCCGAGGGTGAAGGTGGTGCGGTGAGAAGCGCAGGGCCTCTTCCCGCGAACATGGAATGGGGAGGTCAACGCGCGGATGCGCACCTCTTCATGGCATTGGCCAGCCTTGGCTTTTGACCCCAAAAGTACGATGATGTGAGAGGAGACCGAGCCGATGGAGGACTGGTCCAAGAAGTTTGGAGCGGACAAGTGCGTCTCGACGCTGCTGGTCTTGTTCGTCCCCAGCGTGGACCGAGCCGATCAGCCCATCGATCACGACGGGTGGGTCAACAAGGCCCTCGAGTTCTTGGGCGTCCACCTGAAAGGAGGGACCGCCTTCCCCCAGGGCTGGGCGTGTGGCGGGATGACAAGCAAGGCGGGCGGCTGATCCGAGACGAGCCTACCATCATCCAATGCTACGTGGACGAAAAACTGCTCGAGAGCAAAGCCCAAGAGTTGAAGGAGTTCCTGGTCTCCATGGGGCGCGCCACCAACCAAGGAGCCGTCGGGTTTGTGATCGACCGTCACTACCTCGAGATCCGGCTCTGACCGGCCGGGGCCTCGGCGCCGGAAAAGCGGCGGACAGAACTTGACGGGAACGGAGGACCGGAACGTGGCCGAGAACGTTCGAAAAATCGCAGAGTTGATGGGGGCCAAGATCGTCGCGGAGGTTCCCGAAGTCGGTGGCGGGGCGTTCGGGATGGCGAAGCTCGCCGACCTCCTGCAACAGCGCCTGGAGCCGAGCCAAGGGCGCCGGCCGGGAAGGCCGACCGACCGGCGCTGGACGACTCGGTCGAAGGTCCCCTTGAGCCCGGAAACCGAACAGGCGCTGGCGGAGATGGCCGAAAAGATCAGCCGCGAAGGGAAGCGCAAGGTAACGCCCATGCAGGTCGCCGCCCTGCTCCTGGAAGAAGCGGTTCGCAAGGCCGGGGCGTGCTAACCTCGACGAGGCCGATCTCGGGCTCGCCAAGCGACCGGCCTCTGGTTCCTCCATCCTCAAGGCGAGCAGGGGCCAGGCGGCCGCGAACCGAACGGTGATCTCCCGGCGAACCGAACCGCTTACCATCTCATGCCTTCGCCATTCGCAGCCGGTCCGGAAGGTGCCGCCGTCAGACCATCTGCCGGGTCATTCGGAGGGGTGGGCATCGCTTCACAAGCGCCGGCAAGTCGCCGCCGAGGCCCGGGCCCTCGCCGTCGTCGCGGGGCTGGCGGCGCTGTTCCGGGCGGCGTCGAGGGTGAAGGTGGTGCGCGGGGGCGGCCCCGGGCGTCGACTCAGCGCGGCCCACCCTCCAGCAACCTCCTCTCCTCCTCCCTCAGGGCGCGGCACGCGCCCACCGCCAGCCCGCCCAGGGCCAGCCCACCAATCGCCAGGCGCACCAGCCGCTTCACCCGACAGCCCACCGCCGCGAGCATCCGCCGCACCTGCCGGTTGCGCCCCTCCGTCAACACCACCTCGACCTCACTCGTCGCCCCCGCGCGCACCAGCCTCACCCGCGCCGGCCGCGTCGGCCCGTCCGCCAGCTCCACCCCCCCGCGCAACCGCTCCAGCGCCTCCTCCGTTGGCTGGCCCTTGACGAAGGCCCGGTACGTCTTCGGCACGCGATGCTCCGGCCCCGTGAGCCGTTCGGCCAGCTTCGAGTCGCTGGTCAGGATCAGCAGGCCCTCCGAATCTGCGTCGAGCCGGCCCGCCGGGAACACCCCCGGCAGGCCGGCCGGCAGCAGATCGTACACCGTTGGCCGGCCGCGCTCGTCGCTGCGCGTCGTGACGACGCCGCGCGGCTTGTGCAGCGCCAGCACGCAATCGGTCGGCGGGGGAGGGGGCTCGCCGTCGCGCGTGATGGCGGAGCGGTCCAGGTCGATCCACGCGAGCGGATCGGTGACGATCCGGCCATCGACGCGCACCTGTCCGGCGCGCACCCATTCCCAGGCCTGCGTACGCGACCCCCAGCCCAGCTTCGACAGCGCCCGGTGCAGCTGCACGCGCCGCCCTGGGCGGCCTGCTTTTCCGCTCACGCCCCACCCTCCCCACCTCGGCCCGGCACGATTCCTCCGTTCGTCCCTATGCGCTGAGGGCGCCGGACGATAAACTTTCAACTCCCCGTCAGGGTAATGGAGGTGCCGCGAGCCGAGCCGCACCCGCAGCGCCCAAGGCTCGCCAGCGCACGGAGGCGAGGGGAGTGTCAGGCAGGCCCCGCTCGGCTCGCGGGGCCTACCAGGAGCGAACGGCCCGTGATAAACTTTCTGCGGTCGGCCCGCTCGCCCCGACCGTCTGTTCTTCCAGGAACGCGGGCGGTCGTGCGCGCCAGGCCCCCCGGTGCGATCGTATGCCAGAGCTCGTCACCTGTCCGGCCTGTGGCTGCAGGACGCAAATGGCTGAGGCGGCCCTCGGGCGGAGCGTGCGCTGCTTCGGCTGTCGCCAGCCGTTCGTCGCCGGCGCCGAGCCGCCCCGCGACGAGGCCCTGCCGACTCTGCGCCCCCGGCTGGTTTCGCAGGAAGAAGCGGGCCCGGCCTCCGGCCCGCTCTGTCCGACCTGCGAGCGCCGCGTGAGCTGGTACGTGGCCCGCTGTCCTCACTGCGGCGAGGAGCTCGACACCGAGGACCGTCCCCCGCCGCCGGGGCCCTTGCCCTGGGAGCTCCGCCGCGACGGCGAGCCTCACCGCGGCCCCGCGATCGCCCGCCTGGGGGCGGCCTGCTTGATCGGCGCCCTGTTGACCCTCTGCATGGGGCTGGGGGCCCTCCTAAGCCTGCCTGCCGGCATCACCGCCTGGGTGATGGCCAACCACGACCTCGAATTGATGCGCGGCGGGCTGATGGACCCGCGGGGCCGGGCCCTCACGGAAAACGGCCGAGCCTTTGCCGTCGTCGGCCTTGTCCTCACCCTCGGTTTCGTCGCTCTGCTCGCCGCCACGTACTTCGCCCCCTGAGCCGTCTGATTGTTTTCGCCCCCCGTGCCTAAACGGCCCGCCGCGAGCGGCGA
The DNA here is from genome assembly GCA_038239195.1 of Gemmatales bacterium. Taxonomy (GTDB): domain Bacteria; phylum Planctomycetota; class Planctomycetia; order Gemmatales; family Gemmataceae; genus JBBSEZ01. The sequence continues at coordinate 10,893 of JBBSEZ010000061.1, forward strand.
ATAAGGGGGCAGGGGCGCCACCCCCCCTGGTGGGCATTCTACCAACCGCCGAGGGACCATGCCTGTCATCGTCAGTTGCTCGGACTGCGCCAAGAAGTTGCGCGTGCCCGACAATCTCCTCGGGAAGAAGGTGCGCTGCCCCGGCTGCGGGAACATGTTCACCGCCAGCGCCGACGGCCAGGCCGACGACGAGGCCGCGCGCTCGGCCACCGACGTCGAAGACCGCGCCGAGGCCATCGCCGACCGGCGCCCGGTCGCCGCCCCGGCCCGGGAAGGCGAGGACGAAGACTCGCGCCAGCGGCGCCGCGGCGGGGCCCCCGCCCGCGGGGGGGACGAGCACGAGGACCGCTCGCGCCGGCGGCGAGAGGAGGACGACCGCGACGACCGCCGCTCCCGGCGCGAAGAAGACGACCGCATCGCGCGGCGCGAAGAAGACGACCGGCGCGACCGGCGCGACGAGGACGACCGTCGCGACCGGCGGCGCGAAGAAGACGACCGGCGCGACCGGCGCGACGAGGGCGCCCCGAGTAAGGCAGAGCAGGAGAGGGCGGGCTGGCGCAAGGTGCGCCTGGGGCTGACGCTGGTGATCTTCGGGGCGATCGCCTACCTCGCCTTCCACGGGGCGATGCTGCTGGGCGGCGGGATCTTCATGCTCACGGGCGTGGCCCTGCTCGACAGCCTGTTCAGCGGCGGGATCTCGGGCGGACAGGCCCTCGGCGGGGCCGTCGCCATGGGCATCGGCCTGATGGTCTTCCTGAGCGTCATGGGGTTGTTTCGCCTGGCCGAAACGGGCCTGCGCTTGACCGGCATGGGCATCTGCCTGGCGGTGCCCAATCGCAAGGACAGCTTCGCCAACAAGGGGCTCATCATCGCCGCCTTCGCCTGTGCGGCGACGTACGCCCTGCTCCAGGCCGCGCAACTGGCCTGGTCGGCCCACGCGATGGGGTCGTTCGGCGCGCTGCTCGTCCTCGTCAGTGGGGGCTACGGCTGGCTCGGTTACGCCGGCCACGTGCTCGGCATCGCCTGGCTCATCGTGTTCCTGATCTTCGTGCGCAGCGTGTGCGTCACGCTCAAGGACAAAGAGGCCGCCAAGACCGTCATGGCCGTGCTCATCGCCTGGGCCGTCTGGTATGGCCTGACCGCCATTGTCGGGATGGTCGCCGTGTGCGGCGGCGTCGCCGCGGGGGCCTCCGCGATGACGTCGCGGACCGCGGGGGGGGCCGCGACCTCGATCGGAACTTACGCCGTCATCATCGGCATTCTCGTGACCATCACCTACCTGGGCATGCTGGGGCTGCACGTGTGGTACGTCCTCGTCCTGGTCCGCGTCCGCAACCTGGTGGAGCAGCACCTGGGCCGAGCCGAATGAGCAAGAGGCGAGCGAGGAGAGAAGAGGCACCATGACCGAGATCGCCACCTGCCCGCAGTGTGCCCGAGCGCTGCGCGTGCCGCCCGAGTTGATCGGGCAGCGGGTCAAGTGCCCCGCCTGCGCCACCACGTTCACCGCGGGGGGCGAAGGGCGGCCCGACGAGGCCCCGCCGCCCGCGCACAGGGAGCCGGCACCGGAAAGAGCGCCGGAACGCCCTGCATCGCGCGAGCGCGATGAGGACCGGGACCGAGACGAGCGCCGCCCAAGACAGCGCGAGGACGAGTACGAAGACCGAGACGAGCGCCGCCCGCGCGGACGGGACGAAGAAGAGGACTATCCGCGCCCCCGTCGCTCGCGTTACGAGGACGACGAGGACTATCCGCGCGCCAGCCGGCGGCGTTACGAGGACGAGGATCGGGTGCGCCGGCGCGACAAGCCGGGCAAGGTGCAGGCCATCGCGATCATGGCGCTGGTCGGCGGGATCTGGGCCGTGCTGCACGGCCTGGGCTCGTTCGGCGGCTCGCGCGGGGCTTGTTGTTTCTGGCCGGGTACGTACTACTGTCTGGTGTCGGGCGTCCTGGCCATCATCAAGGGAGCGCAGTTGCTCGGGGAGAACTCGCGCCTGCACGCGGTGCCGATGGTCACGGGGGTGCTGCTCATCATCAACATCGTCGGCCTGGACGTGGTTGGCTGCGTCCTGGGCATCCTCATCGTGGTGTTTTGCAGCGACCCGGAGGTGCGGTCGCACTTCCGGGGCTGAGCGGCCCTCCTTCGCCTCCTTCCTTCCACGGGCATCTTCTTCATGAGCGAAATGGTCACCTGCCCATCGTGCAGTCGGCCCCTACGGGTGCCCGACGACCTGCTCGGGCAGCAGGTCAAGTGCCCCGTTTGCAACACCGCTTTCCTGGCGGAGCTATCCGGGCCGGCGCCGCTGCCTCCCCGGCCCGAACCGTCGCCGGGACCGGCGCGGGGGCCGCGCTCGGAGCGCGTCGCCTCGCGCTTCGACGAAGACGATCGCCCGCGCCGCCTCGCCGCGCGACGCGAAGACGAGGATCGTCCGCGCCGGTCCCTCTCGCGCCGCCGGGACGAGGACGAGGAAGACGAGGATCGGCCGCGCCGCTCGCGCCGCTACCTCCAGCCGCACCGGGGTGGGGCGATCCTGGCGATGGGCATCCTGTCGTTCTTCATGATGCCGCTGATCCTGGGGCCAGTCGCCTGGATCATGGGCACCACCGACCTGCGCGAGATGCGCGCCGGCCGGATGGACCCCGAAGGCATGAGCCAGACCAACACGGGGCGGATTTGTGGGATGATCGTCACCATCCTGTGGACGGTCCTTTTCCTGGGCGGGTGCGTTCTCTTCGCGATCCTGTTCATGATCGGCGTGCTGGGGTCGGCGGCCGGGGCTTCGCAGGCGCCCGCCCCGCCGCCGCGGCGCTTCTGAGACGGGGAGGTTGGCAGGGGCCCGGCGCCGGCGCCTCCTCTGCTCGAGTGATCCATGCCAATCATCGTGGTTTGTCCAACGTGTGGCGGCCAGCTCCGCGTGGCCGACGTCTTGCTGGGGCAGAAGGTCCGCTGCCCCGCCTGCAACGGCACCTTCGACGCCGCGGCGCCCGATGCGCCCCCCGCCCCCGATCCGCTGCCTCCCTTCTTTGGATCGGGCTATCGGGAGGTGCCGCTCGAACGCGAGGGGCCCGCGCCACCCGACGCCCCTCCCCTGCCGCTCAAGCCTTCGGGTGGCCCGCGGGGGCTCAAGGGGGCGGTCGAGGTCAATATGTCGCCGGAGGGGGAGCGAGCCCCCCGCCGGGCCGCATCGCTGCCATCCCGGCCGGAGGAACAGGGCCCTGCGCCGGCCCGGCCGGCGCCGCGCCTGGGCGATGCGCACGACGATTTGAAGACGTGCCCGCGCTGCGGCAAGCACGTCCACCGCGACTCGCGCACCTGCTACAGTTGCGGGGCGCGCTTCGACGAGGACCACGTCGAGGTGCCGTCGCCGAGCTTCCACCGCAGCGGCGAGCCGCTGCGGCGCGACACGCACCCGCACCGCGGCGGGACGCTCTTGACGATGGGCATCGTCGGCCTCGTGCTGGCGCTGATCCCGTGTCCGCTCGTCTTCCCGTTCGGCCTGGGGTTGGGGGTGGCCGCCTGGCTGATGGCTAGCGGGGACCTGCGCGCCATCCGGGCCAACGAAATGGACGCCGAAGGCCAGAGCATGACCCGGGCGAGCTGGGTGCTCGGCATCATCGGCACGGTCGCCGGGACGCTGATGTTGCTGACCTGTTTTACGTTGCTCGGGATCAGCGTGCATTCCTCCTACCAGAACGCCCCGAACACCCGGCCTATCGGCGCGCCGGCGGAGGGGGGCCCACAGTAGGCCCGGCCTTCCGACGTGGCGCCTTCCCCGATGGCCGGCTTTCCACCCTCCCCATCGCGGCCGCGAAGAGCACGTCCACGCCATCGCCTTCAGCCGCGACGGCACGCGGGTGGTCTTCCGCGCCCGGGGACACCCCCGTTCGCGTAGGAAACACGTTGTCGGCCAGGAAGCGGACACAGCAGCAGCGTCAAAAAGGAGGGCCTTCGTCGAGCCCGGTTCTGGATCACGCCAGTATCCCCTTCACCACCCGCGCCTCGCTCACGCCCGTCAGCTTCTCCTTCAGCCCATTCTGCTCGACGAACAGCCCCTCGTGGCGAAGCCCCAGCAAGTGCAGGATCGTCGCGTGCCAGTCCGGCACGCTCACGCGATCCTCGACGGCCGACAGCCCGAGCTCGTCGGTGGCCCCGTACGTCGTCCCGCCCTTGACGCCGCCGCCGGCCAGCCAGGTACAGAAGGCGTTCTTGTTGTGGTCGCGCCCGGCCTTGCGCTCGTTCTTGTCGGGGGGCAGTTGGGCGATGGGCAGCCGGCCGAACTCCCCGCCCCAGACCACCAGCGTGTTCTCGAACAGCCCGCGCTGCTTCAGGTCGCGCAACAAGGCGGCGATCGGCTGGTCCGTGCGGTCGCAGGCGGCCTTCAGGTCGGTCGCCAGCGCGGTGTGGTTGTCCCAGATTTGCGCGTTGATGAAGAGCTGGACGAAGCGCACGCCGCGCTCCACCAACCGGCGGGCGATCAGGCAACGCCGGCCGTACGAGTCGGTCGGCGCGCGCCCCACGCCGTACATCTCTCGAATCGCCAGCGGCTCCCGGGAGACGTCGAGGGCGTCGGTCGCCTCCAGTTGCATGCGGGCCGCCAGCTCGTAGCTGGCGATGCGTGCGTCGAGGTCGGGTTGGCCGGGGCGCTGGCGCCGGTGCAGGTCGTCGAGGCGGCCCAGCAGCTCTCGTTCCGCCCGCACCACGTCGGCCGGCTGGCGGACTTCGGGGCGCAGGTTCAGCACCGGCGAGCCCGTCGAACGGAAGCGCGTTCCCTGGAAGATCGGCGGGAGAAAGCCCGCGTGCCAGCTCTCCGCGCCGTTGACCGGCAGGCCGAGCGGGTCATCGAGCACGACGTACGCGGGCAGGTTCTGGTTCTCGCTGCCCAGGCCATAGACCACCCACGAACCGAGCGCCGGCCGGCCCGGGCCCATCTTGCCCGAGTGGATGAGGTAGATGGCCGGCTCGTGGGTGAGGTTCGTCGTGAACGTGGAGCGGATGAACGCCACGTCGTCCACCATCCCGGCGAGGTGGGGCATTACCTCGGACACCCAGGCCCCGCACTGCCCATGCCGGGCGAATTTGAACGGGCTGCGCATCAGCGCGCCGGCGTCCTTGATGAACTCGACCTCCCCCGCGATCTTGTCGAAGTACGGCTTGCCGTGCTGCTTGTCGAGCATCGGCTTGGGGTCGAACAGGTCCATCTGGCTCGGCCCGCCGTTCATGAAAAGCTGGATGACCGACCGGGCCCTGGCGGGAAAATGAGGCTTGCGCGGCAGACAATTGGCGGGCCCGCTCGGCGAGGGCCCCGCGCCCCTCCCGACGTCCTGGCCCAGCAGGTAGGCCAGCGCCGCCCCGCCGGCAACGCCGGAGACGCGCTGGAAGAGCTCCCGGCGGTTCAGGAGCTTCGAGCCGACGAGCTGCTGGTTTCCCTGTTCTGCCATCGCCCAACCTCTCAATCGACGTAGAGGAAGCCGGCCGAGTTCACCATCGCGCGACAGAACGTCGTGAGGGCCTTCAAGTGGGCCACCTCGGGGCTCGCCTTCCCGGCCCCGGCCAGGTGTTTGGCCCACCGATCGGCGAGCTTGCTCAAGGCGGCCAGGCCGATGGCCTTCTCCTCCGCGCTCGGAGGTCGGCTCAGCGCGATCCAGTAGAGCCTCTCGAGCCGCTTCGCGGGATCGGCCCCGGCCTCGCGGCTCACTCTCCGGGCGAACCGCTCGGCCAGTTGATGCACCATGCCGTTGTTCATCAGGTGGAGCGCCTGTGGGGCGACGAGGGAGCCTCGCCGTTCGAGGCAGTTCGGATTCATTTGCGGGGAATCGAAGGTCTCGAGGTGCGTGGGGAGCTCTCTCCGCGCCTGGCGCACGTAGATTAGCCGGCGCCAGCCCCGGGCGGTCCCGATCGGCGTCACCAGCCCATCGGCGCGCACCTGCACCGGGGTCGCCGGGCCGCCCCGCGCCTCGTCGAGCCCCCCGGCGACCAGGAGGAGCGTGTCGTAGAGCGCCTCGGCGTCGAGGCGCACGAGCGGCATGCGCGAAAACAGCCCTTCCGGGCCCCTCTTGTCTCGTTCGGCCATCACCGCGGAGCTCTGCCGGTAGGTGGAACTGGTCATCATGAGCCGATGGATCGCCTTGAAGCTCCAGCCCTGGCGGACGAGCTCCAGGGCCAGCCAGTCGAGCAGTTCGGGGTGGGTTGGAGGCGCCCCTGCTTTGCCGAAGTTTCCCAACGTCTTGACGATCCCCGTGCCGAAGTGGTGTTTCCAGAGGCGGTTCACCGCCACGCGCGCCGTGAGGGGATGGTCCGGCCGAGTGAGCCAGCGCGCGAAGGCCAGCCGACGGCCCGTCTGCCTGGCGCCCGGCCAGGGCGGGCTCGCCGCGAACGGCGTCTTGCCGTCGGTCAATACGGAAGGCACGCCTGGCCCCACCAGCCGGCCCGGGCTCAGCGGGTCACCGCGCCGGTACACGTAGGTCGGCGACGGATGGCCACGGTCCCAGAGGGCCTGTACTCGCGGCTCCGGCAACATTCGGGCCCGCAGCACCCTCGCGCGGACGTCCGGTGATTTCAGCCCGGCGATCTCCTTCTTAATCTGCGCGTTGTGCGCCTCCCACGCTCGCCTTTCCGCGGTGGTGACGTGGGGCAGGTGCCGACCGCCCAGGACGTCCATGCTGATCGGCCCGAGCCCCGGCCGAACGTCGGGCTTGAGCCAGTCGTGCTCGTCGTAGGCCCCCTTGAAGACGGCCGCCAGCCGATAGTAGTCCCGTTGGGGGATCGGGTCGAACTTGTGCGTATGGCAACGGGCACATTTCAGCGTCAGGCCCATGACCGCGGAACCGAGCACGTCGATCTCGTCGGCAATGACCTCGAGGCGGTCCGGGAGGTAGCCGGTGATGTTGGCCCAGGTGGCGTCCGGCGCCATGCGCAGGAAGCCCGTCGCCACCAGGTTGTCGTAGAGCTCCGGCGTGATCTCCGGGGCGCGCTCGTAGTCGGCGAGCTCGTCGCCGGCGAGCTGTTCGAGCAGGAATCGGCTATAGGGCTTGTCGGCGTTGAAGCTGCGGACCACGTAGTCCCGGTAGCGCCAGGCGTGGGGCCGGGGGAGGTCCTGCTCGCGCTTTCCTTCCGAGTCGGCGTAGCCGGCCAGGTCGAGCCAGAATCGGCCCCAGCGCTCGCCGTAGCGGGGCGAGGCGAGGAGCCGGTCGATCATCTTCTCGTAGGCATCGGGGGCGCGGTCGGCGAGAAAGGCCCAGGCGTCCTCCGGTTCGGGAGGGAGCCCCGTCAGGTCGAACGAGGCCCGGCGCATCAAGGCGAGCCGGTCGGCCTCCGGCGCGAGGGTTAGCCCCTCTTGCTCCAGCTTCTGGAGGATGAAGGCGTCGATGGGGTTGCGCACCCGAGCGGGGTGACGCACTGTCGGGACCGTCACGGGCCGCGGCGCCCGGAAGGCCCAGAAGTCCCGGTCCTTCTCGGTCAACAGGGGGTCGGGCGCCGTGGTGGCGACGTCCGGTTCGAGATCGCCCTCGGGCGCCCCGGCCGCGATCCAGCGGGCGAGGACGGCGATCTCGTCCTGCTCGATCGGCTTGACGCTCACTTCCACGAGCCGATCGCGCGGGGGCATCTGGCCGGCGCGAACCTTCTTGATGAGCGGGCTCAGTTCGGGCTTCCCGACAACGATCGCGGGCCCCGATTTGCCGCCGCAAAGCATGGCCGACCGCGTGCGCAGGTCCAGCCCGCCTTCTTTGCGGTGCAGGCCGTGGCAGACGGTGCAATGGCGCAGCAGGATCGGCAGGACGTCGTGCTGCGTCAGCACCTCCGACTTGACGCTTTCCGCCGGGCCGGGCCTGGCGCCACTCGCGATCCAGTGCCGGATGGTTTCCACCTCACCCTCGCGGAGGCGATCTTTCTTCCGAGGCGGCATGGCCCCGCTGTGGGCCTTTTCGTAGAGGGGGCTTTTGTCCGGCTTGCCCGGGACGACTGCGGGGCCTGACTCACCGCCCTTGAGGACCGAGGCGTGCGTGCGCAAGTCGAGGTCCGCTCTGCGAACCTTCGCGCCGTGGCAGCGCGTGCATTTCGCCTCAAACAGAGGGCGAATTTCCCTATCGAACGACGGGGCCGGAGCGGGCGCCTTCTTCTTCTCCGTCCTGGGGGCCGCGCCGGAAAGGGCGTGTCGCTCCGCGCCGGTGGTCGTCAGGGGCAGGAAGAGGAGCAGGACCGCGAAGGGCTTGCGCAACATGGCAACCGACTCCGGCCGCGTTCAGCAGCCACGTGGCCTTCGGGGAGGGAGGGAACGTCGCGGGGGAGCATTCCATCAATCTCAGCCTACACCGTCGTTGGGGAATAGTCGATGCGTTCGAGTCGTTTCGGGAGGCGTGGCAACGCGTTCCAGGTGTTGACACCTGGCTATTGAATGCCGCCCCTTCGGGGCTCGGCCTGAGATGAGGCTGAACCTTCTCGATACGCCGTGCCCACGGGTGCGCGAGCCCCAACGGGGCGGCATTCAATAGCCAGGGGTGTCAACCCCTGGAGGTATAAACCCCGGGAGCTTCGTCCGGGTGGTCGGCAAGCGAGCGAGGCCATAGGTTGCTCTCCAGAACGATTTTCGGGCCCTGCGAGAGTGTTCCCATGCTCCCTCTCCCTCGTGCTGGCTGGACAGCGCGCCGCGCCGCCCTCGCCGCCCTGCTGGCGGCCCTCGCCACCTCCGTCCCCGCCACCGACGCCCCCCCGCCTGGGAAGGCGCCCGAGGAGGTCCCCCTCTCGCGTGTCCTCGACCTGTCGCTGCTGGTCGCCCCGGAATATCCGTGTACCTGGCCCAGCTTCCCTCCGTTCCAGATCAACCACTACCAGAAGATCGGCCCCCGCAGCGCCTACAACAGCGACGTCCTGATAATGGACGGCAACACCGGGACGCAACTCGACGTCCCCGCGCATTCCGTCACGCCCCCCAAATCGGGGCTGCCCAACGCCGGGCGTTTCGGCACCACGTACACCGACAAGGTCCCGGCCTGGCAGTTCGTGGGAGAGGCCTGCGTCATCGACTGCAAGTCCCTCCTCGACACGACGCCGAAGGGCCGCAGCGATCTCATCAAGAAAGAACGGGTCATGGTCTGGGAGAAGAAACACCGACCTGTGGGCCCCGGCGACGTGGTGCTGTTCCACAGCGGCTTCAGCGACAAATATTACAAGCCCTTGCCCCAGGGGCGCCGCTTCGCCGCCGACCCGGTCGAGGGCAAGGCCCCCGCCTGGCCGGGCCCCGACCCGGCGTGCATGGAGTACCTGGCGAGCCGCAAGGTGATGACTCTCGGCATCGACAGCACCAGCATGGGGCCCCTGCCCGACCTCGCGGAGCCGACCCACTACGCCGGCCTGAAACACGGCATGATCTGGACCGAGAGCGCCATCGGCCTGGGCGCGTTGCCGCCCACCGGGGCGTTCTACTGCATGATCGGCCCCAAGCACGCCGGCGACCCCTACAGCGAGGGAAGGGCCTTCGCCATCGTCGGCAACCCGCTGGCGAAGCGACTGATCGCGTCGGCCCGCAAGAAGAACGTGGTGGACCTGTCCGTCGTCATCGGCGACGACCTGCCCACGTCCTGGCCCGGGCGGGGGGTGGGCAACCACCGGCAGCCCTACGCCACGATCCGCTTCGGGAAGAACCCCAACACCAAGACCGCCTTCCCCATGCACGTGATGGACAGCCATACCGGGACCCATCTGGTGCCGCCCGCCTATGCGTTGCCGCGCAAAGGCTTCGACAACGCGGCCTATGCCCCGGAAGTTCGGGAGTGGCTGCGCGAGTACGAGAAGACCTACGGGCCGCGCGGGACGAGCGACGTGACCGCCGAGAAGGTGCCGATCGCCCAGACCTGCGGGCCCGCCCGGGTCATCGACGTGAAGCACCTCGCCGGCACCACGCGGAAGGAGCGCTGGCCCGCCTCGCCGGAGATCGACGAGGCGACGATCCGCGCCTTCGAGAAGAAGCACGGCCAGTTGAGGCCCGGCGACGTCGTGATCTTCCAGAGCGGCTGGAGCGACCGGCACTACCGCCCGCTTCCGGCCGGGAGCGCCTGCATGGACGAGCCGCTCAACGGCAAGCGAGAAGGCTGGCCGGCCCCGGGACCGGGAGCCATCCGCTATCTCGCGAGCAAGGGCGTGCGCTGCGTCGGCACCGACGCGCCGACGCTGGGCGGCGTCGAGGCAAAGCGGGCGCTGATGACCTACTGGGCCCTGGGAGGCAAGGGCATGGTTGGCGTCGAGTTCCTCACCAACATGGAGAGGCTGCCGAAGGGCGCGTATTTCCTGTTCGCGGCCGTCAAGATCAAGGATTGCCACGGCGGGCCTGGACGGGCGATTGCGCTGTACGACTGATGCCCGCGCCCCGAAACCCAGCGAGCGAGCCGCGGGGCCTTCGCCCCCGGCTCGTCCTCCTGCTGGGGCAGGGCCAACCGCCCCGCGCGTGCTATGATGAACGCCGGTCCCCGAAGGAACGAGGAGGGCGCTCATGCTCCGCGAGGAACAGATCGACATTCGCCGCCAGCGCGCGGCCCAGGAGCAGTTCAAGATCCAGAACCTGGGGCGCAACCGCGTCTTCAGCGACTACCAGATCACCAACCCGACCACCGGCGGGCAGTACCGCGTCTCCATCCGCGGCTTCGACGTCGGCGACAACACCTGCGAATGTCCCGACTTCCGCACCAACACCCTCGGCACCTGCAAGCACGTCGAGGCCGTCCTCGCCGCCCTCCGCGAGGAGGCGCCCCCCCAACTCCGCCGCCGCAAGGCCGCCGTCACCCACCCCGAGATCTACCTCCAGTACGGCGAGCAGCTGCGCGTCGGCTTGCACCTCCCCCCGCGCTACTCCGACATGCTCCGCGCCCTCGCCGACACGTTCTTCGACCTCGCCGGCAAGTGGAAGGGCGGCGACCGCTACGAGAAGCTAATCGAGATGGTCGAGCAGGTCCCCGAGCAGGTGACCATCTTCTCCGACGCCATGGAGTTCATGGAGCGCGAGATCGAGCGCCGCGAGATGGGCGAGCGCGAGCGCGAACTGCTCCAAGCCCTCGACCGGGGCGAACTGTCGATGGACCTGCTCAAGGTGCCGCTCTACCCCTACCAGATGCGCGGGGCCCTCTTCGCCGCCTGCCGGGGCCGCTGCATCCTCGGCGACGACATGGGCCTGGGCAAGACGGTGCAGACGCTTGCGGCCGCGGAGCTGTTGGTGCGCGAGCGCGGGATCGAGCGCGTGCTGGTGGTGGCGCCGGCGTCGGTCAAGTACCAGTGGGAGACGGAGGTCCGCAAGTACGCCGACCGGGCGGTGCAGGTCATCGATGGCCTCGCCGACGAGCGCCGCGCTCAGTACCGTCAGCCGACGTTCTACCGCCTCGTCAACTACGAAATGGTGGTCAAGGACCTCGACGAGCTCAACGCCTGGCAGCCCGACCTCATCGTTCTCGACGAGGCCCAGCGCATCAAGAACTGGGAGTCGAAGACCTCGCGCGCCGTCAAGCGCTTGCGCAGCCGTTACGCCCTCGTGCTCACCGGCACGCCGCTGGAGAACAAGCTCGAGGAGCTCTACTCCATCGTGCAGTTCGTCGATGACCGACGGCTCGGCCCGGCCTTTCAGTTTTTGCACGACCACCGCGTGCTGGACGCCGACCACAAGCTCCTGGGCTACCGCAACCTCGAAAAGATCCGCGAGAAGCTGGCCCCGATCCTCCTGCGGCGCACGCGCGCCGAGGTGCTGACGCAGCTCCCCGCGCGCACCGACACGACAGTCTACGTGGAGATGGCCGAGGCCCAGCGCGGCCCCTACGCCGAGCACCACTCGACGCTGGCCCGGCTGTTGCAGAAGAAGTATTTGACGGAGGTGGATCGTCGCCGAATCCTGGCGTGTATCACCAACCTGCGCATGCTGTGCGACAGCACCTTCCTGCTGGACAAGCAGACGAACGTCTCGCCGAAGCTGGAGGAATTGGAGGAGATCTTGCGCGAACTGCTCGGGGCGGGACCGCACAAAGCGGTCGTGTTCAGTCAGTGGGAGATGATGCTGCACAAGGCGGCGGAGCTGCTCGACGGCATGAAGGTCGGCTACGTGATGCTGCACGGCTCGGTGCCGGGAAAGGAGCGGCGGGCGCTGCTGGAGAAGTTCCGCGACGACCCGGAGTGCCGAATCTTCCTGAGCACCGACGCGGGCGGGACGGGGCTGAACTTGCAGGTGGCCGACACGGTCATCAACATCGAGGTGCCGTGGAACCCCGCGGTGCTGGAGCAGCGCATCGCGCGCGTGCATCGCATGGGCCAGCATCGGCCGGTGCAGGTCTTCCACTTGGTGATGCGCGACAGCATCGAGGAGCGCGTGTTGCGCACCTTGCAGCAGAAGCGCTCGCTGTTCGCCGAACTGTTCGCGGGAAGCAACGACGAGATCGCCTTCGATTCGCTGGGCCAGAAGGCGTTCCTCGACGCTGTGCGCGATCTGTGCGCGCCGGTGGTCGGCAAGCCTCCCATTGAGGTGGGCGAGAAAGGGACGCCAGTCCCCGTCGGAGAGGGCGCCGGCGCGAAGGGGGCCGAGGGCCCTCTCGACGCCCGGCAGGCGCTGGTGCAGGCGAGCGTCCAGTTTCTGGAGGCGCTTGCGGCGGCGTTCGCGCAGGCCTCGGAGGACGGGGCGGGGCTCGTGTCTTCCGACGCGCGCACCGGCCAGCCGATGTTGCAGGTGCCGCTGCCGTCGGCGCAGGTGCTTCAGCGCGGCGCGGCGGCGCTCCAGGCGATTGCTCGGGGGCTGGAGGGGCGCAATGGCCCCGAACGGCCTGGCGGAGTGTAGCAATTACAACGACCTGCTCGCCTTTGCAACCCTTGCCGGCGGGCCGGCAGCGGGGCCCCCGAGCCGGTCAACGACGCAACGACCTTGTGGAAAGGGAGTTGAGAAAATTCAGGGGCTGGGAGCGCTTTTCTGGCACGCCTCTTGCTATTAGAAAGAGCGACCTGACCGACAAAGGAAGCGGTGGTCGGGCGCTCGCTGGTTGGACGGATTGGTCTTCCCCCCATCTCCGTCCCGGTCCCCCGGCCGCAGACCGGCGAGTGTCCAGACGCGCTTCTCCCATCCCCCTCACTCCCCAACGCAAGTCAAACGATCTCTTCCCCGGAGCCACCCGAAACCTCGGGTGGCTTCCGTCTTTTTCCGGCCGAATGGCGGCCTCGGCGCTCCTTGACCGGCGCCCCGCCCAGGTTTATTTTTGGAGACGTTCCCGGCTACCCGCTTCGGGCCGTCGCTCCTTCGAGGACAACTTCCATGAGAACCGCACACCTGGCCCTGCTGGTGCCCCTGCTGTTCGCCGCCCCGGTGACGGCCCAGAGTGCGGCCTTCAAGCTGGAGACCAGGCCGGCGAAAAAGATCGAGGCCGTCCTGACGCTCGCCGTGCGCGCGCCCAACCTCAAGGCGAAGGAATGGTTCGTGGTGGCGGCCCGGCCGTCGGCCTTGCCCGGCCAGCGGGACGTCCGCTCCACGCTGCTCCCCGCCGGGAAGGACGCCCTGGAGCTCAGCGCATGGCAGCGACCCATCCTCCTGGCCCGCGTCCCGGGCGGGGCGCGCGGGGCCAAGGAAATGAAGATGACGGCCCACTACCGCGCTACCCTGCAGGCGCGGAAACTGGTGCCGCTCGAGGCGGGCGAAGCAGCGCCGGCCGTGGCCCCGCTGACGCCCGCTGAGCGCCGCGCCTACCTGGCGGCCACGCCGCGCCTCGACCACGGGTCGCCGAAGTTCCAGGCCTGGAGGCTAGCGCACCGTCTCAAAGCTCAGCCGGGCGAGCTGGACCTCGACACGGCGCGGCGCGTGTTCCGGACGATCCAGAAGCGCTTCCACACCCGGTCAAGGGAGAACTCAAAGCGTCGGCCCTGGCGCCGGTCGGCAAGTGCGACTGCGCCGGAATGGCGGCGGTGTTCGTCGCCGCCTGCCGGGCCAACGGCGTCCCGGCGCGGATGCTGGTCGGGCGCTGGGCGAGCTCGGCCAAGGCCCCGAAAAAGGGCGTGGAGTACGAAGGCCAGTGGCACGTCAAGGCGGAGTTTTACGCGCGCGGCATCGGCTGGGTGCCGGTGGACCTCTCGTCGGCGGTGGTGTGGGACAAGTCGCCGGAGGGGCTGCGTTACTTCAGCAACGACCCGGGCGACTTCCTGACGCTGCATCTCGATCACGACCTGGTGTGGGACACGGTCCATTGGGGCAAGGCGACCGCGACGTACCTGCAAGGCTTCGACTGGCGCGTGAGTGGGGAGGGGAAGATCGACCCGTTCACGACCCGGGAGACGTGGGTGGTGAAGGTGGTGCCGTGAGGGGCGCGGGAGTGTTGGCCCGACTCCGCCCTTCAGGGGCCTCTCCTTCCAGCGCGTGCTGTGCTGCCGTTCCAGCACGTCCTATCCTTCGCTCGCCCTGACCGCCAGCACGTCGGTGACAATCTCGGCAGCGGGCCGGCCCTCCATCACACTGAGCGAGGCCAGGAGCTCTTCGAGGCGCATGCTGAAGTCGCGAAAGTGTTCCGAAGAGGGCAGCACCTGAACCACGGGCTCGCCGTTGTCATCGACGGGGCCGCCGAAGACCAGCAATTCGGGCCCGGGATAGGGTTGTACCTTCCAGGCCTTCCCGAGCAAGTAGGAGCGGACGTCCGCGACGCGAACCTTGGCAAGTCGCGCGTCGATCCATGCGAGGTGATTCATTGCGGCTCTCGCCCAAGACCTTCTCCCCCCCAACGCGCCCGCAGTGCGGGAGCGCCAGCGAAGTTGACACGTTAGCACAGCGCAATTCCCGGCGAAAGAGGCTCGCCAAAACCGCCGCGCTTTCGCTCTCGTCAATCTCCCATCCTTGACGCGATCCCCCGCCGAGGTTATCGTCTTCACATCGTTCCTCCCCTCGCAAGGGCCCCGCTCATGGCGAAGCACAGCGCCCCCCGCGAAGCCTCCTGGGCCCTGGTCGAGGAGCTCCTGCAGCGCGGCGATCCCGCCTTCGTCGAGGAGCTGCGCCGCCTCACCGACGCCGACCGCCTCGGCACCTTCGCCGCCCGCTGGTACGCCGACACGCGCCCCGCCGCCCGCCGGCTGCTCTTCGACTACCTCGACCGGCCGCTCAACGCCTTCCGCCACGATGCCCTCGTGAAGCGCCTCTTCAAGCTCGCCGAGCGCGCCGAGGACGACGAGGTGATGGCCCGCTTCCTCGTGTTCTTCGACCGCTCCGTGCGCCGCGTCGTCCGGAAGGTTCGGCGCTACGACGTCGCCAGGAACAACTTCTCGATCGAAGAAGTTCTCGCCGTCCCGCAGGGGAGCGCCATGTGGCGCCCGCACGAGCGCTTGCTGGGGCCCTACCCCATCGACGAGGCCACGCGCACGCGCTGGGAGAAGGGCCGGCTCTTCTCGACCGCCACCCGCCGCTACCTGCGCCGCCGGGCCTGGCGCTACTTCCGCCTCCTCGGCAAGCGCCGGCCCGAGCGCTACGTGCCGGCCCTCGCCGCCGCCCTGAAGTGCTACCGCGACGAGGACGTGGCCGACGGCCTCGCCCTGCTCGACAACTGGGGGCTCGTCCACGCCCTCTTTCACCACTGCCCCGCCCTGAGCGCCCGGCCGCGCGGCTGGGTGCCGGCGCCCGGCCGGTCCCTGCGCGAGCTGGCCCCCGCGCCGATCTACGAGCCCCTGTGGCTGGCCGCGCCGCGCGCGCTGCTCGACCTGGTGCGCGAGGCGCGCTGCCGGCCGGTGCGGCAGTGGGCCCTCCATCTGGTCCGGCACAACCACTAGGCAATCCTCCGCGAGCTGTCGCCCGAAGAACTGCTCGCCTGGCTCGGCCACTCCGACCCGGCCATCGTCACCGTCGCCGCCGAGGTTTTGCGCGACCTCCCCGACCTGGCCTCCCTGGGCGTGGAGCGCCTGCTCGCCCTGCTCGACGAGCCCAACCCGGAGACGCTGGAGATCGTCTGCGACTTGCTGAGGGCCCGCCTCGCCCCCGAGCAAATCGCCCTGGCGCAAGCAGCGCATCTCGCGGGGCAGCGCCCGGTGCCGGTGGCGCGGCTGGGGCTCGCCTGGCTGCAAAGTAAGTCGCCCGGCACCTCCGAGGAGCGCTCGGCGCTGCTGGCCCTCGTGGACGCCGAGTCGGTCCCCGTGCGGCCCGAGATCGTCCGCTGGCTGCGCGGGGTACTCGGCGCGGCGGCCGACTTCCAGGTCGATTGGGTACTCGAATACCTCGATAGCCGGCACGCCGACGTCCGCGCCGAGGGCTGGGCGTGGCTCCTCGCCGAGCCGCGCGCCGCCGAGGACGTCGCCGTCTGGCAAAGGCTCCTCGAATCGCCCTACGACGACGTTCGCCTGCGGCTGGTCGCGGTGCTGGAGGGGCTGCTCGCCGACCGCCCTGCCCTCTCCCTCGAGCGCGGCCGACTCGACGCCGGGCTGGTCCGCCTCCTGTGGGCGACCGTCCTGCTCAACATCCACCGCGGCGGTCGGAGCAAGCCGGCCGTGGTCGGCCAGGTGGTCCGCCGCCTCGTCCGCTGCCCGGAGGAGGCCCCGCACCTGTTGCCGCTCCTTGCCGTGGCGCTGCGCTCGGTGCGCGGGCCGGAATGGCGGGCGGGCCTGGCCGGGCTGGTCGGGGCGGTGGAGCACAATCCCGCCCTCCGGCCGCTCGTCGAACGTGCGTTCCCGGAGTTGAAGTTCGCGACGTGACGCGTAGTCTGGAGGGAGGAGAAAAGGGGGCCGGGCAGGTATCCGAGACCATCGTGCTGCGGCGTTCCGCCGCGGTTGAGTTTGGCCCGCGATGCTTCCCCAGGGACGTTGTTCTTCTGGCCGGGGCCTCTGCCTCTGACCGGCCTGAGGCAACGAGTTCACCGGTCAGAGGCACAGGCCCCGGCCTTGGTGAACGCCCCTGGTCGGCGCCTCGAAGTCGGGACTGCCTGGCCCCCTTTTCCTCCCCCCTTTCTCCCTCACCCCCAATCCCTCTCTCAAATTAGGAGAGGGGAAAACGAGGAGGCGCCCGACCGTGGAGCTCACCGTCGCCTACAAGGGCCACAGCGGCGTCCGGCGCATCCTCAACGGCGTGGAGGTGTCGCTGGCGCCCAACCTGCGCCGCGACCGCGTCAGCTTTGTGGGCACGTTGCTCCAGCCGCTGCGCTTCCGCGAGGCCGTCAGCGCCCTGCACGACGTCGTCGTCAGCGACCTGCGCTACAAGGCGCGCGACAAAAGTGCCTACCAGGCCCACCTCGCCGCCGAGAAGGAGCGCGCGGCGACCATCCGCCAGGGCGCCTCCAGGGCTGCGCGGGCCGAGGCGAAGGCGCGCTTGCCCCTGCCCATCCCCGAGGGGCTGGAGGGGCGCTTCCGCGCACTGCGCTCGCGCTACTGGGGGGCCCGGGACAAATACTCCGACCACGTGTCCCGGACCGACCCGGCGCTGTGGCGCTTGTTGATGCCGTGCGACCCGGTCATCACGGTGGCGCCCGACGTCCTCTTCTTCGAGTGCTTCAGCGCCGACGAGAGCAGCTACGGCTGTTTGACGGTCGAGCGCGGCGCCTTCCGCGCCGAGGAGGCGGTGGCGCTGGGCACCACAAACGTCGATTACTCCTGGGGCCTCTACGAGCAGTTCCAGAAGTTGCGCAGTTACCGCCAGACGCGCTTCGAGATCGACCCGGTCGGCTTCGAGGTCCACGTGGAGCAGGAGGCCGGCTATCGCGAGGAGAAGATCGACCTGCCGCCGAGCTGGCTGCGCGGCTTCATGCAGATGCAGGCCGCCATGAGCTTGCCCCTGCGCCGCGTACCCGTCAGCCGCGAGGGGCTCTACGGCGTGCTGGCCTGGCTGAAGCTCCACCGGGCGAAGAAGGGCTCGCGGGCGCTGCGCTTCGAGCTGACCCCGGGGCGCCCCGTGGAGCTGGTGCTCGAGCCGTGGGAGAAGCGCATCGTCCTGCACGGGACGCCCTATGCGGGCAGTCGCGCCGAAACGATCCGCACCTGGGGACGCGACCGGCTGCGCCTGCTGGCGCGGCTGTTGCCGCTGGCGGAGGGGGCTGAGGTTTACCTGCTGGGCAGCGGGCTGCCGAGCTTCTGGTCGGTGCGCATGGGCGAGATGCGCCTGGTGCTGGGCCTGTCGGGCTGGACCGCCAACGACTGGACGGGCGGCAGCGCCCTCGACCAGCTCGCCCCACCCGCCGAGCCCGACACCGCCCTCCTCCGCCAACTGGGCGCGGCCTTCGTGGCCAGCCCGATGCTGACGTTTGAGCAGGTGCGCCAGCGCACCAAGGCCGCGCCCGCGCTCGTGGCGGCCGGGCTGAACCGGCTCGCTCAGCTCGGGCAGGTGATCCACGACCTGCCCGCCGGCGCGTACCGCTGGCGCCAGATCATGCCGTCGGCCCTCTCGACGCACGAGTTGGGCCCGGAGGCGCCCGAGACGGCAGCGGGGCGGGATCTGGTGAAGCAGCGCCAGGTGCGCCTGGAGCGCAACGAGCCGTCGGGGGCCTCCGGGCTGCGCCTGCTCGCCGGCAAGGTGAGCGGCACGGCGGCCGAGGTGGTGCTCGACCCCGATGGCCGCATCGTGCGCGGCAAGTGTACCTGCTCGCACCACCACCAGTTCGGCCTGCGCCGCGGGCCCTGTCGCCACCTACAAGCGCTGCGGCGGGCGGGACAGGGGGAGGGAGTGCGTTCCTCCTCGCTGGACGAGTGGTATCGTTCGTTGTGGAATTGACGGACGTCGATCCCGCCCGGAGGCGACGCGAATGAGCTTCTCCGACTGGCTGCGGCGCCTGCTCTCCGGCGGCGGGGGCCCCCCCCCCCCCCCCCCCCCCCCCCCCCCCGCGGACCCCAAACCACCCCCCCCCCCCCCACCGCGGGGGGGCGGGCGGCGCCCCATGACCCCC
>JBBSEZ010000062.1:0-29621 GCA_038239195.1 Gemmatales bacterium
ACGATTCCGGGAGCGCCCGCCAAGCCGCAAGCGGCGGGCCCTGGTGCAATTCCGCTTGCGGCTTGGCAATCCGCGCTCCCGGAATCGTTGCCCCACCCGACGCTGAGGAAAGCGTTGTCGTCGCCTGCGCCCGTACCCAAAGCCCGCCTTCTTGCCTTGCCATGCCTCCGGAAAGACAATCATCTCATCGCCCGATGAATGGTCGAGGGCGCAGAGATGATCCGACTGCTGGCTGTCCTGATCCTGGCGAACGCGGCTTTCCTGGCGTTCGCCCATGCCGCCGCGCCTCCCGAGCTGGAGCGCCTCAAGGTCGAGGCGGAGCTTCGCAAGAAGCCGATCGCGACGGCGGGCGGCGAGGTGGGCGACCTCCTGCGCACGTGGTGGAAGGAAGGGACGGCCGCAGGCAACGCCGGCGACTTCTACGACAACCGCGACCGCGCCCACTCCGACCTCGACACCTCCCCCCACCCGCAACTCCAGCGCGTGAAATACTCGCCGGAGGAAATGAAGCGGCGGCTCGACTGGGCGCTGGCCAACACCACCCAGCCGTTCGTCGTCTTCGGCAACTCGTCCACCTCGGCACCGCCGACCCAAGGTGGCAGCAACGTCCGCAGCTACTACTGCAACCCGCGCGGCCTGCCGTTCCTCTATCGCCACTACACCCACAACAACGTCTACGTCTATCCCGAACATCGCGATCACGACCCCGGGCACAACGGCGAGGGCGACGGCTACGGCGACCTCTATCCGACCAACACGCCCTACCTCATCACCTCGCAGGGCTCGTCGGGCTCCGACCAGCCGTTCATGCGCGCCCTTCCGCTCACTCTCGCCGCCTTCCGCCCCGAGGTGAAGCGCAAGCTCGTCGAGAGCGGGCTGCTCGTGCCGACCGTGCAGATGATCTTCCGCTCGTCGAACAAGCACCTCGGCAACCCGAAAGAGTACCTGACCGGGAAGGCCCACCCCACCGTCTTCGAGGGGAGCTGGGTCGATCCGCTCAAGATGGTGCGCGCCGCCCACGACGTCCGGCTCGGTACGATCCCGCCGATGGTTCAGCTCGAGGCGATCGAGGAGACGCAGCAGGCGAACGGGCGCGATTACTTCGAGCCGGCGGGGTTGGGCGAGAAGCTGGCAGACACGCCCGCCGTCATCGCGCGCATCTGGCGCGGCAAGGACTACCAGCGCCGGCTGATCGTCAGCGCCGAGGGCAGCTACGACCTCAACAAGCGCCCCCTTACCTACCACTGGGTGGTGCTGCGCGGCGACGAGAAGAAGATCGAGATCGTGCCGCGCAACAAGGCGGGCTCCGTGGCGGAAATCGTGGTCTCCTATCACCCGCGCCGGCCGATCGCGCCGGGCTCGGCGATGGAGTCGAACCGCGTCGATCTCGGCGTCTTCGTCCACAACGGAGCGCATTACTCCGCGCCGGGCTTCCTCACGTTCTTCTCGCTGGACAGCGAGGCCCGCACCTACGACGCGAAGGGGCGGATCTTGGAGGTCGGGCACGGCATGGGCGAGGCCACCCTTGCCGTGCCCGACCTCGGGGCCCTGTGCGCCCGGGTGACGGGCGAGAAGTTGTGCTGGCGGGTGCTCGGCCTGACGAAAGCACAGAGCGCCGCCCTGGCGAAGGTGGGCGAAGAAGACAGAGAGCTGGCGCGCGACCTTGCCAAGGCCCGGTTGGCGCGGGCGAAAAGCGAGCAAGCACACCGGCAGGCCCTCCAGAAGGCCCAGACGGCCGAGAAGGCCCTCGCCGGGGCCCGCAAGGAGCACGACGCAAAGCCGGCCCCGGCCACGAAGGCGCGCGTGGCGGAGCTAGAGCAAGCTCTGATCGACGTCCGGGTGGGGGCCACCGCGGCGAGCCTCGCGCTCAACGTGGCGGACAAGGAGGTTCGGGCGCGACAGGAAGCGCGCGCCCGATTGCATACCGGGAAGAGGCCAGGGCTCGACGCGGCGCCGCGCCCGTTCCTGGAGGGGCGCCTGCGCGCGGCTGCGAACAACCCCAATCTGAGCAAGGACCACCGGGGCGACTTGACGACGCAGCTAAAGGACGCGCCCGCGCCGCGCCGGGCGGCCGTCCGGGGAGCGCTGGCGCGCCTTGGCGGGCTCGGCGTCGTGAAGGCCGGCGCTGGCCTCGCGTTCGAGTTGACGCCCTTGCAGGCGGGGAGGCTCTCCGCTTACGAGAAGGCCGAGCTCGCCCGGTTCCATGCCACCTTGCTGGCGGAGGTCGTGCTGCCCGGCAGCGTGGAAGCGCGCTTCCTCGACAACTTTGTCGATCAGCGCCTGACTGTCCCGAAGGCGTGGCGCGACGTCTACCGCTACGATGCCGCGGGCAAGCTCCTCGGCTGGGCTCGCCACGATGGAAAGGGCCCCACCGACTTCACCGCCGACGGGTTGTTGGTGTTGGAGAAGGACAGGGCTGGGCGGCCGATCAGGGCGCGAACGGTCCGCTACGCGCTGCCACTGCCGTACAACCTCGCCGTGCGCAAGCCGCTGAAGCAGGAGCTCGGCGACGAGCTAGTCGCCTACGAATACGACGGCGACAAGGCGCGGGTGAAAAGTCGCACAAAGGTCGAAGGCAGAAAGTAATCGCCCTGGTTGTCGCTATCGAGGATAGCGACGAGAACGCCTCCGGTAAGCCCCTCGAAGGTGCGCTGCCCGCTCTCTGAGGAAGCGCTCCGCAGGCGAACGGCCCTATTCTCGAGCTCGGCCACCGCACCCGTCCGGCGGAGAAGGCGGCGACCGTCCCTCTGACTCAAGGCCCCGCCGGCAAGAACAACGTCACCTCCGCCTCCGCCGTCGCCCCCGGCTTCAGCACGATGAACTCGTCGTTCTTCCGCGGGAACTGCCCCGCGTACCCATACGGCCGTTTCGTGGACGACACGCGATACCGCCCCGGCGGCACGTCGTTGAACGCGAACCCGCCGTCGGCCTTGGTCGCCGTCTTCCCCTTCTGCGCTCCCTTGTCGTCGCGCAGGATGACCTCCAGCCCCTGCTGCGGCGTGGTGCCATACGAAACCTTTCCCACGATCTTGCCGGGGGCCGTCAGGCCAGGATCGACTTCGACCAGCTCGAGGGTAGTGGTGGCGAACGTACTCAGTCCCAGGCCGTTGACGAAGCGAACGCTCACGTCGAGCGGGCCCTTGCGGTCGGCCGGCAGCGGGAGCTTCGCGCCCCACGTCGTCTTCTCCTTGTCCAGCGCCGTGCCCGGCGTTGTCTTCGCGCCGGCCGGCACCTTGCCGTCGGCCGGCTGGCCCACGAAGAAGTGGGCCTCTTTGATCCCTGCCACCGGATCGGAGCCCCGCGCCCGCAGCGCCACGGGGGCCATCCGCCACGCCTTGGCCGGCGCGCCGACAAAGCGCACCTCCGCGGGGGCTGACTCGCCCAGCACCAGCCTTCGGGCCGCGAACGCCAACTCGCCCCCCGCGCGGTTCAGCAGCCGGGCGCGCAGCTCGCGCGGGCCGCGCATGCCGCGCGTGTCCAGCTCCACCGCCCCGTCGCTCACCGACGCCTCGAACACCAGCGCGCCGTCGGCCCCCCGCGGATCCAGCCCGATGCGCTGTCCCCGGGGCGCGTCGAGGTGTCCCTCCGCCTCGACGCGGAACGCGCCGCCAATGATCCGGCCCAGTTTCACCTCGACGGTCGCGCCCTCCGGGGCGTTGTCCGCCTCGATCGGCACCCGGAAGGCGGGCCCCGCGAGCCCGTAATCGCTTGCCAGGCCCAGGCGCAGGGTCGGCCCGTCGAGCCGGCGCACCAGCGCCCGCCGGCCCGCGGCGGTCGGGGCCAGCTCGAACGCGAACGCCCGCGCCCAGCCGTCCACGGCCACGTGCAGCAGGGCCGGCCTGTTCCCCGCTCCGGGCGGCTCCACGCCCTCCGCGGTCAGCGTGAGCTCTTCGCCCTTCGCCGGTAGCGCCCCGTGCAGCGTCCCCTCCCGGTGGCGCGCCACGCGGCCCTCGGCGTCGGGGGCGAACGTCAACGTCGCCGTGCAGGCGGGGGGCGGTAACTCGTCGCGCACGCGCAGCCGCACCGCCAGCCGGTTGCGCTGCGGCCCGGGGGCGGGCCCGGCCGGCGCGAATTCCGCCCCCGTCACCTCCACGTATTCGCGCGGGGCGGCGATCTCCACCTTGAGCGTGCGGCTCGACACCGGCTCGGTCCCGGCGTCGGCATCGAGAACGCGCACCACCAGCGGTCGCCGCAACGCCGGCAGCAGCGCGACCACGGGCGCCGGCGCCGCGACGGGCGGAAGGGCCCCGATGGGCGGCGGAGGGGCGGGCGGCGCTTTGAACGCGACGGGCGCGACGGCCCCCCGCTTCAACGACAGCGGGCCGGCGACGCCCACGAGGTCGCCGCCCGCCACGAGCTGGACGGTCAACTTCTCCCAGTCCCGCCCGCTGTTGTTGCGCAGGTACACGTGGACGGGCTGCGGCCCCTTGACCGCCCGGAGCCGCACCTCGCTCAGCGCCGGCTCGGGCCCCTTGGGGTTGGCGGACAGCACGATGTCCGGCCCCGCTACCCGCAGCGCGAGCGGCACCTTGCGGTGATACGTTCGGCCCGCCAGCCGGCCCCGCACCATCACTCCCGCCGTCTCAAAAGGTGGAGAGGGCGGCAAGGCGCTTCGCCCGATCGTCGCAGGAAATCGGTAGGCCCCGCGCGGCGTGACGGACACGCCGGGAGAAGCGAGCTCGCGCCGCGCCGGGCTGGCCGTCAGGCCCGGCGGCGCCAGCACCTCCAGCTCGACCGTGGGCCTGCCCCCGGCCGGCACGACGGGCCGCACGTCCAGCTCCAGCGTGCCCGACTGGCCTGGCAGGAGCAGGGCCGGCTCGCGCACCGGAGTGATTTCCAGCTCGCTGTCGCCGGCGCGCAGCCAGGGGCGGAAGCCCGTGGCGGCCCGCGCGTACAGTTCTCCCAGGGTCGAGCCAGGGCCGTGCTCGCGGGCCAGGTAGCGGTAGCGCTCCGCCAGCCAGCCCCACAGCTCGGCCTCCTCGTTCGCCGGGCCCTGCTGCCCCGTCCCGATCAACTGCCGCCGGGCGACCACGGCCACCGCCTCCAGTTGTTCCCGCTTGCCCTGCCGCGTGGCCAGCCCTTGCCCGGCCTTCTCCACCTCCGGGCCCTCCGCCCCCAGCAGCCGTGCCAGAGCGAACGCCCGGCCCGCGCGCCGCAGGGCCGTCGCTTGCTCCACTCCTTCGCCGGGCGAGGGGAAAGGGGCCGGCGCCCGGTCGTCCCGCTCCAGGCGCTCCGCCAGGTCGCGCGCCGCCTGCCAGACGGCCCGGCGATCCTCCGCCCGCAGGAACGGGGTGGCCAGCAGCCCGTCCAGCTCCCACCACGTTCGCGGCGAGGCGCCTGGCCTGCCTGCCTCGCGCAGCAGCAACGCCACCGCCTCGGGCGCGAAGGGGCGCCGGAGTTCCGCCAGCCCGGCGCGGAGCAGGGCCGAGCGCCGGCGCAACTCGTCCGTCAGATCGGCGAGCTCCGCGGCCCCCGGGCGGGCCTTCCCGAGCCGGCCCGCCAGGTCGATCCCCTCGCGTGCCGCGGCCAGCCAGGCGGCCTCCGTCGAGGGAGTGCCGTGCTCCAGGTAGGGCAGATAAAACGGCAGCGCCAGCCGCGCCTCGTCGAGCGCGGTAAGCGCCTCGGCGACCACGTCTTGCTGGGCCATCACCTTCTGGTAATCGTCCGCCGCCCCGCGCAGCCAGGCCTCGGCCTCGCCGGGCGGGACCAGCCCCGGCGAGCTCAGGGCCATCTCGGCGCGGTGCCGCCGGTCCGCCGCCTCTTCGAGCGGCCGGCGCACCCAGGGAAACGTCCGCGCCCGGGCCGCCGCGCGCTCCCCGCCCAGGGCGACTTCCAGGCTTCGCCGGGCCAGGTCGCCCTGCCATTTGCCCCTTCCGCCGTCCGCCAACTCCGCGAGGAGGCGCAGCCAGGCCGTCTCCACGAACTGCGCCTTCGCCGCCCGCGATCGTAGCAGCGCGTCGAGAAAGCGCACCGCCTCCGCCGTCAGGCTCGGCTCGTCTGCCGCCGCCTCCAGCACGGCGCGCGAAACGTCCTCGGCGCTGCGCCCCTTGGTCGCTGCGAGGAAGTCGCCCGCCAGTTGGTCGCGCAGGGGGCCTGTCTTGCCGGGGGAGAGGCCCCGCGTCTTCGCCTCAAAGGAAGAGAGCCTTTGTCGCACGTCCTCCACCAGGCCCCGGTTGGCCGGCCCGGCGCTGGCCTGGGCCAGCGCGAAGGGGGGCGGGGCAGGCGAGGCGGCGCGGCGCAGGCCAGCGAGCCGCGCCAGGCAGGCCTCGCGCACGCCCTCGGCCGGGGCCCCGGCCCGCCAGTCCCGTTCGGCGACGACCAGCGCTTCCCAGGCCTCCCGGTTCGCCGGGGCCGACGTCCAGGCCTTGCGCAGCCAGTCGGGGTAGGCGGCCTCGGCGACCTCGGCCACGGGCGGGGGCTCGCCCGGACGCATCGCCACGACGAAGTCGCGCCCCGAGCCGAGCAGGACGGGCACCTGCCGGCGCTGGCGGTTGCGCCGCGCCCACCCGTCCACGCGGTCGCGGACGAAATCGGCCAGTTCGCGCACCGACACGGGGCCCTCGCGCTGCGCCTTGCGCAGCCCTTCCTCCAGGTAGAGCCCGAACACCGACCGGCCCTTCGCCTCGGAAGCAAGGCTGACCTGCCCCGGGCCGCACGGGCACAGCACCAGCCGGCGCGCGTCCTCGACCGCGGCGAGATCGGCCTCGACCTGCGCGGGCACGTCGTCGCGCAACGTGCCCAGGGCCGGGCTTGCGAGGGGCCAGCCGACGTCGAGCACGAGCAGCTTGTTGCGGGCCGGAGAGCGCCGCAACAACTCGAGCACGCGGCGCAACGGCAGCCAGGTGGTGGGATCTCCCAGGTCGGCCGTCGCGGGCAACAGATGGACGTGTCCCTCGGCGTCGGTGCGGGCGTTCCCGCCGACGTACAGGACGAGGTTCTCCCCGGCGGGCCGCTCGGCCAGGGCCGTCAGCGCCTGTAGCATCTGCGCCAGCCCCTCGCCCGGGGCCTCCGACGTGGAGGCGAACAGCCCGCCCTGGAGCAAGGCGTCGCGGTCGCGCGCCGCGAAGGGGGGAGGGGGCACGCGCGAGTCGCGGTAGGAGGTCACGCACACGCAGGCGAAGTGGGCCGCCGCCGGGGGACGGAGCGGGTAGAGCAGGGCAACGACGAGCCCGCCCAGCAAGGCCAGCACCAGCAGCACCGCCAGGGCGCGCCGGCGCCGGGCCCCGGCTTGCCGTGCCGGCACGCCGGCCCCGCGCTCGCGCCACAGGGGCGGGACCGGCGGAAGCGGCGCGCTGGACATGGATCATCCTCCGGGGCACACGGGGCTCAGGGGCCCACGTCCGTGGCGACCAACGGCTGGGGCCGCGGCGGGGCCGGTGCCGGCGCGCTCAGGCCGCCGAACTCGACCACGTGGCCGCGCTCGCGGGCCTCTTCCTTCATGGCCGAAACCGACACGAGCTGCAAGCCCCCCAGTTCGCCGAGGAGGGCGCTCATCCGGTCCTCCGCGTCCAGGCCGCCGAACCAGAACGCCCCCACGTACTTGCCGGCCGTCGCGTAGAACCGATGCTCCTGCCCCTCGGGCGCTGGCAGCCCCTCCGGGCGAGCCAGGAAGGGCCGCCCCACCGCGTGGCTGAGCCGGACCACCAGACACCACCGCTCCTCGGGCGGAGAATCGTCGCGCGGCCCCGCCCTCACCTTGCGCCTCTCCACGCGAACGCTATCGACGCTCACCTTTTCATCGCCGGCAACCGCCGGCACGGGCCGGGTGCGTGCCCGCATGACCGCGGCCGCGCTCAGGCTCGCGGCGGGCTCGGGCGCGGTTGCGCTCCACCAGACGCGCACGACCGGGGGGGCCGGGCTGTCGGTGCCCGCGCGCAAAGGCCAGCGCGGCACGTCCAGCCCCCAGGCGGGGGCCGGGTAGCCCGGTACTCCCCCCCAGCGGAGGGCAAAAGGCGCAGACGAGCCCGGCGCCTCCAACTCGAACCACGTGGCGCCGGGGCGCACCTGGCGCACCTCCGTTTCCAGGAGGGCGGGCGCCTTCTCCAGCGCCACCAGCATCTGGAGCCCGCCCTTGCCCAGCCGTTGGTTCTGGAGCAGCGTCAGGTGCCAGGCGCCTCCCTTGCGCTTCGGCCTGAATCGATTCTCGGGCTCGCGGGCGAACAGGGAGCGCTTCAGCCCGGGCCGGCCTTCGCCCGACAGTTCGAGCAGCAACACGTCGCCCCCGCCGAGGGCGACCTTCTGGCTCAGGGGCCAGCCGGCAATGGGCCGCAGGCCATAGCTGCCCGGCCTTGTCCGCGCGGGCGCCACGCTCTCGCCGTCCGCCACGACCTCGAGCGTCGGGCCGGAACGGTCGAGCGGCGACCGGGCGTCCTCGCGCACCAGGCGGTAGCGGAGGCGCGGGCGGATGGCCCGTTCGAGCGTGCCGATCAACTCCTCGACGCGCTCGGCGCGCAGGTAGGCCCCGGCGGGCTTGAGTTCGCTAACCACCGAGAACTGTTTCTCCGCCTCCTCGCCGGCCTGGAAGCCGACGACGTGGACAATGATCCCCGAGCCCTCGAAGTGCCGCTTCAGCGCCTCGGGGATGCTCTCGCCGTCGGGGTTGCCCACCTTGTCCTGCATGAAGCGGTTGTCCTCGCCGTCGGTCAGCACCACCAGCGCCTTGGGGCCCTCGACGGCGCGAAGGTCCTCGCTCGCCGCCAGCATGGCGCGCACGATGGGCGACTCGTTCCACGGCGTCAATTCCTCGACGGCGCGAACCAGGTCCGCAACCTCGCGGTCCGTCTGCATCCAGCTCGTCGGCGCCTGGAGCCGCCGGATGGTGCGCTCGGCGTCCTTGACGGTGTTGTCCGGCCCCATCGCCTGGCCGAAGGCCCACACGCTCAGCGTGGTCCCGCGGGGCACCTTCTGAAGGACGGTGCGCAGCGCCCGCGTCACCTGACGGAAGCGCGACTTGTCGGCCCCCTCCTCGCCCGGCGGCGGGCCCATGCTGCCGGAGCAGTCCAGCACGAGGGCCAGGGCGCCCCGCGCGGTGCCGCGCTTTTCGAGCAGGCCCGGGCCGGCCCGCATCACCACGCCCGCCGTGCGCGGCGCCGGTCTCTCCAAGAAGATCGACTCCGCCAGCGGATGCAAGGAAATGGGCGTTTGCCCCTCCAGCCGGCGGCCCCGGTACAGTCCGCGCCAGGCGACCTTCGTTTCCTCGGCCACCGGCACGTCGGGGGGCGCGCCCTCGGCCAGCGCCAGCGAGGGGCTGGTCACCGTCAGGACCAGCCGCTCGCCGGGCGCCGCCAACCGCAGCGCCCGGCGCTCCCGGGCCTTCGCCGGCGCGATTTCAAGCCCCGCCCCCGCCTCGCCCCAGACCGCCGCGATGCCCGCCCCGCCGCGCGCCGCGACCTCGACGGCAAGGCGCTCGCCGGCGGTGAGGTGCCGGGCCGGCGTGGCGTCGAGGGCCGGCCCCGTGGCCGACTTCAGGCGCCGGCGCAGCTCGGCGACCTCTGCCTCGCCGCCCCGCGCTTGTGCCAGGCTCTCCGCGTCGCGCAGGAACCGTAGCCCGGCGGCCTGGTAGTAGGGGGAGCGCGCGTCTTCGCCGGCCCAGTGGTCCTCGAGGGCTCGGCGGGCCTGCCACACGAGCAAGTCGCGCAGCAGCAGCCGGCGGTAGCTCCTCGGCGGCGGATCGGTAAGCGCCTGGCAAGCGGCAGCGCCCAGCCGCCGCGTCAGCACGTCGGCGGGCCCCAGCCGGGCCTTGGCCTGCGCGGGCCCCTCGTCGCGCGCCGCGCGCGCCTCGCGCTCCACGTCGCGCGGCAGTCGGCGCCAGCGCTGGCCCACCTCTTCGCCGGCCCGCCCCAGCGAGCGCCACCAGTGTTCGTCGAGCACGAAGGTCCGCACGCGGTGGCTCACCTGTTCCCAGTTCTCGCGCCCCCCCGCGGGCCCGTCGAACGTTTCCTTGCCCAGCGCCGAGAGCGCCAGCCGTCCTTGCCGCGCGGCGCGCAGCTTCACTTGCTCGGCCTCGTGCCGGTCGGCGCTGGCGGCGGGCGCGGCCTCTCCCAGCGCTTCGCGCAGCGCCAGCCGTCGCCGCCGTTGGAGCAACCTCATCCGCAGTTCGTGCTCGAGGAACGGCACCCCCAGCACGGCCTCGACCTCCGCCCAGGCATGCGCCGGCAAGCTCTCGCAAGTTCGGGCGTACGCGTCAAGTCGAGATCGCAGGTCGAGCAGCCCGCGCTCCACCTCGCCCGTCAACCGGGCCAGTTCGGCCGGCGCCAGCGCCGACGGGGAAGGCGGGGCAAGCTCCAGCGACCGGGAAAGGCGACGAACCGCTTCCGCTACCTCCTCGAAGCGCTTCACGAGCGCCGTCTCCCGGTCGGGAGGGAGCTCGCCCAGCCAGCGCGCGAAGGAGGGGAGCTCCGCGAGCGCGCGGTCGCGCGCCGCGAAGGCGGCGCCGGCGCCCCCGGCCCGCTCCCGCGCTTGCCGGTAGAGGCCCTCCGCCTTGTCCAGGGAGGCGCTCGCCTTTCGCCCCTCGTCGGGGCCCCAGGCGAGCAACAGGTCCTGTCCGCGCTGCCGTTCCGCGTCCGCTTCCTCGACCGTCTTTTGGAGCCACGGCCTGACGCGCTCGCTGTAGGAGCAACCGCCCTCGCGGGCCCCCACGGCGGCGCGCTCCGCCTCCCGGCGCACGCTCAGCGCCTGGCGGACGAGGTTCGCCAGGTTGCCGGGCACGGGGCGCGGCAGGTCGCGATGGAGCATCACCAGGAAATGCGCCTCGGCCGGGCGCGGCTGCTGGAGTGGGTCGTCGAGAAAGCGCGCCAGGTCGGCGGCGGCGCCCAGGTCGAGCCCCTGGTCTCGGGCCACGCGCGCCAGCAGCGCTTCGAGCAGTTGCCGGCGCAGCGACGCGCCGCCTTCGGCCTTCAAACGGTCCCACGTCGGCCCCCTCTGGCCCGGGGGCGCGTCGAGGAGCGCCGTGAGCGGAGGGAAGTTCGCGCCCACGTCCAGCTTCGTCTCCCCTCTCACCACCGGCATGCTCAGCGACAGATGGCTCGATTCCAGAGGAAGGGCCAGCTCCGCCTTCAACTTTCCTTCCACCTCGGCCGCCTGCGCGCGGACGTTGGCGGCGGCCTGGGCGGCCCCCGCCCAGAGCAACTCTTCGTGCCGGACCAGAAGCGCCTCCCATACCCGCCACTCGTGCGGGGCATAGGCGATGGCGGCGGGCGCCTGCTTGCGGAGCTGTTCGTAGCGCTGCCAGGCACTGCGCGCCTCCGCGAGCGAATCGCTCTCTTCCGCTTCACTCGCTTCGGGGGGCGCCGTTCGGAAGGTGAGGTTGATGGCGCGGGCCCGGCGCTGGCCATCGGCCTTCGGCAGCAGGACGGGCACCTGGGTGGCCCCGCGGTGGGCCCTCGCCCAGCCCTCGACGCCGTCGCGGACGTGGCAGAACAGTTCCCAGGCGTCGGTGCGGCCGTCGCCGTTGCGATCGGCCTTGCCTTGCAGTCCCTCGACCACGTGGCGGGCGAACGCCGAGGTGCGGCCGGCGCTCCACGAGCGCTGATCCGGGCCGCTGGCGCTGACGACGATCAGGTTGGGGACGGCGACGATCTTGCCATCCAGCTCGTCGAGGGCCCGGGCGAAGTCGTTGTGGAGCATGCCCAGCGGCCAGTTCGCCGTCATCCGCGTGGCGTCGAGCAGCAGGACCTTGTTCTGTCGCGCCGGGAGCTGTGCGAGCTGATCGAGCACGTCCTCCAGGCGAAGACGGTCTTCCTCCTCGGCGCTGCCGTCCTGCGGCAGCAGGTAGGCGCCGCGGCTGTCGGCCCCGCCGTGCAGGGCCAGATAGACGAGGACCGTCGGCTCCTTGAAGCCGCCGAGCGCTCGCCGCCAATCGGTCCCGCGGCGCAGCTCGATGGGGCCCTGGGCGAGGTTGAGCTTCCCCGATCGAGGAAACAGGGGCGACCACGAGCCGGACCCCTGCGCCAGCCGCGCCAGCCGGGACGTCGCCTCGCGCCCCTGCGCGTTGTGGGGGTAGGCCAGGTTGTCCTCGTAGCCGGCGCCGATGAGCACCAGGCAGGCCGGCGCCGGCGGGGCCAGCCACAGCAGGAGCTGGACGAGGGCCCCGGCGGCGAGCAGTAGCAACAGCACCGCCCCACCCAGGCGCACGGCGCGGCGCGGGCGCGAGGAAGCAGGCCGAAAGCGCCAGCCGCTCGGGCGGGCGGGCCCCGGCGGGGCGGGCGGGGCCGGCCTCCACGACGGCGAGGGAGGGGTGCTCGACATGGGCCGTCCTGCTCAGTGGGGTGCGTGGCGTAGGGCGTGGCTCTTCCTATTCTATCGTCCGCCCGCCTCGGCGGCTCCACGCCATCGGAAGTCCTTCCGATGACCGGCCCTCTCGGTTATAGTGAGGCTGTCGCCTTTTCCGATTTCCCGCGGCGCCCTCGGGGGACAGACCGTGCCAACGATCCTCCTCGTCGAAGACAACGAGATGAACCGAGACATGCTATC
This sequence comes from Gemmatales bacterium, assembly GCA_038239195.1. GTDB lineage: Bacteria > Planctomycetota > Planctomycetia > Gemmatales > Gemmataceae > JBBSEZ01. The sequence continues at coordinate 12,472 of JBBSEZ010000062.1, forward strand.
GCGCCGCCTCCAGCGCAAAGGCTACGAGATCGTGCCCGCGGCCGACGGTGCCCAGGGGATGGAGCTGGCCCGCAGCCGGATGCCGGACCTCATCCTCATGGACATGAGCCTCCCCGTGGTGGACGGCTGGGAGGCGACGCGCCAGCTCAAGGCGGCCGCGGAGACGCAGGCCATTCCCGTGATCGCGCTGACGGCCCACGCGATGGCCGGCGATCAGGACAAGGCGCTCGAAGCGGGCTGCGACGACTACGACACCAAGCCGATCGACCTGCCGCGGCTGCTGGGCAAGATCGAGGCACTGTTGCAGAAGAAGGCCCCGTCATGAGGCCCCCGGGCGAGGCCCTCTCCCTCGAGGAACAGGGCACGCTGCGCCACGAGCTGCGCACGCCGCTCAACCACCTCCTCGGCTACGGCGAGATGCTCTTGGAGTCCCTCGCCGAAGAAGGCCTCACGGGCCTGCAAGAGGGGCTGGAGTCGGTCCAGGCGTCCGGCCGGCAGCTCCTGGCGCTGGTGAATCAACAACTGCCCGCCAGCCAGGCCGTGCGCCGCTCCGACCTGCCCGACCTGGCCCGGATGCTACACGAACGGCTCCCCCCGCTGCGCTCGGCCATCGAAGGGCTGGAGGAACGCGCCCGGCCTTCCGCCCCGGACTGGTTCGCCAACGACCTGGCCCGGCTACGGACCGCCGCCGACAACCTCCGCCAACTGGCCGAACACCTCGGCGCGCCGGCCTCGCCCGCCGCGGCGCCGGCCCCCGCCGTCGCCCAGGCCCCGGCGCCCGAACAGCGCGCGCCGACCGCCTGGGGGAAGGTGCTGGTGGTGGACGACGACGCGAGCAATCGCGACCTCCTTTGTCGCCGGCTCCAGCGCGAAGGCTACGCGGTCGCCGAGGCGGAGAACGGCCGGCGCGCCCTGGAGCTCCTCGCGGCCGGAAGCCACGACCTCGTGCTGCTGGACGTGATGATGCCCGAAGTGGATGGCTATCAGGTTTTGGCGCAGGTCAAGGCCTCCCCCGAGTTGCGCGACGTGCCCGTCATCATGATCTCGGCGCTCGACGAAATCCGCAGTGTGGTGCGCTGCATCGAACTGGGCGCCGAGGACTACCTGCCCAAGCCATTCGACCCCGTGCTGCTGCGGGCCCGCGTCGGGACGTGCCTCGAAAAGAAGCGTCTGCGCGAGCTGGAGCTCGACTACCTGCGCGGCGTGGCCGAGCTCGCGAAGGCCGCCGGGGCGGTCGAGTCCGGCTCGTTCGCGCCGGAGTCTCTGACGGGGGTGGCGGCCCGCCCGGACGAGCTGGGCCGGCTGGCGCGCGTGTTCCAGAGCATGGCCCGCGAAGTGCGTGCCCGCGAAGAGCGCCTGCGGAACGAGGTGCGGCAACTATCCATCGAGATCAACCAGGCGCGCAAGGAACACCAGGTCGCCGAGATCGTCGGGTCGGAATACTTCCAACGGCTTCAGGAGAAGGCAAACCTCCTCAAGCAGCGCGTCCGCGGAGAGCGGCCGCCGGCCAAAAACTCTTGATGCGACCGGCAGGCGGTCACGGCAGTACGTCGCGCACGTAGATCCGGTAGTTGTTCGTCGGGCCCGCATCCTCCACCATCTTCCTCAGAAGATCTCGGAGCATCGAGACGGGCGTCTTGGCCGGAGCGGCTATCGATACTACAACGTTCAACCGACCCTGCTTACGGGACTTGTCGCGGGCCTCGCGCATGATCGAAGTGAGAAGGTCCTGAGTGATGCGCGTCCCTCGCTCGTCGATCAGCCGCCCGTTCACGTCCAAAGTTAGATAGAACGAGCCCCTGGGTGCCCGGTCCTGCCAGCCAAGCATCACGATAGGGCAAGCACTCGGCACCTCCGCGCAGGCAACCTCTCGGGCTGAGAGGGCCAGGACCACAGCGCAACAAACCGCCCGGACCAGAACAAGCATCCTGCCCTCCTCACCGCAATGGGTTAACGTAGTTCAAGGGGTGGCTCAGCTTGAAGGTGGTCACGTCGAGGTCCCGCCAACCGCCTGGGATGGTCGCGCCCTTGGCCCAAGGGGGCACTTCATTTGTCGGCTCCGCTTTGACGATGCGGTACGTCTGCGTCCAGGGCGCTTTCGCGTTAGCCTGCTCGAACTCGCGTTGCCAGACGACGTGGTAATACGTTTTCTTGCCGTGAACCAAGTAAAGGTCGCCCGTGAAGAGGATCGTCGCTGGCCAAGCACTCACCATGTCTTTCGACCACTTGGGGTTTGGCTGGTCGAAAATCGTCAACTCGTTCGGGTAGCGCCGAGTGGCGACGTTCCGAACGTCGTAGAATGCCAACTCTGGCCTGTTCGTTTCCTGCCGATTGTGGTCGAGGTAAGTTTGGCCCATCAGGAACTGGGCCTCCGACCTGGGCAGCGCGGCTTCACCGTTCTTCCCGGTGGTGTACTTCACGCTCGGATAAACGAACACTGGCCCAACCAGTTCCCTTCCTCGCTGGTACATCTGGTATTTGAATGCCTGAATCCAGTGCCAGTTCGCGTCCAGAGGGAAATTTGATTTGAGTGCGAACTGGATGCTGCTGTTGGGCGAAAAGCTCGCCTCGTCGGCGAGCATCGTCCCGACATTTTTCACGATCTGGATCGTCCCGGCGCCCTTCACTCCCGCTTCGTCGAACGCGAACGTCGGCCGCGCGATTTTTTCAGCCTCGCCGCCCCGCGTCTGCGTGCCCCGGACGAAAGGCGCGGCCAGGCCGGTCGGGTCAGTCCGGTTCGTCGGGTCGTTCCCGGCATAGCGTTCCAGGTTCGCGTCGCCCCCCGCGAACTCGATCGGGTCCTCTTCCAGCCAGCGCCCAATGCTCGGGTCGTACATCGTTGCCTCCTCGTTGCTCGCCCTCAACGGCTCTCCACGTACTGCACCTTCACCTCGCACCCACCGTCGGGCGAGAAGTGGATGTCCGCTCGGACGGGCTGGGTCCGCGGCCTCACGCCTCTCCTCATCGGCTCCCACCAATTCTGCTCGTGCTGCGGCGATTTCAGCAGGTTCTCCGTACCCAGCAAGTAGAGCCAGTCGCGTTCCATCTTCTCCGGGACGGTGGCGGGCAGCAGTCGCGTGCTGGACCAGTGGAAGTAGACCGGCGGGTAGCCGGGCGGCTCCATCTTCTCCAGCTGCGCGTTCCACTCGTTCATGGTGAGGCCGAAGCAAGCCTGCATCCCCTCGTTGTGCGGCACGACCGCGCAGCCCCAGGCGAACGCCTGCGCCGCCCCCTGGTAGTTCCCCGCGCTCTTCCAGCGGAGGCCCCGCTCCTTCAGGAAGCCCGCCAGTTCCTCCCGCGGCGTCTGCGATTTCAGCAGGCAGCATCTCTCCTCGACCTCCGCCGCCGCAGCGTAGAACCCGGTGCGGTAGTAGTCGTCCGGAAGGCAACTCAGCCCTTTGTTGGTCGCCTCGATGTTGAACCGCTCGCCCGGAGCATCCCAACGGGCAAACAGGTGGCCGGCCCCGCCGCCCAGCGTCGACGCAAGCTTCAACGGGTAGCCGAGCCGCCTGCCCACGGCGACGTAGACCACGGGCATCGTGGCGCAGGTGCCGCCCGGCCCTTGGAGGATGCCGTGGATGAAGGTGTCCTCCAGGTCGAAGACAGCGTCGGCCAGGATCTTCGCCGGGTTGTAGCGCATCCCCAGGTCGCGCTGGAGGACCGTGACCATGGCCAGGACGCGGAAGTAGGCCTCGGAGTTGTTGTAGTCGGAGCGCTTGTGCCGGAACTGCTTGAGCCGCGGCTCCGTGTATTGCCGCACCTCGCGGGACCAGTAATCGAGCTGGTGCAGACACAGGGCGACGTCGATCTTCTCGGCGCCGGGCAGGTCGGCGGCGCAGGCGAGGTTGACCTCGGCGACGTCGAGGGCGCCAAGGCTCTCGTCGGAGAGGCGGACCAGCTCCTCCCAGCGCAGCATGGTCACACCTTCCTTCGAGGCTTCTACCCGGCAGCTACCGATGAATCAATGCGAAGCCGGCAACTCGATGACCAGAATGGCGATGATGTGAGCCTAACCGAAGCGCGGACCGATGGAAAGGGAAATTGGGAGGATTGCGAAAGATGCTTGGCGTGAGCCGCCGACCGCTCTTCCCTCTTCTTTCTTCGTTCCCTTCTGTTCAATTTCTTCTCGTCAATAGCGCCAGCGGAACTCGGTCCGGTAGAGCTGCTCGGCGAAGTGGCGCTCGGTCACCGCGAACGATGCCGCGATGCCGAAGTCGATCTTCTCGCACACGAACACGCGCAGGCCCCCGCCCACGGTGACGTAGGTCTCGCCGTTGGAGCGCTGCGGGCCGCCCGTGATCGGGTCGGTGTAGGCCCCCGCCTGGAACGACCAGCCGTTGAATTCGGTGGTGCCGATCACCGGCACGTCGGGGAGGATGCGGAAGAGCAACTGGTTGATGCTGGCGTGGTAGTGCAGCAGCGAGCCCTGATAGACCGGGTCGCCCCCGAGGGGTATCCACTCGGAGAGTTGGCCCTGGAAGTAGGTGTCGGGGCCCAGCTTGATGCCGAGGACGAGCGAGGGCTCCAGGGAGACGTGGCCGACGCCGAGGCCCTTGGTGAAGTCGCCGGTCGGCAGGTAGGTCTTGAACTCGAAGCCCAGCTGGAGCAGTTCGCAATCGAACAGGAGGGCCTTGGTCCCCAGGGTCATGTCGGCGAAGCCCGAGGCGTGCGGCTCGTTGCTCGGCGAAACCATCCGGTAGGGCATCTCCACTGTGATGCCCGCGGCGCCCGTGGCGACCTCGGTGTAGAGGCTCAGGTCGTTGTCGCGGAGATGGGTCACCCCGCGGAAGGGGGCGATGGGCTTCGGGCCCTTGCCCATCCCGTCGGCCCGGGCCCAGAAGAACTCGTTGCGGTCGGGGAACGTGAAGTCGATCGCCGAGTCCCAGCGGACGCGCTGCTGGGTCTGTGGCCGGACGGCATCGACGAAGAACGCCGAGTTCGCCAGCGGCAACCAGCGCGACTCGTAGCACGGATCGGGACAGCAGATGCACTCGTAGAGCCCGCAGAAGAACCGGCCCACGCACGTCTGGGCGTTGCAGGGCGAGCACTTGGTGGTGCGCCCCGGGATGCAGGTACCGCCCGCTCCGCACGAACACGGGGGCTCCCCGCCGAGGAACGGCAACTGCGGGGGGGGAAGGCCTCCTCCGGTGCAGCTGGCGCATCCCGCCTGGAGGACGTCGGCGCCGGGCCACGGGGGCACTGGAACGTCGGCCAGGCCCACAGGCAGGTCTGCGGGCGGCGCCGGTGGAGGCGGAGGCGGCGAAGGCTGCGAGGGCGGCGGGGGCGGCACGAGCGCTGAAGGCCGCGATGTTTCGGGGGCGGCCCACGGCGGAGCGGGGTCGATCGGGCCCTTGAGGGCAGGCAGAATGCGCACGGGCTCCTCCGCCCGCCCGGCCGGCGCCAACACGTTCGCCCAGACCGCCAGCGCCAGGGCCGCCCCTAGCGCCGGGACGAATGGCCTGCGCGCATGCTTGCTGAAGGGGTCGCCCCACACGGCTCGGCTCCTCACGGCACGGTGCCGCTCGAAGAACACGCGATTGAAGACAAAGGTTGGCGCCTTCTGACACAAGGCGAGGGTTTTGTCAAGTGAGAACTGTTCGCTCCACATCGTTTCAGTTCGTGCTCGCCTGCCTGCGCTGTACGGCGCTTCAGAAGGGGCCCCTGTGGTGGGCGTCGCACCACCGCCACCACCACCGGCACTCCGACACCCCCGAGGACGTCCACTCTCCCGTCACCGGCGGGCTGTGGTGGTCGCACGTCGGCTGGGTCTTCGCGCCCGACTGGAACGAGTGCGACCTCAACGCCGTCCACGACCTGAGCCGTTACCCGGAGCTGCGCTGTCTCGAATACGCGCACGCGGCACCGGCCGCCCTGCTGGCTGGGCTATGCTTCGCGATCGGCGGCTGGAGCGGGCTCGTCGTCGGCTTTTTTCTCAGCAGCGTACTTTCGCACCACGCGGTCTTCCTGGTAAACTCGGTCTGCCACCTGTGGGGCCGGCGCCGCTACGCGACGGCGGACGCCAGCCGGAACAACGTGGTGGTGGCCCTGTTGACGCTCGGCGAAGGCTGGCACAACAACCACCACCACTACCAGAGCAACGCCAACCAGGGCTTCCACTGGTAGGAGATCGACGTCGGCTACTACTTGATCCGCGGCCTGGCCGCCGTCGGCCTGGTCTGGGACGTGCGCAAAGCGCCCCCGGCAAGGTGGGGGCGGTAAGCGTTTCTGGCGACTCGACGATTCCCGCTCCTGGCCTGGAGAGATCATCGTGAAGCTCGCAAGCCCCGTTTCCCGAGCGATCCTGCTCGGCGGGATGGTGATTTGCCTGACCGCGGCCGGCTCGCCGGCTCGGGGCGCCGAGTATCTTGCGGAGGGCGCCCCCGCCGACGTGGTTGCCAAGCTCGAAGAGCTCCGGAAGGCGGGCCGGCGGGTCAAGTGTGTCGCCTTCGCGCCAGGCGGCGGCTGGTGCGTCCTCTACGACAGGAACAAGAGCGCCTCGCGCGACGTCCCCGATGAGGCGGTGCGATTGCTCGCGGACGCGCAGAAGAACGGCCGCGACCTGTTGTGCGTCGCCTTCGCGCCGGGTGGGGGGTGGGCCGTCCTGTGGGGCAAGAACGGGGCCTACGATGGAGGCTACTGCCGGGGCGTGTCCGCCGCCGCGTGGCAAAAGCTGAACGAACTGCGCAAGGACGGCAAGCACATCCAGAGCATCGCCTTCGGCCCGAAGAAAAGCTGGTCGATCCTCTGGGGCAAGAACGGGCACTGCTCGGCCGGCATCCCGGCGAGCGCTCGCAAAGACCTGGCCGACGCCGTGAAGGCCGGCAAGCCCATCCGCTTCATTGTCCTGGCGCCGGGCGGGGGCCATGCGCTCGGCGCCGATCCCGCCGGGGGCCCGGCAAGCGGCATTCCGCCAGGTGCGGTCAAGGCCTTTGCCGACCTGGGCAAGAAGGGGGCCCAGGCGAAGTGGCTGGCCCTGGCGCCGGGCGGCGGGTGGGTGATCCTCTACGACAAGAAGCGGTGAGGCTAGCCTTCGACCTGCCAAAGGCCGGCATCCTCCATAACATTCATCCAACGGCCGCGTAACCCCGCAGCCCATTCTCCTCGAAGGACGTACAAGGCCCGTGGACGCGATGGAGCTCTCCCCCGACGGCGCGGGGCACCGCCGGGAAGTCTTCATCCTGGCCAACCCGGTCGCCGGGCCGCGAGGTCGTCGCCAGCACGTCCGGGCGTTCGCGTACGCGCTCCGCGACCGGGGGCTCGAACCGATCCTCTGCGGGCAGCGCGAGGAACTGAGCGAGCGGCTGAGCGCCGGGGCCGACCGGGCTCGTTGCGTGGTGGCCGCCGGCGGCGACGGGACGCTCAACGAGGTGCTGAACCGGGCCTCGGGGCTGCCCGTGGCGATCCTGCCGCTGGGCAACGAGAACCTCGCCGCGCGATACTTCCGCCTGGCGCGGTCGGCGACGCGCCTCGCGGACGCCATCGCCTTCGCCCCCATCCGGCGCCTCGACCTGGGCCGGGCGCACGGCCGGCTCTTCTCCCTGATGGCCGGCCTCGGGCTCGACGCCGAGGTGGTCCACGCCGTCCACCGTTCCCGCCGCGGCCACATCGACAAGCTGAGCTACGTTCTCCCCGTCTTGCAGGCGCTGGCGACGTACCCGTTTCCCACCGTCGAGGTGACGATCGAGGACACGGGGGAGCAACTGCGGGGAGCGACCGTCTTCCTGTTCAACCTGCCCGTCTACGCGCTCGGCTTGCCGATCGCCGACAAGGCCCGGCCCGACGACGGCCTGCTCGACCTCTTCGTCTTCCAGCGCCCCGGGCTGAGGAACCTGGCCCGTTATTTCGGCGCCATCCTCTGCCGTCGCCACGAGCAGCTCCCCGACGTGCAGCATCGCCGGGTGAAGCGCGTCCACCTGGCGGCGGGCCAACCGGCGCCCTTGCAGGTGGACGGCGACCCAGCCGCGGCGCTGCCCGCGACGATCGAGGTCGCCCCGGGCGCGTGGCAGTTGTTGGCGCCGACGTAGGGCGCTTCCTTCGCCGAGCGAGCGGCGGGCTAACGCCCCTGGCTCGCCTGCCCCTCGGCCCCAGGGAGCGGCAACTGCGGCAGCATGCGGCCCTCGAGGATGTCGAGCTTCACCTCTTGATAGCTCAGGCGCCCGCAGGTGTGGGCGAAGAACGCGCTGAGCAGGGCGCTGGCCACCGCGACGTTGGTGAACAGCACCTGCGGCGTCGAGACCGCCAGCTCGGCGCAGCTCATCTGCGTGGGCAACTTTCCCTTCGGGTTGGCGATCTCCGGGTGGAAGCGCGTCAGCGGCGCCGTCAGGTCTCGGCCGTCCTTGCGGAGGTAGGCCTGGACGTTGCCGTAGGTGCCGCGCTCGTGCGGCGGATCGACGCCCTCGTTGCCCCCGCTGAACAGCGCCACGCTCTCCAGCGTGCCGCAGTGGTCCGACACCAGCTTGCGCGTCGGGTGATTGTCCACGCACAGGAACACGTGGTCGCCCGGCCGGACGAACTGCCCGACGTTCTCCGGCGTCAGGTACTGCGGGACCGCCGCCACGGACACGGCGCTCGTCCCGAGCCAGCCCAGCGCCTCCGCCGCCTTTACCTCCGCCTTGTTGCCGACCTTGTGGAACACCATCCGCTGGCTGTTCCCGGCCTCGAAGTGATCGCCATCGATCAGGACCAGCCGCACCGGCCGGCCCAGGCCCTTGAGGAACACCGCCAGGTATTGCAGCACGACGCAGCCGATCCCGCCCAGGCCAATCACCTTGACGCGTGCGTTCTCGGGCAGGCCGCACTCCAGTTTGTCGTACGCGGTGGACATGGCCCCTCCTCACTCGCGCTGATTGCGGCGCGGCGCCCAATCGTCCTCGGCCCACGACCACGCCGCCGCGGGGCGCCCGCCGAGCCCCTCGACCTTCACGCGCACCTTGTCCAGCCACGCCTTCGGGACGAACGTTCGGCGCTTCCCATACCGTTCGAAGACCTGGTCCATCTCCAGAGGGAACCGATGGCCGTCGATGGCCAGCTCCAGGTGGAAGTCGGGCGGGTCGCGCTCGACGCGCCCGACGACGCCATGCACGCCATCGCGGTAGACCTCGTCGGCGCGGTCGGTGAACGACGCATAGGCCGCCATGTCGCCGTGACAGTGGACGTCGCCGACGAGCAGATGGCCGGGCTGGAGCGGCGGCACCTTGTAGCGCACGTCGTGGGCGAAGCGCTGCCCGCCCCACGACTGCCAGACCGTCGCCTCCTGGTCGGGCACCAGCAGCCGGTAGCGCCGCCCCGCCACGTCCCACAGCAGCAACACCACCGACTCCGAGCCGTGTAACTCGTAGGCGCGGTGGAAGAAGCCGACGATCGTCTCCAGCATCGCCGCCTTGACCTTGGGGTAGCGCACCACGACGCCCGCCTCGTGCGGGGCCAGTGCCTTGACCGGGCGGCGCGTCGGCACGTCGCTGGTGAAGAATGGGTGGTTGCGGCACAGGAACGCGCCGTTCTGCGTCAGCCAGTAGAACTCGTCGTCGCCGGGGCGCGCGGCGTCGGCGTCGCTCTTCAGGTAGACCGGGATGGGCGGCATGCGTTGCTCCTCCGTGGGCTCAGCCCTTCTGGGCGAAGTTCATGAAGCGGCTGGCCAGGCTGGCGCGCGGCGCCTGCGGACACTCCAGGAACAGCGCCTCGATGATCTCGGCCACCGTGAGCGGGACGGCCTTCCAGGGGACGCCCAGGGCGAAGGCGTCGTTGGCCAGCGAGGCTTTCTCCCAGCTTTCCACCGGGTGCAGGTCGGGGTGGATGCCCTGCGACGCCCCGAACCACGACGCCCCTTCGTGGTTCTCGCTCGACAGGTTGAACCCGCCGTTCCAGGTGTGCTCCAGCAAGTGCTGCAACTGGCCCGTCCAGTCGTCCTCGCCCGTGCGCTCCAGATACTGCGTGCAGATCCAGGCGCGCTCGCGCAGCGGCGTTGGGATGCGCGAGATGTTCAACAGCGCCGGGTAGCCCACCTCGTCCGACAGGGCGCGCAGCGGCTCGTTGCGGAAGTAAAGCTCGTTGCCGTCCGTCAGGTAGAGCCCCGCGCCCTGCTGGGCGTAGACGGCGAAGGTGATGGCGTAGGGGATGCTCAGCCGAACCTTGCGGTACACCACGCCCTCGCCGTACGGCTCCGGGGAGTCGTTGGCGATCCAGCGGAACTGGCGCACGTGCGGCGGGAGCTGATGCACCACCACGAGCAGCGGCGGGCGCCAGTCGTAGAACTTCACGCCGTCGGGCAGGGCCCCGGCGCCCCAGGGCGGGACCAGCTCGTTGCGCAGCATCGCCATGAACTGCTCCTCGGTCCGCTCGAGGCGCTGCCCCTCTTCCGTCGTCAGGACGGCCTTGCCGCTCTCGATGGTCAGGAGGTCGGACATTTTCAACTCCTTAGTCCTTAGTGCTTAGTGCTTAGCAAAGAGGGCCCACGTTGTGTCCTGTCTTTGCTAAGCACTAAGCACTAAGCACGAAGGACTAATCCATTCAGCCCTTCTCGCCCGCGGGGGTGAGGAAGTTGAGGACGCGGCCCTCGGTGAGGACCTCCTCCTCCGTCGCCTCCTTGCCGTCGATCACGGCGACGGCCTCGGGGCTGATGTTCATGCGGTCCTCCAACTCGGCCCGCGCCTGCTTGACGGTCAGGCCCGCCAGCGGGAGGCTGTGGGCGTACACGCCGTGGATCACGTCCACCCGCCCGGAGCGGGTCGCGAGCGCGACCGGGGCGAACTCCTCGGGGAGCGGGCCCGCGCTCGTGCGCTCCGGACGCAGCGTCTCAGTGCTCATGGTGCTTTCCTTTCAAAGTTGTCGGTCAATCGTCGAGGTCTTCCAGGTAAGGCGGCAGCGACCCGCGCAGCCGGCGCACGGCCGTCACGCGGTGGTTCTCCGGCAGGTCGAGGTAGTCGGCGACGTTGACGGGCGTCAGGTTGTCCGCCAGGCCGTCCACGTGCTGCCGCAGCGCCGCGATCAGCACCGCCGCGCTCAGCCCTGCCGGTTGCTCCGTGCCCTGCGCCTCGGTCACGGCGCGGTCGATGGCGGTGGCGACCGCCATCTCGATCAGCCCGCCGGTGAGGAAGTCGCGGCGGCGCTTGACGACCTCCTTGCCGTCGCTCAGGGCGATCTCCACGACGCCCTGCGTCTCCCCGCCCGGCCCGAACAGCCACCGCACCACCGAAGAGAGTACGTCGGCGCGGGCCTGCGTTTTCGTCTGGCCCGCCGTGGCCGCGTAGGGGTAGTGTGGCCGCAGCTTCTTGTCGAGCACCGCCGTGGCCCCTTCCCGATCCAGTCGGGTGAAGCGCGCGGGGAGCCCCAGGCGGCGGCACATGGCCGAGTCGATCAGGTCGGGCCGGTTGGTCGTCGAGATCAACACCAGCGGGAGTCGGCCCAGGTCTTCCGTCGGGTCGTCGAGGCGCTGGAGCAGCGTCGTCAGGATGCGGTCGTAGACCGTGTCCTGCTCGCCGCGCCGTCGGGCCATGCCCTCGACCTCTTCCAGCACCACCACCACCGGCAAGCGCACGCGCTCTCCGCTGGCGGTCAGCACCTCCTCGCTGGCAAGGGCGTGGACGTCGTCGAACAGTTCCTCGATGTTCTTGTCGGAGCGGCCCAGCCACTCCGACAGCAGCTCGGCGATCTTGACGCGCACCACCCGGCTGCCCAGGTCGCGTAGCCCCGTGCGCGCTTCCAGCATGCGCCCGAGCTCGTGCAGGAAGGCGCGGATGGTCAGCGTCTTGCCGCACCCGCTCGGGCCGGTCAGCATCACCGAGACGCGTGGCCGCAGGTCGAAACTGCCCAGCAGGTCGGGCCGGAACAGGAAGACGCGCAGCCGGCGCACCAGGTAGTCGAGCACCCAGTGCGGGGCACCGATGTCGCGCTCGGCAATGACCTCGGGCATCCGGGCGCGCTCGACGAAGCGGTGGGTGAGGTCCTTCTCGGGCGGCACGACGGCAAACGCCACGTGCCGGCGCGGGCAGACCAGCAGCCGATCGCCGTGCTTGAGCCCGCTCTTGGCGAGCGCTTCGAGGACGGGGGCGGCGGCGTGAACCACCAGGCGGTCGTTCTGCACGGTGGCCTCGAGCAGGTTGCTCCCCGCCAGCCGCCGCAGGAACGTGCCCTCCTGGCCAACGCGCGGCAGGGTACCGGACGTGCCCAGCACCACGCTGCCTCGGGCGTCGAGGAAGACGGTCATGCCGGGGCGCAGCTCCGCCAGCGGCACGCGCGGGTGGAGCGTCGGGTAGCGCTCCTGTCCGTCCGCGGTGACGACGTGGACGCGCGGCTCGGGGCCGGGGAGGTTGCCCTCCGCGGGCGCGAGGAAGGTCGCGGCGCGCACGGGGCCTTGCTGGAGCTCGGCGAGGCCCTGTTCGTAGTTCTCCATGAGCCGCAGGGCCTCGGCGTCTCCGCCGGAGACCGCCTGACGGAACAGGTCGGTCAGCACGGCCTGCTGCGCCTCGGGCTCGTCGTTGCTTTGCAGCACGTCGAACAGGATCTTGGCGCGTACCTCGGGCGGCCTCTTGGGGTCGAGGCAGATTTCGCTCAGCCGGTTCTCGGCAGCGTTGGCGGCCTGTTGCTCGTTGGCCAGGGCCATGAGGGGAGCTCTCCTCCGCGGATCGCGACAGGTTTGCCGCCGGCCTCGAATCGGGGGCGGCGCGCGGGCAGTTATGAAGGGATAAGCGCTCTTTGAGGGAAGAGAGGGGGCGGAGGGGAAAGGTTCGCGTTTTTTCGCGACGTCGATTCAGGCGAGCGGGGGGCGCTAGCCCCCTGTTGATGCGTCTGGCGAGCGGCAGGAGAAAACAGTCCGTAGGGCGCCCTGCTCCCAGGCGGGATTTCACCCCTCGACCGGAGGAGCAACCGTGTCCGTGGCCCAAGCAGACGCGCTGAGCAATCGGCGGAAGCGTGCGCCCGGGAACTGGCCTGCCGCGTCGTGCCGGAGCTCTTCTCCGACCTCGGCGGCGACTCGATCGACTGGCGCTCGAGCCTACGTGGGGCTCGAGCGCCAGGAGCACCTGCTCCGGGACGGGCAGTTCTTTCGCGTTGTCGCTCAGGCGGGCGGCGCCGGCGTGCCGGTGCCGCGCGAAAACGTGGCCGGACGGCCGCCGCCATCCTGGTAGAACTCGTCGCTCGCCGCAAAGGCGATCGCGAGGTGGAGCAGGTCCTGCTGCGAATGCACCCAGCCCAACACCTCCTCGGCGGAGGCCAGCCGGTGTACCAGCATGGCGTAGTCCTGGTCGATCGCCGCGTCGCGCGCTTCGCTCGAATTGAGGATGGCACCGGCCAGGCCCTCCCAACCCAGCTTGGGCAACTGCTGCACCCAGAGGTTGATTTCGGCGTTGTCCGCGGAGCGATTCAACGAGGCACCGTAGAGCGCGGCGACGAAGTTCTGGTCGGCATCGCCCGTGGATTGGGTGAGGCCGGTGGTGGGCCCCGCCGCAAGCTGATCGAAGTGAATGCGACTGGCAAGACTGTAAAACTCCGGCGAAGCGACGAGGCCGGCGATGACCTGCTCTTCGGTTGCGCCGTGGTCCAGCATGCTCACCCACCCGGCCGCCTCACCCTTTTCCTGGGGCTGCGCGTCGCCGTTTGCCAGCCGCCCCAGGTACTGCACGTAGAGGTTGCCGACCAGGACGGAGTGGGCCTCGTGCGAGCCGGCAATGCCCAGGGCCACCCCGGCTCGGCCGATGCCGGGGTTGCTCAGCGCCTTCACCCAGCCGTCCACTTCTCCCGTCAGCGCCCCGGTTCGGCCCAGGAACTGGTTGTACAGCGTCTGCACGTACCGCTGGTCCGCCGACAACTGCGTGGCCCCAACGTCAATGACCCCCTGCCCCGTCGCGGGGCCGTGGATTGAGTCGTTGACCACCGAATTCGGATCGCCCACGCTCCAGACATTGTTCAGGGCGGACACCCGCGCGCTGGCGGCCGCGCCGCCGGCCTGCCCGCCAATCTGGATGGCGAAGCGCTGGACGGGACTGCCCGGGGCCGCCTCGGCGGCAGCGAAGCCGCGGAAGTTGTTGCCCCCGAGGCTGGGGTCCACGGTGCCGCTGCTGCCCGCGTCGATGGTGCCGACGTCGGTCGTCCCCGAGAGAGAAAAGGCCTCGATGCCGATGCGGTTGTTCCGCAGCGTGTTGCCCTGGATGCGAACGGTCAAGTTGGCGGGGTCGTTAGCCACGACGGTGATGCCGACACCGTTACCCGTGCTGATGGCGTTGTTCTGAATGAGCACGTACGTCGCCAGGCTGGTCGAGTCAGCCGGGCCAGCGGAATCCGTCACGCCGATGGCCCCACCCGAGAAGGGGCCGGACGGGCTTGCGGCCGGGGCCTCACCCGCGAAGGCGCCGAAGGGGATCGTCGCGGTTGGGGACGGCGGGGGGGGTACGGGGGTACCAGAATTGCCGCTGCCCGTGAAGGTGAAGGTGTTGCCGAGGATCGCGATGGGGGTAGCGGAACTGCCGCCCCCAAAGACCGTGAGCGGCCCGGCGATGATGTTGGCCGCCACGGTCGCGACCTCGCCGTTACCGAGGAGAATGTCGCTAAGGATGCTGAACCGATTGTTCAGGGCCCTGTCGGGGCTCGTGGCGGCGCCGGTCAGCGTGAGTTCTTTCGAGATGACGTTCCCGACGATCAGGTTGCCGCCGCTGTTGCCCTTTTTCCGGATCCCATCGACGATCGAGTCCTCGATCGTGGTCTGGTTCGACCCGTCTTCGAGAACAACGGCAGCGGACGGACCAGCGCCGCCGGGCGTACCGGGAGGCAACCCACCGCCGGGCGGAGCGGGAGGCAACCCACCGCCGGGCGGTCCGCCGGGCGTACCGGGAGGTAACGGAACCGAACTTGCGGCCGCACCGGAAGCCGACGGATTCGGAGGCAAATCCAACTGCCGCAGGACAACCCCCGTCGTCCCGGTAACGACCTCCAGCGATGCATTGATGACGGGGGCGCCGTGTTGGTCGCCGAACCCCTGGCCCGCGAAATCGCCCTGAATGATGACCGGCTTGCCGATGCCGATCACCGCCTGGTTGTCGCTGGCGACGGTCTCTCCCCCGTGGGCGTGAACGGCAGCGGCGTGTGCAGGGTCAAGGTGAGGTTGTTGCCCGAGGGCGCGATGGCGTCCACCAAAACTCGCGCCGCGTTGGGGCCCTGCGTGAAGGTGACGAATTCGGCATTGACGAGGACGCCGTTCGTGAACGTGAAACTGGGCGGGCCGGAAAACGTCGGCGTGGGCGTGACGGTGATTTGCGTCGTTGTGGCGGCCGTGCCGGGAGTCACGGTCCCCTGGAAATGGTTGTAGGCGTGGACGTTGGCGTTGGCGCTGATCTGAATCGTGTCCCCCGCGGCCGCGGCGGTCAGGGCGGCCTGCAGCGAGTGATAGTGCAAGGGGTCCACGAGCAGCATGGCCAGCAAGGTTCGGTCCTCGAGGCCTTCCAGGCACAGCCGGCGCGGCGCCTGACGACGGGGCGTGCCCGAGGCGGTGCGGCCCGAGAACCAGTGAAGCAACAAACGCAGCAACCAACTCATCGGCAAACTCCTCTTGGTGATTTCGGGAGGTGTTGTCGCCCGCCGGACCGCCATGACACCAAGCGAGAGCCGCCGCTCTCTTAGGACAGGAATTCTTCGGCCGGAAAGATTTCCGACTGTCCGACCGCCGGCGCGCGTGCTACCATCCACAGGCTGCTTTCCAAGAATCCGTCTCCAAGATGGGCGAAAACAGGCGAGCTCGCGCGCCGGTTCGGCGACCGAGGAAGGCACCCCCTGCGCCCGGGGGCCAAGGACCGTTTTCTTGCGTGGAAGGACAGGGATGGCGGAGCCCTCGGGACAGACGGGCCGGTTGCAAGAGTGCCTGGACCGCCTCCGGGCAGGCGACGGCGCGGCCCGCGAGGAGTTACTGCGGCACTCGTGCGACCAGTTGACCCGGCTCACCCGCAAGATGCTGCGCGACTATCCCGGCGTCCACCGCTGGGAACAGACCGACGACGTCCGCCAGAATGCGCAGGTGCGCCTGTGGCGGGCGCTCCAGGAGGTCACGCCCCGTTCGCTCGCCGAATTCTTTCGCCTGGCCGCGCTGCAAGTCCGCCGCGAGTTGATCGACCTGGCCCGCCAGTACTTCGGCCCGGAGGGCTGCGGCGCCCACCACGCCTCGCACGGCCCCCACTCCGACGCTGCCAACACGCCGCCCCACCTCGA
Source organism: Gemmatales bacterium (assembly GCA_038239195.1). Lineage (GTDB taxonomy): Bacteria > Planctomycetota > Planctomycetia > Gemmatales > Gemmataceae > JBBSEZ01. The sequence continues at coordinate 28,660 of JBBSEZ010000062.1, forward strand.
CCCGGGAGACGTCACCCACGAGCCGGCGCGGCTGGCCGCCTGGACCGAGTTTCACAGGCAGGTTGAGGCGCTGCCGGAGGTGGACCGCGAGGTCTTCGACCTGCTGTGGTATCAGGAACTGACGCAGGCCGAGGCGGCGACGGTGCTCGCCATTTCCGAACGAACCCTCCGCCGGCGTTGGCGGGTGGCGCGGGTCAAGGTCTATGCGGCCCTCAAGGGGGGGCCGCTCGTGCCAGGTGCCCCGGGCAACAAGGGAGACGCGGATGACGTCTGACAGCCGCCTGGATGAAATGCTCTCGCGCTGGGAAGCGTTGCGCCAGCGGGGCGAGCCGGCCTCCGCCGAGGAGCTCTGCCGCGAGTGCCCGGAACTGCTGGCGGCATTCCGGTGGCACGTGCTGGCGCTGGAGTCGGGAAGCCCCCTACTCACCCCGGAATCGTCCACCATTGACGCCGGGCCGGCCCTCCCGTCGGGCCCCGCCCGCCCCGTCCTCGCCGTGCCCGGCTACGAACTGCTGGAGGAACTGGGGCGCGGCGGGATGGGCGTCGTCTACAAGGCTCGTCAGGTCAAGGCCAACCGGCTCGTCGCGCTCAAGATGATCCTGGCCAACCGGCACGCCTCGGTCCAGCAGCGGGTGCGCTTTCAGATCGAGGCGGAGGCGATCGCCCGGTTGCAGCACCCCAACATCGTCCAGCTCTACGAGGTCGGGGAACACGACGGGCTGCCTTTCTTCTCCCTGGAGCTCTGCGGCGGGGGCAGCCTGAGCGATCGACTCCAGGGGTCGCCGCCGTGGCCGGCCCCGCGGGCCGCGCACCTCGTCGAGGCGCTGGCGCGGGCCATGCACTACGCCCACCTGCACGGCGTGGTACACCGCGACCTGAAGCCGGCCAACGTCCTACTGGCCGATTTAGCCGCCGAGCGCGGGGCCGGGCGCGCCGGGGACGCGCCCCCCCCCGCGCCCGGG
>JBBSEZ010000063.1:0-29570 GCA_038239195.1 Gemmatales bacterium
CTCGAGCTCCAGCGACAGGCCCCCCGGTAATGGTGCTTGCGCAACATCGCGGCGATGCGGTTGGCCCGGGCCGGCGCGGGCGCTTTCGGGGCAGCGGCCTCCAGGGAAGGTGCGGCTGCGGCCAGGCCCGCCGCGGCCAGGAAGTGACGGCGGTTCATGGTCAGGGGGGCATCACTTCTTCTTCCGAAGGGTCACCCTGTCAGCCGTCCTGCGGGTCGCCTTCTGCCGCCACCGGGCCGTCGTCTGGCTCCGGGACGGTCCCCACTTCATCCCCGCGAACGACATCTTGGGGGTCGCCGTCGAGGCATTCACCGGGGGCGTCTGGGGCGGGGACGGTTACTACTCCGAGGACGTCGTCTCAGCCCGACTAATGGACCGCGATCGGGACGGGGGGCGTTGCGCCCAACTCCTGTTTGAAGGGGACGGGGATCAGAACGAAACGTTCGCCGAACGGGCCCGTCAGGTACGGCACTTCGAGGCCCTCTGGTTGGGCCCGCGAGGAGCGGGTCGCCGGCCTGTCCGGGGCGCTTGTCCTCCCTCCCCAACCGGGTGGAACGGCCGCCTCGCCCTGACACTCCGGGAGGGAAGGTCAGGGCGGGGCCGCCGACGAGTCGGTGTCGCCCTTCTCCACACGCCCGATCCGGAGAGAGCAAGCTACACTCCGAAGACGGCAACGTTTGTGGTCTTGTGGTTGGGTAACGCTCATCGGGTGTGTACTCGTCTGCGTCGGCAGAAGTAGGTGGGCCGGTAACTCTCCTTCAACCGACAAGTCTTCGGCGAAAGCCAAACCTCCCTCTGTTACGCCCGCCGACGCGCCTCCCAAAGCCCGAGCCGAACTGACGCCGAAGGACGAAGAGGACGCGGCGGAGGGCTTGCTCGCCGCACGCGACCTGCTGATCCGGCGCCAAGAGGCAAAGGCGCAGGCGAGACTGGAAGAGGTCTTGAAGAAGTACGCGGGAACAAGGGCCGCGCGAGGCCGCCGAGTGGGTTGAGGAACTGAAGAGGCGCAAATTGCCGAGGCGCTGACCGGGCACCTGCACCGGGCGGCGCCCGTTTGAGTCAAGATCCCCGCACGCTCACCATGAGCACCAAACCAAAATGTCCGTGGATCCGCCCGTCCCGGCATGCCTCCTCTGGCGCAGCCCACGGCACGCGACGGCAAGGTGCGAAGCCGGCCTCCATTTCGCGAAAGCCCGCGCCCGATCCGGCCGATGAATGAAGGGGCCCCGGAAATGGCTGCCGGTTCGATCCCCTGGACAGCGCAACGGGAGGGGCGAAATGCACTCGCAGCACACGTGCCGCGCCTTGGTCGGCATCGCCTTCGCCTGGTTGGCGTTCGGCGCGGGCGGGGCCTCCGGCGCCGATCTCCCGGCGCCCGCCGCGGAGGTCGCTGCGTTCGTCGCGCGCCCCTGCCCATCCCTGTCTCTCGAGCACCTCGCGCGCCTGAGTTGCTGCGAGCTGGAGCAACTCTACCGCCAGGCCGAGGCCACGCCCTTGCCCGACGGCTACGTCCGCGGCCGGGCGATCTACTGCCCCGACCGGCCGCTTTCCGGGGCGCGGTCCTCCCTCACCAACTTCCTCTGGCGCGGCAAGCTCCTCGACGCCGCCGGCTGCTCCCTCGTGAACCAGTGGCTCGGCTTCCGGGCCATCAAGGCCCGCATCTACTTGGGGACCAGCTGGCTCGACGGCAAGCCGTCCGTCATCATGGACTATCGCGGCACGTCGCGCGTCTGGTCCGACGTCCGCGACGAGGTGCGCGAGGTGGCGCCCGGGCTATTCCTGGGCGCCATGTTCCGCAGCCGGCGGGCCGGGCCCGAGTTCCAGTTGTTCTTCGCCCTCCAGGCCCCCTCGGCGAGGGAGTGCCCAGGCTGCCCGCCAGCCGATTCGGCAGTCAACCCAGACTGAACGCGTCGCCAGCTTCTTTCTTCCCGTCCCTGGGCCGCGACTGGGCTTTGCCTCGCGCCTCGACTCGTTCTCGTCCCGAACACTTTCTGCTCCTGTCTCCTCTCAAATTCCCGCCGCTTTCTCAGTGCGACCAGCCCTCGGCTGCGGGCTCGTTCGCGCTGGCCCCCTCCGTGGCTCGCCTCGCCGGGCCGAGCCCTCCCCAACGACTCCCACCGCGCGAACCTGGGAAAGATTGAGGGCCGTGCCGCCCGCGCGCCCCCCACGCGCCCCGAGCCCGCGCCCTCGACCGGCTATTCCACGCAGTTGGGTCGCCGGCCTGTCGATGGTGAGAATGCCTGGGGCACAATCGGTTCGTGTCCCCGGGCACTGTTCTCGGCCTCGCTGAGCTCACCCCGTGAAGGAGAAAGTGCATGCGCCCCCGAACCGCGTTGTTGGCGATCGTCTCGCTGGTCGGCCTCTCGGTCGGCCAAAGTTACGCCCAGGCCCCTTCCGCCTACCCGCCCGCCTCCTCCGCCCCCTCGAGCGGGAATGAGCCGCCCGCCGCCGCTCCCAACCCGTACCTGGCCCTGATCCAACAGATCCAGGCCTCGCAGGAGAAGGACAGCAAGGCCCTCCGCGGAATGATCGAGAACCGCCAGGCCACCCGCTCCGTCATCCAGGCCATCCAGAGCTCCGACGCCAACACGGTCGCCGCCTTCGAGAAGGTCCTTCAGGAGTTGAAGGGGGCCTCCGCTCCCGCCGCGGTCCGCGCCCCGGCCCCGGCGCCCGCCCCGCCCTCAGCCCAGGCGCCTGCCCCCGCGCCAGCCCCGGCCGCCAGCGCCTCGAATGAGGGCAGCCCCTCCTCGGCCGAACTGCGTGCGGCCATGCAGGAAATCAAAGAGCTGTCCCAGAACGTCCGCGACCTCTTGTCCCGGGTTGTCCCCCAGCCGACGGACAAGTAACCACCGAGAATTTTCCTCAGCGAGGCAAGGGGGCGGGAGGCCGATCGCCAACAGGCGGAGGGCCTCCCGCCCTGCCCGCGCGCCGCATCAACGCGATTCGGGCAGGGCTCGAACGAGGCCAGAACGACGCGGGCGCAGCACTCCCCGCCAAGCCCCCGTGCGAAGGCCCGCCGAGCTTCGCCGGGACCGTTCTGCTTTTCTCGCGGTCGAATCCGCGAACGACAGCGAACGAGCCTCACCAGTCCGAGCCCAGGGGATTCCCGTCGGCCGGGGTGATCGCGTTCCACCAGGTTGTCCCGCTGATGCTTGCGGACAGGAACCGGACGCTGCCATCGCCCAGCCCGACGTTCGTGCCCCCGGTGTGCGACGAGGAAGCGAGGCGCTTGTCGCACGGGCCAGGATTTTGCAGGAAGGGCAAGGGCTGCACCTGGAACTTGGAGCCGGGGCCTTGAATCCAGGCCGTGCCGTCGATCCCGATCCCACCGGCGAAAACGGACGAGAGGCGATCGCCGGGAAAACTATCGTCCCCCTGGCCGAGGTTGTTGTAGCTGAAAACGCCACGCATCCACCAGTTGCCACCCGGGGCGCCCGTGCCATCGCAGCGCGCGAGCTTCTCGGCGAACACGATCGTGTTCGAGGTGCCGTCCTGGAAGGTGGACGGGACCCGGGCCTGGCCATCCCAGAGGGTGGCCCCGTTGGCAAGGCTCGGCGCCGTGCTGGCGTTGGCGCTTCCACCGAACACCTGGAAGTTGCCCGCATAGGACGCATCGCCGTTGCACCAGTCGAGGCAGGTTCCGAGGCTCATGTCCGCCGGACACTGGTAGGAAGGGATGCGCGCCTGGCGCAGGTACGTGCCGCTGGGCAGGGTCGTGTGCCAGCTCGGCCAGGCGCCGGCGGCCTTCCACGTGTTGTCCTGCTCGACGTAGGGCAGCAGATGGAACAACAACGGGGCATAGTTCGCACCGCCAAACGTGGCCGCCTGGGGAGGCAGCCGGCCCTGGGTGTCGTTGCAGTTGTGCAGGGCCAGGCCCATCTGTTTGAGGTTGTTGGCACACTTGATCCGGGCGGCCGCCGCCCGAACCTTCTGGACGGCGGGGAGGAGCAGGCCGATGAGGACCGCGATGATGGCGATCACCACCAGCAACTCGATCAGCGTGAACGCCGATCTTTGCTCCGTGGGGTGAGGCAGCGGCTGCTTGGGAGAGGATTTGCGAATCATGGCGTTTGGCTCCAGGGGCAACACCTCGAACACAGGCAATACCGAGGAGCCCGGAAACGGTTGCTCGGGAGAGTTGGCTCGCTCGGTTCGCATCGCAAAAGAATGAGAAAAGATTAGAATGGTGAGTATGCGTAGGGGGCGCAGAGAAGCCAAGCGTTTTTTCGAGCAAGCAAGACAAACGACAAAAGGGTGGGGCCAAAGTTCCGGGAGCGCCGGTCGCCAAGCCGCAAGCGGCGGGCCCCACAAGTGTGCCTCTTGCGGCTTGACGAGGCGCTCCCGAAATCGTTGCCGCACCCAGGACAAAGACAAACGAGGACAAGGGAGCGGGGAGGCGCCTGCCCGACCACGTAGCCGTTTAGGCGCAGTCACCGTCGCGGAGCGCGCGGGGTGCCCGGTGCTCCTCGTCATCGGCGACCTGATTTCGCGACAGGCCCCAACGCAACCGCGACAACCCCGCTTCCGTTCGCTACGCTGACGACACCGCTTTCGCCTTTGGGACCGCCGAGGTGCTCCGTGACCCAGCCTCTGGCCAACCCGTTGCCCCGCCCCGAGGGGGCCGCCGCAGACGCAACGACCCTGGACGCCCTCACCACCGGCCTCTCGGTCGCCACCGACCCACCCACCACCGCGCTTCCGCAGGTGCCCGGCTACGCCCTCGAGAGCGTCCTGGGTCGGGGTGGGATGGGCGTCGTCTACAAGGCCCGCCACCTGGCCCTCAAGCGCGCCGTCGCCCTCAAAATGATCCTGGGCGCGGGGCACGCCGGCGAGGACCAACGCGCCCGCTTCAAGGCCGAGGCCGAGGCGGTCGCCCGCTTGCAGCACCCCAACATCGTGCAGGTCTACGAGGTCGGCGAGGCCGCCGGCCATCCCTTCTGTGCCCTCGAGCTCGTCGAGGGCGGCTCCCTCGACGCCCGGCTGGACGGCCGGCCGCTGACCGCGCGCGAGGCGGCCCACCTGGTGGAAGCGCTGGCGCGGGCCATGCACCTGGCGCACGCTCGCAACGTGGTCCACCGCGACCTGAAGCCCGGCAACGTGTTGCTGGCCTCCGACGGCACGCCCAAGGTGACCGACTTCGGCCTTGCCCGCCACCTCGACGCCGACAGCGGGGTCACGCAGGCCGGCACGGTCATGGGCACGCCGAGCTACATGGCCCCCGAGCAGGCCAGCGGGCAAGCTCACGCCGCCGGCCCGCCGGCCGACGTTTACGCGCTAGGGGCCGTCCTCTACGCCTGCCTCACCGGCCGGCCCCCCTTCAAGGGGGCCACCGTGCAGGAGACCCTCGAGCAGGTGCGAACGCGCCCGCCCGTCGCTCCCCGGCTGTCGCAGCCGGACACGCCGATCGACGTCGAAACTATCTGCCTCAAATGCCTCGCCAAAGAGCCGGAGAAGCGCTACCCCTCCGCGAAGGAGTTGGCCGACGACCTCGGCCGGTTCCTGTGTGGCGAGCCGATCGCGGCCCGGCCCGTCGGCGCCCCGGAACGCGCCTGGCTCTGGTGCCGCCGCAACCGCGCCGTGGCCGGGCTGGCGGCCACGTTGGCCCTGCTGTTCGTGGCCGCGTCCGCCATCTCGGCCGTGGCCGCCTTTCACTTCGTCCGCCTCGCCGACGACCGCGAGACCGCGCGCTCCGGCGCCGAGGGCGCTCGCACGCTGGAGAAGGACGCCCGCGACCTCGCCGAGAAGAACCGCAAGCAGGCCGAGAAGGACCGCGACCTCGCCCGGGAGGAGCAGCGCCGCACCGAACGAGCCCTGGGGGTGGGCACGCTGGCGCAGGCGCTGACCGCCTGGCGCGACGAGGACGCGCCCGCCGCCATCCTCCTGTGCGAGAGCGTCCCGCAGCGCGCCCGATCCTGGGAATGGGGACACCTGCGCTCTCGCTTCGCCGGCACTCCCTTCACCGTCCTCGCCCACCGCGGGCGCGTGTCGGCCGTCTGCTGGTCTCCCGACGGCCGGGCCCTCGTCACCGGCGGGGAAGACGGCGCGCTGCGGCTCCGCGACGCGGCCAGCGGCGACGAACGGTGGGTCGTGCCCAGGGCCCACCCCGATCAGGTCGCCACACTCTGCTTCAGCCCCGACGGGACCCGACTGGCCTCGGCGGGCGCGGGCCCCGCCCGCGTCTGGGACAGCCGTTCGGGCGAGCGCCTGCTCGAGTTGAAGGGGCCCGCCGGCCACACCCGGGCCGTGAGCTGGTCTCCGGACGGCTCCCTGCTGGCCACCGGGGGGGACGACGGGCAGGTCCGGCTGTGGGCCGCCACGGGCCCCGATCGCGGCGCCCAACGGCGAGCCCTGTCGCCCAATTCGGGGCCCGTTTTCTCCCTCGGTTTCAGCCCGGACGGCAGATGGCTCGCCACGAGCGGCCGGCAGGTGAAGTTGTGGGACGTGCGGACCGGCGAGCCGGTCCGCGCCCGGACGGGGCCCCGAAGCGACGCGCGGGTGCTCGCCTTCAGCCCCGACGGACGATTGCTGGCCACCGCGGGCGACGATCACCTGTTCGTCCGCCTGTGGGACGTCTTTACCGGGCGCCAGGTCCGCGAGCTGGCGCTTGAGCCGACGCCCGACCCGAACCTCTACGTGCGCCGCCACTTGACCGGGCTGAGCTTCCGACCCGACGGGGCCCGGCTTGCCTCGTGCCGCGGCCTTGTCTCGGCCACCGGGGACGTCGCGGTGACGCGGATGATGGACTGTTCGGTCCGCATCTGGGACGTCGAGAGCGGCTGGCCGGTCACCTCCCTCCAGGGGCCCTGGAGCGCGGTTGCCTGCGTCGGCTACAGCCCCGATGGCCAGCGCCTCGCGGCGGGGAGCGTCAGCGCCGAGGGCCACTGCGGCGACCTTCGCGTGTGGGACGTTCGCAGCGAGCGCGACCACCGTCTCCTGCCGGGACACGTGGGCCGCGTCCAGGGGCTGGCCTTCCACCCGGCCAGCGGCCGGCTCGCCACGGTCGGCGGCACGGAGCTGCGCCGCTCCGAGGCCGGCGAGTTGAAGCTCTGGGCCCCCGCGACCGGCGCCCTGGTCCTGTCCCTACCCCATTCCAGAGTCCTCACGTGCGTCGATTACGCGCCGGACGGGAAGACGTTGGCCGTCGGCGGGGAGGTGGGCACGCTCGAGCGCCGCGACGCGACCACGGGCAACGTCCTCCAGGCGCTGCGCGGCCACGTGGGGACTGTCGTTGCCGTCCAGCACTCCCCCGACGGCAAGCAACTGGTCTCGGCCGGACGGGACGGGACGGTCCGGCTCTGGGGCCTCGCCGACGGGAAAGGACGGATCGTCCTGCGCCGGGACGGCCCCCTCGAGGCCGCCCGCCTGTCCCCCGACGGCACTCTGTTGGCCGTCACCGCGGCCGGCAAGCCAGGCGCCATGGCAACCGACGTGCTGCTCTGCGATCTCGCCGCGAACGGCAAGCCCGTCGTCCTCGGCCAGCACGCGCGCAGCGCCCGCGCCCTCAGTTTCAGCCCGGACGGGCGGGCTCTGGCGTCGGGCGGCGGCGACGGGCTGGTCCGGGTCTGGGACGTGGCGCGCCGGCGCGAGCGCTTCCGCTTCCTGGCCCACGGCGGGGCCGTCGTGGCGCTGGGCCACAGCCCCGATGGGCGCCGGTTGGCGTCCAGCGGCATCGACCGGACCGTTCGCCTCTGGGACGCCGATACGGGGCAGGAGGTGCTTGCGCTGGACGGGCCGGAGCATCCGAGCAGTTCGGTCGTCTTCAGCCGCGATGGCCGCTGGCTGGCGACCTGCGGCGGGGGCTCGCCGATCCAGATTCGGCCGGGAGACGTGCGGCTGTGGAGCTCCGACTGGCCCCGCCCGCTGAAGCAACTGGCTATCGGGGGCAGGGCCTTCACGGCCGTCTGGTTCGCTCCCGACGGCAAGCGGCTGTTCGCGCGCGAGGGCGAGGGGCCTCCCGCGGCGTGGTCCGTCCCGGCGGGCCAGCCGGCCGAGGCGGGCGGCGTGCCGGCCCCGTCCCGGGTGAGCCGGCTGGCCTTCGCGCCCGACGGCGACTTCCAGGCCACCGCCCACGCCGACGGCACGATCCATCTCGTGGACCTCCGCCCGTCTCCAGGGGCCCTGGCAGAGCGCCGCGGGCAAGCCTTTTCCAACCCGGCCTGGCACGACGTGCAGGCGCGCCAGATGAACTTCCGCATCATGCTCGACCGCCAGGCCCCCGCAACGCTGCGGGCCTACAGTGTGGCCTTCCACGCCCGGCGGGCGCTGCGCGGCGCGCCCCCCGACATTATCCTGGCCCAGATCGCGCTGAATTCGCAGCGGGAGCTCGCCGAGGAACTGCACCGCTCCGGCGACGCCCGGGTCGGCGAGGCCACGCGGGAACTTCGGCGACTGGCGGAGGCGCTCGCTTCGGCCCACGCGACGAGCCCGCAGGCCCTCTACCCCATCGCGACCGCCCTGCTCGAGCCGATGTGGGCCGGCGTCGTTCCCGAGCGGCTCGCGTCCGCGGGCGGCGCCACGCTGACCGCGCAGCCGGACGGCTCCATCCTCGCCTCGGGCCCCAACCCGGACCAGGACAGCTACGCGCTGGCGTTCCGCGTGCCGGAGGGCGGGATCGCCGGCCTGCGCCTGGAGGTGCTGCCCGACCCGGCCTTCCAGGGGGGAGGGCCGGGCCGGGCGCCCGGCAACGGGAACTTCGAGTTGAGCGAAGTGGCCCTGAGCATCGCCGGCGAAAAAGGGGGCCCGGAAAGGGCGGTGAGACTGACCGGTGCCGTCGCGTCCTACAGCGCCCCGGCGAGCCGGCATTACCTCAAGAAGGACATGCGCCCGGAGTGGGCCATCGACGGCGACCCGAAGACGTACTGGAGCTCCTTCCCGGAACTGGGCCGCCCGCAGTGGTTGGTCGTGCAGACGGACGGGCCCGTGGGAAAGGCCGGCGAGCTGGCGACGGTCCGCCTCGACTTCAAGTCGGCCAACGTGCAACACGCCCTGGGCCGCTTCCGGTTGACGGTGACCGCGAGCCCGCGCCCGGCCGACGCTGCGCGCTGGCTCGCGGGACTGAGGCAACAACCGATCGGCACCTGGACGGTGGTGGCCGCCACGGCGCGGTTCCGCGGCGACTGGCCCGCCGTGGCCGCCGCCTGCGCGAAGGCGAGCGCGCTCCCCGCGGGAGAGACGGCCCTGGACGCAGGGTTGCTGGCCCTGGCCCGGGGCCGAATGGGAGAACGGGGGCCCGGTTTGGCGGCGCTGGGCCGGGCGCGTCGCCTCGCGACCGGGAGGCCGGCGGGCCCTCTGCTGGCCGAACTGCTTCAGGAGGCCGAGGGCGTGCTGAAAAAGTAGAAGGCGTGGGCAGCAGAGCAAGCGACCGGCGGAGTGAAAGGCCCCCCGCGCCTGCGCAAGCGCTTCGCAGGCGCGGGGACAATGACGGGAGGGCGCGGGCGGTCAGTTCCGGAAGACGCCAAGGCGCGGTAGCGCCTTCTTGAGGCCCGCCACCCCGGCGTCCGTCACCTTGGTCTGGTGAAGGTTGAGTACCCAGAGCTTGCTCACGTGCTCGAGGTGGGCCAGCCCCGCGTCCGTGATGCCCGGCCCGCTGACCGACAGCCTGTACAACTCCTTGTTCGCCTTCAGGTGAACCAGGCCCGCGTCGGTCACCTTGGTGCTGGCCAGGTTCAGTTCGCTCAACCGCGTCATCCCCGCAAGGTGAACCAACCCGGCGTCGCCGACCGCGCTCTGGCTGGCGTCCAGGGAGCGCAGGCCGGTCAGGCCCTTCAGGTTCGCCAGCCCCTTGTCCGTGAGCATGGAATTGAGGCTGACGTCGAGGTGCTGGAGCTGCCGGAGGCCGGCGAGCTCCCGCAGCCCCTCGTCCGTGAACCTCGTTTGGCCGATGCTCAGCCCCTCCAGCTTGGTCATCCCCTTGAGTTGGGCCAGCCCGGCGTTCCCCAGGCGGGCGGCGAAAAGGTCGAGCTCGCGCAGTTCCGTCATCCCCTTCAGGTGGGGGAGGCCCTTGGCGGTGACGCGCGAGTTGGTGAGCAAGAGGACTTCCAACTTCGTCAGCCCCTTCAGGTGCTCCAGGCCGCCATCGGTGATCCGCCCGCTCGCCCAGAACGCCCCCACGTGCAAGAGGTTCAGGTAGCGAAGCTCGGTCAGTCCCGCCAGGTGCTTCAGCCCGCTGTCGTTGAGGTTCGTGGTGTTCAGGTCGAGCTTGCGCAACCCCTTCAGCCCTTTCAGGCCGGCCATCCCTTCGTTGGTGATCCCAGTGTGGCCCAGGTTGAGCGCCCGGAGCTCGGTCAGCCCCGCAAGGCGGGCGATCCCCTTGCCGGTGATCCCCCGGCGCCCCCCGAGGCCGAGGTCCTGCAGTCGGGTGAGCCCCTGCAACTGGGCGAGGCCCTCATCGGTGATCCCCGGACAACCCCCGAGGTTCAGCTCCTTCAGGTGGACGAGCCCTTTCAGGTGAGCGAGGCCCTCGTTGGTTATCTTGGCACGGATGACGGACAACTTCCGGAGCTCGGGAAAGGCGGTCACGACGGCCAGGTCCTTGTCGGTCAGGAGGTCGGAATGGACCTGGACGGCCACCACGGGCTTGCCGGGCGCCTTGCCATCCCGGCTGACGTAGCCCTTGAACTTTTTGATCGTCGCCTCGGCCTCCGCCTCGGTGACTTTGCCCGGCGCTCCGGGGGCGGGGGCCGGCAACAGCGGGACGCAGAGGAACGCGACAGCGAGCCCGATCGGGCGGGCGGGCCCGTTGCCGCGAAGGTCGAAGACGTTCATCATCGTGCTCCTGGGGGCCTTGGGATTGTGGGCGTGTTTTGTTCGGGTGTTGTTGTCGCTCCTTTACTGTCCCCCGTCCTTGGTCGCGAGGACGCACGCGTTCAGCGAGGCCTGCGGGCTCGCGGGGCTCACCGCGAAGATTCGGCCGCGGATCGCGATCGGCTTCCCCTTGGCAAGCCCGGCGGCTTCCCTTTGGGCGGGCGTCACGTAAGGGCCCATGGCGCAGAGGATCGCGTACTCCTTGGTCTCGGACGTTTTACGGTCCGTGACCGGGACCAGGAAGACGAGGGTTCTGATGAAGTCCTGCGGCCCGGCCTCCTTGGAGTCTTTCGGGCGCACCAGGCGGCCGACGACGCCCTCGACGTGAAGGTCCCGGAAGGCGTAGCGGCTGCACGTCCCCGTCGGGTCGTCGTAGAGCTCCTGGCCGAGTTGCTTCGCCGAGAGGAACACCGGCGTGCCATCCGTCTGCGGGCCCTGCGGCGGGGCCGGCCTCCCGCTACAGGCGAGGAACGTGGCCGCGAGGACAGCCAGGCCCAGGGCGGTCAGGGCCCGGCGCGGGGGCCGAGCGGGCCCGTAGTTCTCGCCGTCCGGACGGTCGAAGGCGTTCATCGCGTTCCTCGTGACGTTAGCGCTGGACCTGGAGCGCCGGCAGGGCCGTTTTAAGCTTCGCCACCCCGGCGTCCGTGACCTTCACCCCTCGCAGGCTCAGGAAGGTGAGGCGCGGGCACCGGGCCAGCGCCTCGAGCGCGGCGTCTGTGACGGCCGTCCTCGCCAGCACCAGGCTTTCCAGCGCCGGCAGCCCGGCCAGTTCCTTCACCCCGTTGTCCGTCAGCTTCGCGGCCCCCTCGAGCGACAGGTTCTTCAGGCCGCGATGCCGGGCCACCTCCTTCACGCCCTCGTCGGTAACGTCGGCCCCCATCAGGTCGAGGTGGTACAGGCCGGTCAGCCCCGCGAGGGCCTTTACGCCCGCGTCGGTCACGTTGAGCCCCGCGACGCGGAGCGAGGTCAGCCTCCTGCACTGGCCCACCTCGATCAGCCCACGGTCCGTGACGCGCGTCGCGGAGAGGTCGAGGGAGCGCAGCCCCTTCAGTTGGGCCACGCTCTCCATCCCCTCGTCGCCGACCGCCCGCGCCGCGAACAGGCCGAGGTAGCCCAGCTTGTCCAGTCCTGTCAACGCCTTCAGCCCCGCGCCGGTGACCGCGGTCTCGCCGAGGTTCAGGGTGGTGAGCTCCTTCAACTGCCCGACGTCGCCCATCCCCGCGTCCGTGACCCTGGTCCCGAAGAGCGAAAGGGTGTGTAACTGCTTCAGCCCGGTCAGGTGCTTCAGCCCGGCGTTTCCGACCGGGGTGAACTGGAGCTCGAGTACCTCGAGCTGCTTCAACTGACCGACGTATTTCATGCCCGCGCCGGTCACCCCGGTGTTGAGCAGCACCAGCCTCTTGAGCCGGGTCAGGCCGGTGAGGTGCCGCAGCCCGGCGTCGGTGACTTTGGTCCGGCCGAGGTCCAGGGCCTCGAGCTGCCCGAACGCCGCCAGCGCCCGCAGGTCGTCGTCGCCCGCCGGGGTGCCGGCGAGGATGACGAAGACGACCGGCTCGCCGGGGGCCCGTTGGTCGCGGCGGGCCTGGCCCCCGAGCTTCCGAACGGCCTTTGCCGCCACCTCCTCGGCCTCGGCCGCCGCCTCGGCCTCGTCGGGCGTCTGCCCGCCCTTCTCCACCACGACCGCCGGCGGGCCCGGTTGCTTGCCGGGCATCACGACCGCCCGCGGGCCTGGTTGCTCGCCGGGCGTCACGGCCCCTGCGGGGCCCCTGCCGAGGCGCAGGCCGACGGCGCCGGCCAGGGCCCCCGCCGCCAGCAGCACCAGGCCAGCGGCGAGCCAGCGGGGGCGCGAGCGGGCCGGCCGAGGGCTCGCATCTTCGGGCGGGCAGAACGGCGCCAGCGCTGTGGCTACCTCCGCGGGCGTGGCGCAGCGGTCGGCGGGGGCCCTGGCCGTCATGCGCGCGAGCACGGCGGCGAGCCCGGGCGGGGCGTCGGGGCGGGACACGTTCACCGACTGGAACGGGGCCTGGGCGTGTCGGGCGAGCTTCTCCAGCACGGTCCCGCCGGGGAACGGCGGGCGCCCTGTGAGCAAATGGAACAGGGTGCAGCCGAGCGCGTAGACGTCGGCGCGGACGTCGGCGGCGTGCGGGTCGGTCGCCTGCTCGGGGGCGAGGTAATCCGCCGTGCCCATGACCGCGCCGGCGCCGGTGAGCGGGCCGGCCTCGCCCTCCGTGGCCGGGCCGTCCGCCGTGCGCGGCAGGAGGGCCAGGCCGAAGTCGAGCACCTTGACCACGCCGCCGGCCTGGAGGATCAGGTTGTGCGGCTTGACGTCGCGGTGGACCAGGCCGTGCTCGTGGGCGTGTTGCAGGCCCAGCGCCGCCAGCCGGGCGAAGGCACAGGCCTCGGCCACCGGCAGCGGGCCGCGCTGGCGCACCAGCTCGTCCAGGGTGGTGCCCTCGACCTATTCCATGACGAGGAAGTGCAGCCCGCCGGCCTGGTCGGCGTCGTAGGCGTGGACGATGTTGGCGTGGTGGAGCCGGGCCGCCGCCCGCACTTCCTGCTGGAAGCGCTGCGCCGCGGCGGGGCGCCGCATCAGGCCGGGGTTGATGACCTTCAGCGCCACCGTTCGCTCCATGCGCCGGTGCTCGGCCCGGTAGACCGCCCCCATGCCGCCTTCCCCGATCAGCCCACGTACGCGGTAGCGCGGGTGATCGACCAGTTCGGGGGGCATGGCCGGTGCCCCCGGAGCTCCAACTGCCTCGGTGTCGCCCCCCCGGTCCGGCGAGGCTGGGCCGACGTCGCGCAGGCGAGCCAGGAAGCTGTCGCCGGGCGCCTGCTCCACAAGCGCGCAGCAGCCCGCGCAGTCGGCCAGGTGTTCTTCGAGGGCCAGGGTGCGGCTTGGGGCCAGACGGCCCTGGCCGTAAGCCTGTAGGTCCTCTCGAGCCGGATGTTCGGCAGTCGTTTCACCCACGGCGCATGTCCCCCTTCGATCAGAAATGATTCTTGGGGGCCGATCCTTTCACGAAAAGCAGACAACCTCACGGCCCGTCAATCGACGAGCCCGCGAGCCTCCTGGCGCAGCCGGGCCAGCACGCGCGACTTGGCGATGAGCACGGCGTTGACCGAGAGGCCGAGCTCCGCGGCCACGGCGCGGGCGGCCTCCCCGTCGAGGGCCTGCCGCCGAAAGGCGCGCCAGGTGGCGTCGCTGAACTCGGGGCGCACCTGCTCCATCAGGGCGTGCAACACGTGGCGGTCGTGCTGTTCGTCCCACAAGTGGCTCAGGCGGGCGTTGGGGTCGCTGAGTTGCTCCAGCAGGGCCTCGGGCCCCGGACGAGCCCGCCAGAGCTCGCGCAGGAAGTTGAAGGCGATGCCGCGCAGCCAGGCCCGGAAGGCCCCGGGCCTGCCGCTGTGTTCGAAGTCGGGGAGCTGCCGCACGACGACTTCCAGAACGCGTTGCGTCACGTCTTCGCGGTCGGCGTGCTGCAAGCCGGCCGCCGTCAGCCAGGCCTGGAGCAGGGGCACGTAGAGGGCGACCAGCCGGCCCCAGGCGGCGTCGTCGCGCTCGCGCGCCTGGTCGAGCAAACTGGCCGAGGTGTCCGACGACGGGACCGCCATGCTCCGCCTCCGCGTGCAGGGTGTGGAGAGCGAGAAGGCGATGCCTCCATGCTACCCCGGGCGCGCGCCCTCGTCGAGCAGTCGTTGGGGGGAAGTCGGGACAGGGCTTGCGTGCCCGGATGGGCGCGATAGGATGATGTTTCGTCACTGCGTGACGACGCCTGGCGGCGTAGCTCAGCCTGGTCAGAGCAGCGGCTTCATAAGCCGCGTGTCACTGGTTCAAATCCAGTCGCCGCTACTTACCAACTCCAGGAACAGCCTGGGGTTGTGTCGGTTCATGGCAAACAAACTTTCGCGGCCCTGTCGGCAGCTCACAAGATCTTACGAGAACGGTCCCTCCCTCCTGCGGGTGGGTGCCGCCCGAACGAAAGCGGGGCAGGCTCTTCGTCGAAGCCCTGCCTTGTTGCTCTTCCGCCACTCGTCAAGCCTTCGCCGGCCCTCGCTGCCCAACGACTTCTGTCCGCAGCCGGTCCACGGCCTCCCGGTCTTCCGCCTCGACCGCCCGACGCAGCTGGTCCTTGATGGAGGGCGGCTGGTCGGGGTGCCCGTGGCGGCGTGCGACCTCGGGGGTGAGGGCCGAGCGGCGTCCTCACGCTGCCGGCCTCCGAGAAGCTCTCGGTGCCTGCGCGCAATCAGTCTTCCGCTACCTTCTCTCCAAGGGGCGGCCACTCTTTCTCGATCCCCTCGTCCTGAATCAACTTCAACTCTGACTCGGTGATCTCGAACTGCTTCGTAACGTGCCGGACGGACTGTAGGACGGTCATCGCGCCGGTGTCCTGGGCAGAGACGAAGCTGTGAAAGATTTCCTTCCGCTGCTGAACGGTCAAGTCCTTGGCCCGAGCGAGGTCTTCTGTGGGAGACTCGGACGTTGCACCTTGGAAAAGGTCGCCGCTCAGGCCCTCCAGCAAGCCTTGGGTTGGCTTTCGGGTGCGGGACTGAAGCGTTGCGCTCTGCTGCTGGCTGCCCGAATCCCAGTTCTCCGCCGTCGGCTCCACCACCTTGGCGCCCGGAGGAGGCTCACCGCCTTCTTCAGGTTCGGCGTGAGGTGCCATGCTCTCAGTCTCTTCCGCGCGGAGTTTCTCAGCCTGGTCCCACATCGACTGTGTTTGGCCGACGATCCGCCACAACTCGAAGGTCTTGGGCCTCACCCAGGAGAAACCGTACTCGTCGAGCATGCACGATAGGTTCGTCAGGGCATAGGCATTGCCGTCATGCTCCCAGATCACCGACCGCTGCGCGCGCACGTTGCTGATGCGTGCCGAGAAGACTTTCGGGCCTTCCGCCGGTTCCGTCTCCGGTCGCGCGTCGGGCATCACCTCTATTCTGGTGCCTTCGGTGAGTTTGCCGCGCCGGTGTAACACCTTCAGGGTCCGTTCCTTTCTCCCGGCCTTCTGTCCGGCCGAAGTCTTGGCTTCGTCCTCGCTCGTCAGGCCCTCACCATCCGCGGCGGGGGGCACGGCAGCCGCTTCCTCCAGGGGAACCGGTTCTTCGTCCGCAGCCGGATGCTTTATACCGGCGATCAGGCGGGCCTCAGCCCCCTCGCTGCCAACTTCAGCGTTGTCTCCGCCGATCAACTCGGTATCACTTTCAGAAGCCGAATCCTTCAGAAGCCGTTTGAGGGCATTCTTCGCCTTCCTGTGCCCCTGGTCGGCAGCCTTGCGATACCACTGTTCCGCCTGCGCGAGGCCCTGCTCGACTCCACGTCCGTGCTGGTAGCAATAGCCGAGGGCGAATTGAGCCTCGTCGCTGTCCTGATCGGCAGCCTTGCGATACCACTTCGCCGCTTCGCCCAAGTCCTTCTTCACGCCCGTCCCGCCGACGTAGCAGTCTCCGAGGTTGGCCTGTGCGCTCGCCAGTCCTTGCTGGGCCGCCTTGCGATACCAGGTGAGCGCTTGGGGATAATCTTGTTCGACCCCGTACCCGTTGAAATAGCAAGCGCCGAGGTAGTCTTGCCCAGTGGGATCACCTCTCTCGGCCGCCTTGCGATACCAGCGCGCTGCTTCAGTCGGGCTCTCCTCGACGCCTTCTCCCATTCCGTAACACAACCCAAGTCTCACCTGGGCACTCGGATAATCCGACTCAGCGGATCTGCGAAACCAACGCACAGCCTCGGCGCTGTCCTGAGTCACTCCGCTTCCCTCAAAATAACAGTCTCCCAGGTATTTCTGAGCCTCGGCCCATCCCTGATCGGCAGCCCTGCGATACCACTTCACCGCTTCGAGAAGGTCCGCTGCGACACCTTCCCCCTGCGCGTAGCAAACGCCCAGGTTTTTCTGGGCCTCCGCGAGTTCTTGCTCCGCAGCCTTGCTATACCAGCGGAACGACTCGGCCCAGTCCTCCTCTACCCCTTCGCCACTGGTATAGCAATCGCCGAGCTCATTCTGGGCGACCGCCAGTCCGCTCTCCGCCGCTCGCCGCAACCACGTCACAGCGGCCTGGGGGCTCTTCTCCACCCCGGTCCCTTCTTGCAGACAACGGGCCAGGAGCCACTGGGCACTCGCATCCCCTCGTTGCGCCGCCGTCTGCCAGTCTCCGATACGAGTTGGCCCCTGGCGCGCGAAGTAAGCCCGGGTGCTCCCTTTCGTTCGCCATTCCTCCAGGGCTTCTTTCATGTCCTGTTCAAACATCGCGGGTTGGGGGCCATGTTCCCCCTCCCACTGAGCCACGGCCCCCGCCTTGATCGGCCGCGCGCTCTCGTCTGGCACCCGGTGTTGCTTCTGAATCACCTGGAATTTCGTCGCGTCCTCGGGGGTGGGGCTGCCGCCGGTGCGAACCAAAGCCTCAAGCCACAATTCGGCGAGCTTCTTCTCGCCCTCCTGCCGCCGTATGTCGGCCAGTACCTCATCGATGCTCGCGGCCAGGACGGCGGCGTTGGCCGGGCGGCGGTCGGCCTTGCTGGCGATGCACTGCGCGAGCAGTTCGAGCAAGCGAGCCTCGATCCTGACCTCGGCCAGTTCCTGGCGCCAGTCCAGCGGCACTCCAGCGCCAAAGTCGCCGGCGAGGAGCTGATACCAGATGATGCCCAGGGCGTGAACGTCGTCGCGGGGGTCAGGCGGGTCGCCCCTCTTCTGCTCGGGAGACGCATAAAGAGGCGTGTGCGACCCTCGCAAAGACGCGAGCATGGGCTGGCTGGTGTTGCCTTGCCGCGTCTGTTCGAGTGCCTGGCTGGCTGCGACACCGCCGATGCCGAAGTCCGTGATGAGGAACTCGCTCTTGCCCTCCTTCTGGCGTATGAGGACGTTGGCCGGCTTGAGGTCGCGATGCACGATGGGTGGGGACAGCTTGTGGGCTTGGCCGATTGACCGGGCCAGATAGAGGATGATCTTGGTGGATGTGTCGGGGGTTAGCGGCCCCTTGGCCGCCCGATGCGCGTAGATGGCGCTGGCCAGGTCGCCGCCCTCGATGAACTCGTATTCGAGGCAAGGCGGGCTCGCCCCAAGGTAGGTGTGCTGGAGCCGGACGATACCGGGTTGCGCTCCGTGCTGCATCACGCGACCGAGAACGCCAGCCTCGTATTTGAGGAGTTGCTCTCGCGCTCCCGAGTCGAGGCAGAACTTGAGCGCCACGTGCGACATGGAGGGGAGGTGCGGGTTGCGGGCGCGCCACACCTCTCCGAAGCCGCCCATGCCGAGCAACTTGACCAACTCCCAATCGCCGATGCCCGACGGCCGGTCGCCGGGCTTGAAGCGCGGCAAGCGCTGCGGCAGAAACGGGAGGAGGTCCTCGGCCTTCTGCAATGGCAGGTTCGGCGGGACCGTGACGCCCTTGGGGTCTCTCGGCCGCCGCAGCGACAAGTGGATGGCCGCCGGCACCATGTTGACGAAGGTCAGCAGGCGCGCCTGGACCTCCGGCGGCTCGCCGGCAGCCACCTCGGCGACCGCCTGCTTGACTGCCTTGTTCATCTCAGCGCTCGGCACGGCGGCCAGGGCCTGGACCTCGGCCCGGCGCTGGGCCTCGTTCTTGTCCTTGCTCCACCAGCCCCACACGTCCCGGGCGATCCCCGGCAAGACGTCCACGACGAAGTCCCCAGCAACGCCGCCGCCGACGGCGTTGAGGGATGCCTTGGCGATGAACTTCAACAGACCAAGGGGCGCTTCCATGTTTCAGACCTCGGGCCGCCTGGGGAGACGACTCAAATAACGGTGGCCGCCCTTGATGCTACTCGACCGTTGAAGGTACGCCAAGCAGGAATCTGCTCGCCGGCAAGGAGCAAGGAGATGGAGAGGGTGGATGCGTCCGAGAGAAGGCCCGCCCGGGCCCGATTTCACACCTTGCCCGCCCCTGTTGTCAGGCATTTCTGGAAGCAGGCGACATTGAGAAAGCGAAAAAGGGCCCGAGATCGGGTGAACAGCGCTTTCTTCTTGCCTCTCCACTCGGTGCATGGGAGAATCCCCTTCATTCGAGCGGCCCTCATCAGCCGGCTCGTCAGCGCGGCTGGGGCACTCCCCTGCGGTGTTGGCGGGCGCATCCCGCCAGGAGTGTTGCCCGTGGACCAGCTCCTCGAAGTCCTCCGCCAGTACGGCTTCCTCTTCACCATCCTCGGCGGCTTGGTGGCCGTCGTGGGCCTCGCGTTCGCCATTTACAAGGCCAGCCACGACAGGCAGGTACGCTTCCTCAACGGACGCATCCAGGGCCTGGACCAAGATCTGAAAGCGGCGAAAGAGGCCGGCGATCCGATCATCCTCAAAGACCAGAACGGTCAACTCCTCCAGAAGAACGGCCTGCTACAACATCAGCTCGGGGTTGCCGATGCAGAGCGGAACGCTCTCCAGGACCATTGCGACGAACTCAACATCGCGATCGCCTCCTCGGCCTCGGCCCTCCAATCGGAGCGGCAAGTGTCTCTCCAGAAGATCGACAGCCTGAGCGGTGAGCTGGAAGGGCTGAAAGATGCCCTTACCCGCAAGGACCGGGTCGAACACCGGCGGGAAAACCTGGTCCGACGCGCCCTCAAGTTGGAAGGCAAGATCTGGCAGCGGAAGGTCCTGAAGGGGGTGCCGCCCTTCCGCCCGTTGCACGAGCGGCACGCTGCGATCATCTCGATGGTCAACCTCAAGGGCGGGGTTGGGAAGACGACCGTCACAGCCCACCTGGCGATGGCCCTGTCCTCCCGCGGCTACCGTGTGCTGATGGTGGACCTCGACCTGCAAGGATCGCTCTCGTCTCTTTTCGTGAACGAGTCCGTTCTGGAGCAGCGCCGGCATGACGGCCTGCTCCTCCAGCACTTCCTCGCCAAACTGGCGACCCACCAGAAGGCGAACCTGCTCGACTGCTGCGCCCCCGTCCTCGACGGCAGTGCGGCGATAGTTCCCACGACAGATTCGCTGGGGTACGCCGAGTCCGGCCTGACGATGCAGTGGCAGTTAGGGGACGGGAAGAGGGACGTCCGGTTCCTGCTCCGCCGCGGCCTCCACCACAGGCAGGTGGCGAAGCGGTTCGACGTCGTCCTGCTGGACTGTCCGCCCATCCTCAACGCCTGCTGTCTGAACGCGCTGGCCGCGAGCGACTACGTCCTCGTGCCCGCCGTGCCGAGCCGGAGTGCCACCGTCCGGGTGCCCCTGTTCCTGCACCGGCTCGAGCAGCTGAAGCCGGTCATCAACCCGAACCTCCAGATCCTGGGCGCGCTTCTGAACCGCACCCACGGCCCCCAGCCGAGCCAGTGGGAGCGGGACCTCTGGAAGACCACCCTGACGCAGAGCCAGAACGTCTGGAAGTTGCCGGTCTATAGCTTCGAGACATCCGTCCGGCAGACGACCGCCGTGCGCGACCTGGAGAACGAGTTTGCCCGACCGGAGCCTGGGAGCGAACTATACGGCGTCTTCTCGAAGATCGTGGACGAACTGGAAGCGAGGCTCCCCAATGACTGTAGGCGAGTTCCAAGCCCTCTTGGTTGAGCTGGGCCGGTTCCTCCGCACGCTCAAGGCCACCAGCGCGGCGAAGGAGGTGGAGGAGGTCGGCGCGAAGTTGGCCGCGTTCAAGGACTACAAGTTGAAGGCATTCGGCGACCTGCTGGTGAAGGCCGAGGAGTACGCACGGCTCGGCCCCCAGGCCAAGGCGCCGAAGGCAGCCGGGAAAGCGAAGGCGGACCCGGCCGCCATCGACCAGGCGTGCCACCGCCTGCTACAGTTACACAACCAGGCCATCGACCCGCACACCACGCTGGAGGCTATCGAGGCGGCGGTGAGTGCCCTGCAAGCTCTTGATCCGCCGAAGGCCAAGCTGGACGAACTGGCCCGGAAGGTGGGGCTCGAGCAGAAGTTCAAGAAGAAGGAAGACGTGTTGAAGGCGGTCCGGCAGAACATCCTTAGCGTCAAGGGCACCTGGGACCGCAAGGACGCCTGACCGCAAACGGCGGAGCGATGACAATTCCGGCCCTGGTGCCGTCGTCGGCCTGGTCGTGATCGGCACTCGACGGGGGTAGGCCGTCCGGTCCCGCCGGACACTTAGGCGTGCCGCTCGCTGCCGCCAAGCGTACCTTGACCGGGGTAATCGTTCACGGCCCGGCGATTCCACGCCGACAGGCGTGAGCGAGCCCCGTGCGATGGTGGAGTTGTCATGCACCGTAGAATCGCCAGCATGCCAAGGCTGTGACGGGATTGACTCCGAAAAGTGGGGCCTGCGATGATCCACGAGAAGCTTTGCGCCTATTACGGCGGTATCGCTGGTGACCCCCACCACCGCTATCGGTCATGGGAACATTGCTACCGCTTCTTCCGCGACGTGAAGCCTTCGGGGATCGCGGCCCAGCGCCACCACGCGGCCTGACAACTTGGGTTCTATCTCGCAAGCTGGGGCATGTATCGCGGGTCAACGTTCTTGCTTCAGCATGCTTACACGATCCACTTGGGGGTTGTCGATTGCCTCGCCTCCTCGCGCTTCGCGCCGCTTTGGGAACGCGAGTTTGGGTCTGAAGCAGACGATGTCGAACTTGTGCCGGTCATCCTGGACGCTGCGGAAGCAATCAGCAAAGCATATAGTCAGTTCGGCCAGCCCACAGAAACCCTGGTGACGAAAGTTCTCCTCGGCACATTCGGGTGTCTGCCTGCCTGCGATCAGTATTTCATTGCCGGGTTCAGGGGTGCAGGGCTGGGGTATTCGTACCTGAACGGAAAACTCGTCAAGAAACTTCTGGCTTATTCCTGCAAACATCTAACCGAGCTTCGTAGCGAGCAAGCGACCATCAGAGAGCACAGCGGAGCGCACTATCCGCTGATGAAGCTTGTGGACATGTATTTCTGGCAACTCGGGTATGAGGCGGGAAGACAGAGTGAAGATTGAAGCGCTGTTAGCCAGGACACCGGGCCCCGCAACGACTCGCCGCTGATACTGTGGCCCCAAGTGGTGTTGCAGGTCCTCCAACTTGGGACGACGCCACTGCACGTCAGCGAGGCAGTCTCCGTTGACCGCCATCGGGTTCGAGGCCATAATCGGCGTGATCGACCGACCGCCAACGAGAGGAAGGGAGGCCCGCCATGAGCGCCGATCTTGCCCACCCCGGTGTGGAACGGCCGACGACGCGCGCCGACCTCGCCCGCCAGCTCCTCGCCAGGGCGCAGCAGTTGCCCGCCCTCCTGGGCACCGTCCCACTGGCGACCGAGGTCCAACTGCTCAAGCGGGACTTGTCCCGAGACCACGACTTGCTGCGGGCCTCCGGCGAGACCAACTTCTTGTCGGTCGTCACGCTGGTCGAGGCCGCACTCGCCTGCCTCACCTGGAAACAGTACACGCCCCTGGTCGTCGATGCTCTCCGCGAGGCCTTCGCCAGCGGCACGCGACAGGCGCCCTTGACCTTCGCAGACTACGACGCCGTCCGCCGGCTGTTCGCCGAGCGCGGCATCCCCACCGTTCCCGCCATCGACCTGGGCCCCCTCGAACCGGAAGACCTCGACGATGGCCCAAAAGGCTGAGCCTCGCTACTTGCTGGCCACCTCGGCGGTCATCTACCGCCTCCACGGCCACACGCTGCAACGGGCAGCCGTCGAGAAGGCCGTCACCGGGGCCGGATCCAGGTGACCGTCTTCGTCCGCATGGAGTACTTGCGGGGCGTCGTCTCCAACCTGATCGACATGCACAGCCTGATCAAGGAGAGCGTTACCGTCGAGGACGCCCTGATCGACTGGTCGCAACAGCTCCGGCAGGAACGCAAACTCAAGGTGGTGCTGCTGACGGTCTCCCGCTGGCTGGCGACCCAGGACGACTGGGCCAGCAAGGACCGCTCGTTGGAGCGGCTGGGCAACTTCATCGTCCGGCTGATCTGGTCGTTCGAAGCCTTCCCGCGGCCCGCCGCCGACCCGCTGGCCTGCGTGCTGGGCCGAGTCACCATTGACACCCAGGACTACGAGGACGAGCTGCTGCTCGACTTCTACGAGCGGTTCCGGGCCATCCGCCGGGGCGTGCCCGCCTGTGGCCTCTGCACGTTCCGCCAGGCCCAGCGTCGCCGCCTTCGCCGCCGCGCGATCGACCTGATCGGCACGGAGGCCCGGCGACGGTACGCCGGTAATCCCGGCTTCCTCCGCCAGGCGGAGGTCCTTCAGGAGGCCGACGCCACCGCGGAGAGGACGCCTGGCTGTCGCTGGTGTGAGCGACTGGGAGACTCGCTGATCGCCCTCCAGACGGGACGCGGCGTGCGGATCGTGACGGCCGACCGGACGTTCGCCGCCCTGGGCGAACTGCTGGGCGTGCCAGTCGTCCTGCTCCCCTCGCTGGCCGAGTTGAAGCGGCGGGCAGAGGCGCAGGCGGAACTCCCGGACGAGCCCCGCGGCCCCGTCGAGGGCCCAGACCAGGACCGCTGAGGACGCGGCCCGCGCTGGGCTGTCAGGCCAGCGCCGTCAGCTCCCGTGCCCGCAAGGCCGGGAAGCGTTCGCGGTGCCACGGCTGCCACGCCAGCACGTTGTAGTAGCTTCCTCCGTCATACGCCTGGAGGGCGTGACAGCGATACGCGTGCCCTTCCAGCAACTGGCGGAGCTCCGACACGCTGGAGCCCGCTTTTTCCAGGGCCTGCGGGTTGAATTCGAGGAGGATCAGCGGGGCCCGCGGGGCCGCCAGCAACCGACCACCGCCGCGCAGGGCCGTCACCTCCGCCCCTTCGACGTCCATTTTCAGCACGTCCACCTGTCCGAGATTGTGCGTGCCCACATAGTCGTCCAGCGTCAACGCCGGGACCTGGACGGGCGTGCCGGCGCCGGCGGTCAGCGTGTTGCAGTCGCTGTCGTCTTGCAGATAGAGGGTGATGACTCCCGCGCGATCGCTGACCGCAGCTTGATTGACCACGACGTTGCTCAGGCCATTCAAGCGGACGTTCCCGCGCAGGCGGTCGGCGGTGGCGGGGCCTGGCTCAAAGGCGTGCAGGCGACCACTCGGCCCGACACGTCGCGCCGCCAGCAGCGCGTACGTGCCCAGGTTGGCGCCGACGTCGAAAACCGTCATCCCCGGCTCCAGGAGGCTCAAGAAGAAGCGCACGTCCTCGGGCTCCAGAAGCCCCTGGTAAACGATCGCCTGTTCCACCGAATCCGTGGCGTCCGACACCCGGATGTACGTGCCCGGCTCGAGCTTGGCCACCAGAAACCGCGAAGCCCACCTCAACAGGCGCCACTTGCCGCGCTCGATCGGGAAATGGCGGACGTAGGCGCAGACTGCCGGGCTGGCCAGAAGTTGCAATCGGGAAGGCATGCAAAGAACGTCCTTTGTGACTGGGAGCAACGCCTCCCCCGGATTCTATCGATCCTCGCGGTGACGCGCAGCCGTCCCTGTCCTTCCTGCGGCGAACGACGCGCTCCGCTCCGCGTCGCGGCTACACGGTGGGCACGCGGCGATCAGTCCACTCGCCACACCCGAACCTGGCTGCGGCCCGTGCTTTTTCCTTTGCCATCGGGCCCTCGCCTGCTACGCTTTGCACTGCCCGGCTGTAGTCCACCCCCAACTCCTGAGCCTGCCCTGGGGAGCGCCCGCATGTCCCACCCCGTCACCTGCCCGCAAGGGCACCGCTGGGAAGTACACCCGGATGCGGCGGGGCCCGCGAGTTGCCCCGTCTGCGGCAGCACGGCCGTGGAGGGCGGCGCCCTTCTGGCCCCGGCAACGTCGGCAACCGCCGCCACTCCGTCGGGCGCCGTTCCCTTCCCGGAAGACCAACTCCTCCCGGAGGTGCCCGGCTACGAGCTGCTGGAAGTGATCGGCCACGGCGGCATGGGCGTGGTCTACCGGGCGCGGCAGAAAAGCCTCAACCGGACCGTCGCCTTCAAGATGATCCTGGCCGGACGGCACGCCAGCCCTCACGACCGCGGCCGCTTCCGGGCCGAGGCGGAGTCGCTGGCCCGGCTCCAGCACCCCGGGATCGTGCAGATTTACGAGGTCGGCGAACGCGAGGGCTGCCCCTACATGGCGCTCGAGTTCCTCAAGGGCGGCACCCTGGAGGCGCAGCTCGCCGGCACGCCCCTGCCCCCGCGCGAGGCCGCGGGACTGCTCGCCGCGTTGGTGCCGGCCGTCCATGCGGCCCACCAGGCGGGCATCGTCCACCGCGACCTGAAGCCCGCGAACATCCTGCTGGCGAGGAGACGCAGGCCCCCGGAGGGCGCGCCGCAATCGGGGAGCGCAAGTCCTCCTCTCGCCAGTTTCGTTCCCAAAGTGAGCGACTTCGGCCTCGCCAAGCAACTGGGCGCTTCGTCGGGCCACACTCAGTCCGGCGCCGTTCTGGGCACGCCCAGCTACATGGCCCCCGAGCAGGCCGCCGGCAAGGGCAAGGAAGTCGGCCCCGCCGCGGACGTCTACGCCCTGGGAGCAGTCCTCTACGAGTGCCTCACCGGCCGACCGCCGTTCAAGGCCGCCACCACGCTCGACACGCTGCTCCAGGTGATCGGCAACGAACCGGTCCCCCCGTCCACCTTGCAGCCCAGCCTCCCGCGCGACCTCGAAACCATTTGCCTGAAGTGCCTCCAGAAAGAGCCGGCCCGTCGCTACGCCAGCTCCCTCGACCTGGCCAACGACCTCCAGCGCTTCCTCGACCTGTGGGACCTGTCCACCGGCCAGGAAGTGTTCTCCTTGCCGGGAACGGGTCGGGTAGCGTTCGGCGGCGACGGCCGGCGCCTGGTCGCTCTCGGCCCGGGGAACAGCGTGCTGGTCTGGAGCGCGGAAGAGTGGAGCGAACCGCAGAAAGCAGCCCGCCACCAGGCGCTCACGAGTTCGAGCCGTTGACGGCCCTGCTCCGGCGACAGGCTACCCCCTCGGCAAGCTCACGATCAGCTCCGCAAACTGCCCCTCCTCCGACTCCATCGCCAGCCGCCCCTGGTGTAGCTGCACCACGATCTCGTAACTGATCGACAGCCCCAGGCCCGTGCCCGCCCCGGCCGGCTTCGTCGTGAAGAACGGCGTGAACACGTGCTCCCGGTTGGCCGCGCTGATCCCGTTGCCGTTGTCCCAGAAGCGCACCTCAACCTCCTCGCCCCGGTCGCGCGTCCGCACCACCACGCGCGGCGAAAACCCGGGCCCCGCGGTCTTCGCCCTGTCGTGGGCAGCGTAGCAGGCGTTCTGAGTCAGGTTGACGATGACCCGGCTCAGCTCCTGCGGGAACAGCGACACCGGTGGCAGCGAAGGATCGAGCTCGGTCTCCACGCCGACGTGGAGCGTCGGGTCTTGCCCGCGCAAGCCGTGGTAGCCGAGATGCACGTACTCCGCCACGAGGGCGTTGAGGTCGGTGCGCTGCCGCTCGCCCCGCTGGCCGCGCGCGTGCAACAGCATGCCGCGGACGATGTGGTCGGCGCGCCCGCCGTGCTCCCGGATCTTGGCCACGTTCAGCTCCAGGTCGCCCAGGAGCTCCGCCAGCTCCTCGTCGCGCGCCGGGCCCTGTGGCTGGCTCAGGAGGACGCGCAGCCGGACGACGATCTCGCCCGACAGCTCGGCGAAGTTGGTGACGAAGTTGAGCGGGTTGCGGATCTCGTGGGCGATCCCGGCCGTCAGGGCGCCCAGCGACGCGAGCTTGGCCTGGGTGACGAGTTGGTCCTGGGCCGCCTTCAACTGCTCCAGGGCGCGCTCCAGTTCCTGGGCCCGGCGGCGCTCCTCGTCGCGCAGGCGCTTCTTCTCCAGACAGGCGTTGATGCGCGCCCGCAACAGCACCGGGTCGAACGGCTTGGTGAGATAGTCTTCGGCGCCCGCCTCGATGCAGCGGACCACGCTATCGACCTCGCCCAGGCCCGAGACCATGATGATCGGGACCTCGCGGAGCCGCTCGTCGGCCTTGGCCTGCTCCAGGGCGTCGAAGCCGTCCATCTCCGGCATCAGCACGTCGAGCAGCACCAGGTCGAAGGGCCGCTCGCGCAGCAGCGCGAGGGCCTCCCGGCCGTTGCCGGCCGACCACGTGCAATGCCCCAGTTGCTCGACTAGCTGGGCGAGCAACTGCTGGTTGCGGGCGTGGTCGTCCACCACCAGGATGTTGGCGGGCCCTGGCCCTTTTCCGGCCTCGATGCTCATGAGCCGGGCCCTCGTTCCGGCGTCGGCCCGGCGTAGCGCAGCGCCAGGGCGGTGAGGTCGTCGGAAGGAGGAGCGTCGCCGATGAACCGGTGGACGGCCTCCACGACGGCACTCACCAGGGGGCCTGGGCCGTCTTGCGGGGCCCCCAGAAGGGCCTCGATCAGGCGCTCGACGCCAAACTGCTCCCCGGCAAGGTCCATCGCCTCGGTGACGCCATCGGTGTAGAGGAGGAGCCGGTCGCCCGGAGAAAGCTGAACGGTCCCGGTCGCGTACGTGGCTTGTTCGAGGATGCCCACGATCAGGTCGCGCCCGGGCAGGGGCTCGGCCCCGCCGCCGCGCAGCAGGTAGGGTGGGTTGTGCCCGGCGTTGCTGTAGAGCAGCTCGCCGGTGCGCGGGTCGAGCGAGGCGTAGAACAACGTCACGAACAGCGAGGAAGGGGCGTCGCGCAACAACAGGCGGTTGACCTGGCGCAGACATTCGCCGGGAGGCGCGCCGCGCAGGGCCGCCGCCCGCAGCAGGGTGCGAGTGACGCCCATGAGCAAGGCGGCCGACACGCCCTTGCCGGCGACGTCGCCGATGACCAGGCCCAGGCGCTCGCCCTTTTCGGAGGGGACGAGGAAATAGTCGAAGAAGTCCCCGCCGACGGCGCGGGCGGGGGCCATCGAGGCGTGGACGGCGAAGTCGGCCCGCCCGGCGAACGGCGGGGGGATCGGGGGCAGGAACGAGCGCTGAATCTCGGCCGCCGTGAGCAGGTCCCGGTCGAGGGCGACGAGGCGGTCGCGGTCGGCGGCGGCCTCGCGCAGGCGACGCACCTGGTCGAGCGTTTTGCGGACGGTGACCTCGAAGTCCTGGAAGTCGATCGGCTTGGTGAGGAAGTCGAAGGCGCCTCCGTTCATGGCAGCGCGGATGTTGGGCATGTCACCGTAGGCCGAGACGATGACGGCAGCGGGGGGGTGGGCCCCGAGCTCGCGCAGGCGGGCGAGCAGGGTCAGGCCGTCCATGATGGGCATGTTGATGTCGCTGAGCACGACCTCGACGTCCGGGTTGGCGTGCAACGTGGTCAGCGCCTCCGCGCCGTTGCGCGCGAAGAGGAACTCGTAGGTTCCCTCGCGCATCTCCCGGCGGAAGCGCTGGCGGATCAACAGCTCGACGTCCGGCTCGTCATCGACGATCAGGATCTTGAACGCCATTCGCGTGCCCCGAGCCGTGCCCCACGGCCGACCTCGCCTTCCGCAGCCCCCGCCCACGGCCGGGCCCTGTTCCTATTCTAGGACCAAGACCGGGAGAACGTCCCGCCGTCGGCCAGAGGGTGGCGGCCCCCCTCTCCGCCGATCGGGCGCCCGAAGCGCGATTTCGCTGAATCCTTCCGCCGCCCGAGGCATCTAACTTCATGTTCGTTGAGTCGTTCTTTGACAATTCGGTGGGTTCTGCCAAAGCGAGGGTGTGTTAGCCTGAGAGCTGACACATCCTTGTGAAGTGATCGGTCGAGCCGGAAACGGGGAGACTGGTCATTACGCAAGTTCTTTGAGTCGGCTTACAGGCGATCTCAAACTCTGCATGGCGGACAGCAATCGGCGAACCTCTGGCCACCTCAGGTGGTTGGGAGGGATCGGTTGGCTGCCGCGAGTTAGCTCACAGAGCGGTCGGCGCGCCAGTCAGGCGTCGGTCGCGCAGGCTAATATTTTTTGAAGGGTTTGATCCTGGCTCAGAACGAACGTTGGCGGCGTGGATTAGGCATGCAAGTCGAACGAATCCCACCTGGGTAACTGGGTGGGGGAAGTGGCGAAAGGGGCAGTAAGGCATGGGTAACTTGCCTCGGGGATCGGGATAGCCCTCCTAACGGAGGGGTAATACCGGGCGCCGTGCTTGGGGGGCATCCCTCGAGCACGAAATGAGTTTCGCCCCGGGAGAGGCTCATGTAGTATTAGCTAGTTGGTGGGGTAACGGCTCACCAAGGCCAAGATGCTTAGCGGGTGTGAGAGCACGACCCGCGCCACTGGCACTGAGACACTGGCCAGACTCCTACGGGAGGCTGCAGTCGAGGATCTTCGGCAATGGGCGCAAGCCTGACCGAGCGACGCCGCGTGTGCGATGAAGGCCTTCGGGTTGTAAAGCACTGTCGAGGGGGAGAAAGCCGCAAGGTTGATCGACCCCTGGAGGAAGCACGGGCTAAGTTCGTGCCAGCAGCCGCGGTAAGACGAACCGTGCGAACGTTGTTCGGATTCACTGGGCTTAAAGGGCGCGTAGGCGGGCCGCCAAGTCAGGGGTGAAATCCCGCAGCTTAACTGCGGAAGTGCCTTTGATACTGGCGGCCTCGAGGGAGGTAGGGGCATGCGGAACTTCCGGTGGAGCGGTGAAATGCGTAGATATCGGAAGGAACGCCGGTGGCGAAAGCGGCGTGCTGGACCTCTTCTGACGCTGAGGCGCGAAAGCCAGGGGAGCAAACGGGATTAGATACCCCGGTAGTCCTGGCCCTAAACGATGGGCACTAGATTGTGGGCTTAACATGGGCTCACAGTCGAAGCAAAAGTGTTAAGTGCCCCGCCTGGGGAGTATGGTCGCAAGGCTGAAACTCAAAGGAATTGACGGGGGCTCACACAAGCGGTGGAGCATGTGGCTTAATTCGAGGCTACGCGAAGAACCTTATCCTGGGCTTGACATGTCGCAAGAGCCGGTGAGTAGTCACGCGGAAACGC